>CAKTQP010000032.1 GCA_934597165.1 uncultured Oscillospiraceae bacterium
CCACCAAGGGACAGAAGATGCTCATGCTCATCGGCAAGGGCGGCGAGGGCAAAAGCCGCATCGGGCTGGTCATGCGCGCTCTGTTGGGCGACAGCATGAATACCACCAGTATCCAGAAGGTGGAGAGCAACCGGTTCAGCCGCGCGGATTTGGAAAACAAGCTCCTGATGGTGGACGACGATATGGACATGAGCGCCCTGCCCAAGACCAATTATATCAAATCTATCGTGACTTCGGAGTGCAAGATGGATATGGAGCGCAAGGGCGTTCAGAGCTATCAGAGTCAGCTCTATGTGCGATTTCTCTGCTTCGGCAACGGTGCGCTGACCGCCCTGCACGACAAATCCGACGGTTTCTTTCGCCGTCAGATCGTGCTGACCACCAGAGATCGCCCCGCAGGCAGAGCAGACGATCCGTTTCTGGTGGACAAGCTGCTGCGGGAAAAGGAGGGTATCTTTCTCTGGTGTCTGGAAGGGCTGCACCGGCTCATCGGGAACAACTATCAGTTCAGCATTTCGGGCAAAGCCAGAGAGAACATGGAGACGGTCAAGCGCAGCAGCAACAATGTGATCGAGTTTCTGCAATCCGAGGGATATATCCGCTTTCGGGCAGACAGTGAAGCCAGCTCCAAGGCGATCTATGAAGCCTACACAAGATGGTGCGACGATAACGCGCAGAAGCCCATGTCCGCCAACCGCGTCAGCTCCGAGCTTGCACAAAATGAGCGGCTTTACAATGTAGAGGCCACCAACAATGTTCATGTCGGCGGTAAGCGGGTGCGGGGCTTTGTGGGCATTGAGGTGATCAATCCGCTGCCATATTAAAAATGAGGAGCGGACTTCAAAATTGCCGTACACGCCGTACACTCTGTACGGCTGTTTTTGATTCCATTCTTAAAAACTGCTTTTGCTTGTGCGCACCGTGAAGCATTTCACGGCAGCGTGTAAAATCTGCCGCTAAACCGACGGCTGGTACGCAAAACCGGCGTACAGCAGCGTACAGAAGCCAGTTTTGCCGTACCGAGCCGTACACGGGCAGCTCAATTTTGCGCCCTTAAATCAATGCTTGTGAAATCCGTGAAAATTCTCACCGCAAGTCGAAAGCACTGCACCATCCAGTGATTTACCGAAGCGTGAAGCGGCTGCACCTGACGGCGGCATATCCCACCGTTTCGTATGACCTCACGCAGAACGATAAAGCCGATAGGGTGCTGTTGCGAACAGGGCATCACGGACGGAAATTTGAGCGGATTTGTGGCACGGCAGATTTTTCACCGCAAAGCGCACACAGTTCACTTACTCAAAAACCAATATCACGAAAATATGGAGGTAAAAAGCTAATGAAATCCAATCTGAGAAATGAGATCAAGTCGTACATCGTTCGTCAGGGCATGACTATGCAGGAGATGGTCGATCTGCTGCGGGACGAACACGGTTGGTCTGACAGCGTTTCCAATCTTTCAAA
This sequence comes from uncultured Oscillospiraceae bacterium, assembly GCA_934597165.1. Classification (GTDB taxonomy): domain Bacteria; phylum Bacillota; class Clostridia; order Oscillospirales; family Oscillospiraceae; genus Onthomonas. Next base: position 1,465 of record CAKTQP010000032.1, read on the forward strand.
CAAGCTCCAGCGGGAATCCCTGTGCTACGTCGAGGCTGCTCAGCTTGCCGATGCGCTGGGATACGAGATTGTCTGGCAGAAACGAAAGTGAGGAGGATGCTCACATGACAGATGCAGAAAAGAAGCTGTTGCAGGCGCAGCACCGGTTGGAGGAAGCGCAGGCGCGGGATCGGGTCAAAGAACGCAAAGTGAGGACTCGCAGGCTCATTCAGGAGGGTGCAATTCTGGAAAAGGTGCTGCCGGAAGTGCGGACGATGGAGCCGACTGTACTGGAGGATTATCTGATGCAGAAGCTGTTGCAGCACGATTGAATCCGCAGGGAGGTCTCCGGGAAACCGGGGGCCTTCCTCTTTTTTGTCCCGAAGGGCGCACTTATTCACCACCCCGAAGGGGCGGTGGTACTTGCCGTTGGCAAGCCGTGCGCTCTGCGAGGCAGATGCGGCTTCTGCGGAAGCCTCCAGACAATGCCACAGCACCTGCGGGCGCTGCTGTCATCGTCTGCGCAGACGGCAAATTCCCTGCGACAGGCGCAGAGAATTGGGGGTAGAAATTCTCTACCCCTGTTGCCGCCTGCCTGCGCAAACCTGCCACCGGCAGCTTTGCCGCAGAGATGGACGGGCATCCTGCCCGTCCATTTTCTCTTTTGCGAAAGAGAAACAGAAAAAACGAGGTAAACGAACAATGGCAATTTATCATCTGGAAGCGAAGGTGGTCAGTCGGGGCGCAGGGCGCTCCGCCGTGGCCGCCTCCGCTTATCTGAGCTGTTCCCGTCTCTACAACGATTACGACGGGATACAGCATGACTACACAAAAAAACAGGGGCTTGTTTGGCAGGAGGTTTTCTTGCCGGAATATGCCCCGCAGGAATGGAAAGACCGGGAACAGCTCTGGAACGCCGTAGAGGAAGTGGAGACTGCCAAGGACAGCCGGTTGGCGCGTGAATTTGTCGTTGCCCTGCCCATAGAGCTGAACCGCGTAGAGCAGATCGAGTTGCTGCAAGAATTTATCCGGGAGCAGTTCGTATCAAACGGGATGTGCGCCGATGCTGCCATTCATGACACGGACGGCCACAATCCCCACGCGCACATTCTGCTGACAGTGCGCCCGTTGGATGAACAGGGCAAGTGGCAGTACAAGACCGAGAAGGAATACCTCTGCATGAAAAACGGCGAGGAACGCGGCTTCACTGCCGCTGAGTTCCGGACGGCACAGAACGAGGGGTGGGAGAAACAATATCCCTACAAGGTCGGCAAAAAGAAGGTGTATATGGTTCCTTCCGAGGCTGATGCACAGGGGCTTGTCCGGGCTGACAAGCATCCCAAAAGCACCCGCTACGGCAGACAGAATCCCATCTCTGAACGCCGGAACAGCGAGGAACAGCTTGCGGCATGGCGGGCAGCATGGGCAGATGTGTCCAACCGTTATCTGAAACGAGCCGGGCGAGAGGAACGCATTGACCACCGAAGCAACGCCGCACGGGGTATTGACGAGATTCCTACCATCCATGAAGGTGTGACGGCGCAGGCGTTGGAGCGCAAGGGAATCATCTCTGACCGCTGTGAATTGAACCGGCAAATCAAAGCCGACAATGCGTTGCTGCGGGAGTTGAAAGCCGAAGTCAAGAAGCTGGCCGCACTGGTTGCCCGTACTGTTCCCGCCATTGCGGAGGGGCTGGAGAAGCTGCGCAGCCGTGTGATGATCTTCTGTTATCAGCTCTCTCATATTCGCAGCGGCAAAGCGCATATTCAAAAATCCCTTGCCGTATGGAAGCCGGAGCTGGAGCGTTACACCGGTCTGGTACAGCAGATCAAGGAAAAGAGCAAGGAGCGCAAATCGTTGGTTGCAGAGATAAAGGAAGTGCCAATATACCATGTGAAACGCCACAAGGCGCTGGCTGTCCGCATTGCCGAGCTGACAGAAGATTTGGAAGAACTGCGTTCTGAAAAGGCGCTCCTTTTGCAAAGATTTGAATATGCAGAGGATGCAGGCGCAGAGGCGTTCCGCAAGGATATTGCCACCATGGAGGCTGGTCTAAAAAAGTTAGAGGCACAGGAGCAAAAATACTCTGCCGAGTTGGATAAGGCTTTGGACGAATACGCAGAACTGAAAGCGCAGGCTGCGGATTTTGACCCGGTGGAGTTGTACAAAGCACGGCAGGGCATCCGTCCTGCACAGGAAAAGGAGTCAGAAAAGCAGTTAGAGGATGCCATGCATGAGAAGCCATCTCTTACTATGCTGCTCAGTGCCAAGCAGGAAGCGTCTCATCTGCTTGGAGAGGATGCAGAAGAACGGCAGGCGCGACAACTCATTGCTCACAAAAGGCAGGAGCAGCATCGAAATTCAATCATCAAACGAAAAAGAAGTGACCCTGAGCGGTAATCGTGCAAAAGGCGGCGGCTCATACGAGCCGCCGCCTCTGTTAAAAAGTTGGTGTCAATCGTCGAAATCCTCAAATTCAGCGGTACTTTCGTTCCCGTGCTTAGCCAGCCATCCTTTCAGCGGACATGGCTTATCCTCTTCCAGATAGCCATATACCATGTCCGCAAGTAAACCAAGAAAACCCGCACCGAAAACGAATTTCAGAAAGCCTCTGCACTTGCAGTGCTTCTTTTCACAACAGTCATGATTTACCTTTTTCATATTTATATCTCCATCAGATATGATTTTCTTCCGTCCACAGCTTGTCCGCTTCCGGCTTCCAGCAATCGGCGTAAGCCTTGCACTTGTTGCAAAGATGCTCCGCGCTCTCCGGTGCCTCCAAGTCAGTGGAGTGCGCGCCGCTCTCTGCCACCATCTTCGGCAGCAGCTCGGGGTTTTCCAGCATGGGGCAGGGGCGCAAGTGGTTGCCGTTGAAGGGCTGTCCCTTTCGGTAGAGCTTGAACAGCGGCTGCTGCAAGCACTCCAAAAAGCTCTTGTCACGGATATTGGCGCTGGAGTAATGAATGAACACGCAGGGTTCCACATCGCCTGCGGCGTTGATGTGACAGTAAATTCTGCCGCCAGCTACGCATCCGCCTGCAAACTCACCATCGTTCTGAAAGTCAATGCAATACAGTTCCTTGCCGCCGGTAAGCCCGCGGATCTCCCGTACACGGTCTTTCATATATGCTCTCTGCTCCGGTGTCAGCAACAGGGATGTATCGGCGTTCAGACCAACGGGCATATAGTGGAAATACCATGCGAAAATGCAGCCCTTGGAAATCAGAAGATCCAGGAACTCGTCGCTGGTGACCACCTTGTAGTTCTGGCTGGTGTAGCAGATGGACACGCCAAAAGGAATGCGGTGGCTGTGCATCAGCTCCATCGCGTCCAGCGCTTTTTGGAAATGTCCCTGTCCCCGGCGGCCATCGTTGGCTTCCTCAAAGCCCTCGACGCTGATGGACACGAAGAAGTTGCCCACCCGCAGTATCTCCTGACAAAATTCCTCGTCAATGAGCGTTCCGTTCGTAAAGGCGTGGAACGCCATGTCGCGGTGCTTTTCACACAGGCGGATGATGTCCTTCTTCCGCAGCAGCGGCTCGCCGCCGGTGAACAGGCAGGCATGGGTGCCCAGTTCCTTGGCCTCAGTCAACACCCGATCCATTTCCTCAAAGGTCAGGCTCTGTTTGTGACCATATTCTGCCGCCCAGCAGCCAGTGCAGTGCATATTGCAGGCAGAGGTGGGATCCATCAGGATGAGCCAGGGCACATTGATGTCATATTTTCTTGCATTTTCCTGCGCAGTCTGATAGCCCCGGAAGCCGCCCTCGTAGGCCGCGTTGGTCAAAAATGTCTTAAGTATGTAGGGGTCATTTTCCCGAATGAGCCGCTGAGTGTAATGCGCCCACTTCCCGTTGGGGTTTTCCGCGATCATCCGCAGCGTCTTATAGGAATTATCACTCCACGTCCCCTTGTGGATCTTCTGAATCATGTCGACGAGCTGCTCGGCAAGGTCACCCACATCCTGCGTCTGGCCCTTTTTCAGCATGGAGTCCAAGATTGTTTCAAAGGCTTTGCGCTCCGCCGCATGGGAAATCTTTTCTGTAATGCTCATAGTTCACTTATCCTTTCTGCCAAAGCTGGCATTGTTTTTTCATTTGAGAGACAATTTCCTCATAAAACACATTTAATTCGCCAATGTACCCCGATTTCCACGGCTTATTCCGCCCACAGTAATGAATAACAGCAGATTGTTGATGCACATCCTCTAACGTCATTCCGGTGCCTTTGCGCCGATGAAGGGCATATAGCTTTTCTGTCATGTTATAGCGGACAGCGTCCAGCGGAAGAATGCGCTGTCCATACAAGGCGCTGATAATATCCTGATCTGGAAGCAGTAGCCGCCCTTTGTGTGCCTCCATATAGTTGAACACTTCTTGTGTGTCCTGCTCTGCCCGCAATGCCTGCAAATTCATCAGCATTACACCGGAATTGATATAAGGGCTGTCCTCGCCCATGTCGAGACGCAGTTCATTAAAGCGGTGCAGTAGCGCCCGTATGTGAGAGGCCGCTGCGAAATATGCTGTATTCATCGGCAATTCATACAGTTCCTGCAAACTCTTTCGTACCACAATATCAGGGTCGAGATATAATACCCGCTCAAGTGTGGCTGGCAAGTATTTCGCCGCAAAAATGCGGTAATAAATTGCTTTTGGGTATCGGTCAGAAGTTGGGGCGTCAGCCAAACCGCATTCGTTTACTTTTATCAAGTGCAGCTTGCCGCGTTGCCCCAAGATGGCATTCGTTGTGATCAAATCTGTATCCGCCAAACCATCGTCGTGCAGAATATATACGCAAAAATAGGCGGAACTGTCGCTACAAAGCGCAGAAAACAGCATAACATTCAACTGCTGGACATAATTCCGATCCAATGTGACAAGCAGATTTATTGTGTGAAAGTTTTTTGCTTTAATCATGCTTTTTCTCCATGTGCTGTCTATTTAAGCTGTGCCTTCTACGGTAAAAATGAAAGACGATACAGGAAATGATAGTGGCTGCAAGTTCGATGCCCGCCGCAGTAAGAAATTGAGGGGAACGCACATCCGAAATACTCATGCCCATAATAGGAAACAAAATACAGGTCGGCAGGAAACCCAGCAGACAGGCTGGAAGATACGCCCGGTACTTCACCCCTACTGCCCCCATATATGCGCTGACTACATCAGCAGACAGGATGCCCAGCAAGCGGACGATCAGCACGAAAAAGAAATCACTGCCGCCGCGAAGGTCGTGGAGCATGGCGGACTTCGGCCAGCGATGCAGAATATACTGCACTGCTTGACTGCCCAGCTTTTTCCCCAACCAATAGGGAATACTGACCATGACCGCTGTGCCTGCGATGTTTACCGCGATTGCCACGGGCAATGGAAACAAAATGCCGCTGGCAGCATAGAACAGACCACTATACAAAAAGATGCTCAGACTTTTCACCGCAAACAGCATCCATAATACTGCTGCGGCAAAAATTGGCTGCTGGGGTGTATAGCTCAAAATGCCCTCCAGCGTAAACTCATCTTTATGCAGCAGACATACTGCAATGATCGTGAACCAAACCAATGCAAGCAGGCATTTGGTGATTCGTATCCGCCGATTCTCTGGCGATGTGTTACTCGACTTGTGCATGAACGGACTTCTTTCCGGGTAGAGAAGCCATTGCAGCATGGATAAAAGCGGGGTGACGGCCTTTATCCAGTGCAAATACGACAGCGTAGGCCGCAGCTCCTGCCGTTTCAATCATCATATCGCCCATTGTGTCGATCAAGCCAATATCGATATAGCCCTCCAACGGTTCTCCATTGACGATGACGCTGTCAATTTGGTCGATGCTGCCGATCACGCCGGTGACCTCGCCTAAGTCGTAAGAATGGATGGCGTGAATAATCGTGTCCCGCTGCATATCCATGCCGAACCAGCGATCCATGCCAAATTCGTAGAATTCCCATAGTGCAGAAACAGATATGGAGAACATTAACGCGACAAGCACACGCAGCAGACGGTCATTCTCGTATTTCCTGTTTATCACCACAGGGAGATAAGAGCCAAACAGGGCAAAAACCACACCGCCGCATAGATGCAGCAGTTTATCCCAATGCGCAATGAGATAGTACAGCTTGTAAATCCGTCCTGACATAGAGGCCAGCAGGTAAAGCAGGCTGAACACAAACAGCGTATCAGACATCCGGTAGCCGAAAGCCTCAAGGATATACGGTACTGCCACACCGATGCCTACCAGCAGGCACACAAGCGCATCGGACACCGGCCCTGAATGCAGAGAGCGCAGCATGGAGTACAGTACAAACAGCTCACATACTGTCCAAAACCACACACGCCAGCGCGTCTGTTCAGCTTGAATACTTAGCTTTACCTTCTGCATTTCTGTTACCTTTCTGCCAGCACCTCTGCGCAGGCCGACGCGCGGTAGGTGGTTACATCTGGAATTGTTTCCCCGTCGATCTGAAGCGGGGCAGGACGGTCAAATTCCACCGTGATCTCCTGACCTGTCAGAACTTCCACCACATCCGTATGCTTGATATGCTCTCCTTTGAAAATAGAGGGAAAGACAGCCAAGGCTTTTAGCTTACCGGGACTGCGGAACACCATAACGGATAGCTGCTTCGGCTGCGCAAGACGATCCTGCTGCGGCGTCGGGATCATACCGCCGCCGTAGTAACGCCCGTTCATGGTCGGAGCCAACCAGACATGCTTGTATGTGTGCTTTACGCCATCCACTGTGACAACGGCGGAGGTGGGTTTATAGTGGAACAGCAGGCCTTTTATGGCGATGGATGTATAATTGACCGGCTTTGTAGAGCGCTCCCGCTGGCGGTCGCCCTCCAGACAGCAGTAACCGTCAATGCCATAGCCGATGCCGTTGAGGAAATAACGGCGTGTGCCGTTCACATACACCGACGGCAGCTTTTGAAGGTACTGGTTAATGGGACGAGGCGCGTCACCTGCTTTTCCTCCAATGTCGGTGAGAAAATTGTTCCCACTGCCGGTAGCAAAGTAATAGATGTTCCGCTCGATGATAAGCGGCGCTGTATCGTTGATAAAGCGGTTCAACGTCCCGTCGCCGCCCGCGATCACCACACGGTCATCATGAGGGAGCGAGTCGAAAAATCCACCGTAATCGTCGACTTCCGTAATATCTTGGAACAAAATTTTGTCATCGGGCAATAACGTGGCCAGCCGGTAGGCGGCTTCCTTGCCGCGCCCATTCCCTGCATGGGGATTGTATAAAACATGGTATGTTATCATAGGTTTGTCTCTTTCTCTGTTGGCGTTGTTTGCATGTCTCCCAGCATCAGACTTCGAGCGTAATCGCCAATCTCTCGCGTAGGCAATTTGGAAACAGCGGAACCCTCCAGCACATCCAATACATCAAACCGGACTATTGTGCGTTTTCGAGCAAAGCGATGCGCGATCAACGCGGTACCGGACGTTTTTACAATTACGATAGGCGCGCCTGCGCGTTTTGCAATTTGGAACGCGCCATTGCGGAATGGCAACAGTTCTCCTGTCTTGCTGCGGGTTCCCTCCGGGTAAATACCAAAGGACACAACTCCCTTCTGCAACAGCTTGGCAGCATATTTGATGGTTCCCAGCGCTTCGCGGTTATCCGTCCTGTTGATAGGAAGAAAAAAGCACTTATGTACGATGCGTCCAGTGATGGGAATATCAAAAATCTCTGGCTTGGCAATGTAGGCTAAATCCGCCTGCGGACAGGTGGCAATAGCAATGAACGGGTCAAAGTTGGAGCGGTGATTGGCTACCAGCAGAAACGGGGACAGACCCTCCAGCTTTTCAAGCCCGGTGCATTGAATCTCGACCCGTCCCAGATGCAGAATCAGCCATACCGTCTGATTCAGCAGCCAACGAAAAAACGGCTCTTTTTTTCGGACAGGCTTGGACTTGTCTACCGTCAGAGAGATCAGGTACAGCAGCAGAAAATATAGCGCCGTCGCTGCCAGAAACCACCCAAGCCCGATTGGTAACGCCAGAAAGACGTCGTACCAGTTCCGCAGCAAAGCGTGATGAAAAAATGTTCCGATCGTCATCGCCACACTGATGGCGACGATCCAAATATAGACGGTCATAAGCGCTATCCTCTTAAAAAGAGCTGAAGAATCAATGTTGCGATAACCGGGTAGCAGCTTCCCAAAAGAAGCTCTTTGGGTGAATGGCGTCCCAGCTTGACCGAACTGATCCCGACAGGTATCATCAGAAGGAGCCCAAAAAGATACCACGGACTTACCCGCAGGGCGAGGATCATGACCGGGCCGACCACACCAGCAGCATGGCCGCTGCTCTTTATGTGAAAAACGCAAGAGGACAGCGCAATCAAGACTCCGCAGATCACATAGCACAGATACATAAACAGTTCCGTCTTACTGCCGCCAAATGCGATGCAATATACTGCACCAAGGACATATCCAATTACAGAAAAAATGATGGCAAGTTTTCTTTGCGATTTGCGCCCCTGTTCACGCAGTTCGGGTGAAATACGCCAATACAAATAGGAAATCAATGGAACAACACAGAGCAGCACGATGGCCATTTCATGATGCCACGGTGGAATCTGATCGCCTAAAAGCAGAATCAGGAAAAATACCAAAACCTGCGGCAGCGTGATGATGCGAATTACTTTTGCACAGTTTTCGCTCATAGATAACCTCCTGTAAAATACTGCGGCGGGTGGTTATCACCCGCCGCAGCTCCAAGCATCGGACAGGTTGCTTCTGTTTGAATCCGGTATGCCAAGCCGCCAATCGTCACAGCCACACATGACGGCTTCGATCACACGAATCCTTTCTCACAAACAAAATGCCCAATGTATTTGGCCCGCAATGGGAGGTGATCGTTGCTCCGGCGGTAGTTTCTAATATTTCCTCAAAATCCGGTGCAATTTCCAGTATCTTATCACGCACCGCTTGGACGGCTTCCGGGCTGCATTTGGTGTGCGTAATAAAAATGCGGTGCTTATCAATGTCGGTGCGATTCTGGAGACGATCCTCCACATATTGCAGCATGACTTTTTCAATTCTGCCACGGTACTTTTTACCGGGCGTCATTTTTCCGTCCCGGACCTCGATGCACGGTTTCAGTCGAAGCAGATTTCCGCCAAAAGCACCCAAGGCTGAGCAACGGCCGCCTTTGTAGAGATAGTCGAGGCTGTCTATGACAAAACTGGCTTCCACCCGTTTCACCATTGCGGAACAGGTTTCCCATATCTCCTGCGCATAGTAGCCGTTTGCTGCCATTTCCGCTGCATGGAGGACTAACAGCCCTTGTCCGGTCGAAAGATTTCTGGAATCAACAACAAATACATTTCCGACTTCCTTGGCAGCAAGGCAGGCATTTTGATACGTGCTGGAAAAGTCACTACTGATGCAGAAATGGACAACACAGCAGCCCTGCTTCGTCCAGCGGTGAAATTCCTTCATGTAGTCCACGCAATTTACTGCACTGGTCTGCGGCAGTTTGCCTTCTGAACGAACGTATTCATAAATGTCGTCCGGAGTGATTTCCGTTCCGTCTGCACCGATCTTTTCACCACAGCAGACCGATAATGGGGTGATAGAAATATCATGTTGCCGCAATAGCTCCGTCGAAAGGTCGCAGGTGCTGTCCGAGGTGATCTTCACAGTCACGAATACGTCACCTCCGTCCGATTTACAGCTTGATCGTAAGGTCTGTCTGCTCCCACGGCATCAGGCAGGCGTTGCTGCCAAAATGTCCATAGCAGGATACATTGGAGAAAATGGGCCGTGTCAGTCCGAATCTTTGAATGATAGCGGCGGGACGCATATCCACGCTGTTCCGTATTGCCCGGTTCAGTGTACCTCTGTCCACTTTTTCCGTTCCGAATGTCTCAATGCGTACCGACATGGGCTCCGCCAGACCAATGGCATAGCTGAGCTGAACTTCACATTGGTCGGCCAAATCCTGTGCCACGACATTCTTGGCGATGTAGCGCGCCATATATGCACCGCTGCGATCCACCTTGGTGGCATCCTTTCCGGAAAAGGCGCCGCCGCCGTGACGGGCATAACCGCCGTAGGTATCGACGATCAGCTTGCGTCCGGTCAGACCGGAATCAGCCGCCGGGCCGCCGTACACAAACCGTCCGGTGGGATTGACATAGAACTGGGTGTTCTCATCCAGCAGCTCAGCGGGCAGCACGGCTTCCATCACATGACGGCGCACCTCGGCGCGTACCGCTTCCGTGGAAACCTCCTCCTGATGCTGGGCAGATACCAGCACAGATGCAATGCGGACGGGGCGGTCTCCGTCATACTCCACCGTCACCTGCGATTTGCCATCCGGCAGCAGGAACGGCAGCTCACCGGTTCGGCGTACTGTTTCCAGCCGCTTGGCCAGTTCATGCGCCAGCTCAATGGGCAGCGGCATCAGACTCTTTGTCTGCTTGCAGGCATAGCCAAACATCATGCCCTGGTCACCTGCACCGGCATCCAGCTGCTCCGCCTCCCGGCTGCGGGTGATGCCCCGCGCAATGTCGGGTGATTGATGATGCAGATCCACTGTAATGGCGCAGGTATCTGCATCAAAGCCGCGCCCCGGCTTCGTATAGCCGATTTCGGCAATGACCTGCTGTGCTACAGCCCGGTAATTGACCTTGGCTTCGCTGGTAATCTCACCGAAAATGTGCATCTGGTTTTCGGCACAGGTCACCTCGCAGGCAACACGGGAATCGGGATCCTGCGCCAGCAGTTCGTCCAAAATCTTGTCCGCCACCTGATCGCAGACCTTGTCCGGATGGCCGCAGGTCACGGACTCCGATGTGAACAGCATTTTATCCACAGTATCGCCTCCTAATTAAGACTTCTTTGCCATCTTGCCGGTAAGCTGCGTACCTCTCTTATTGGGGAGGGAATTCCAAAGCTCATCCGCGACCGGAGCCCACTTCTCGGCAGCGGGTACACAGCGGTTGCAGTAGTCGCAAGCGCGTTCCGGGCTTTGCAGATCGGTGGAATGCGCGCCGGATTCGTCCACCATCTGTGTCAGGCGGCCGGGGTTGTCCAGCACAGGACAGGGACGCAGCATGTTTTCATTGAACGGCTGATTGCGGCGATAAGCCATAAACAGCGGAGACTGATAGCACTCCAGCAGCGTCTTTTCCTTGATGTTGGAATCAGAATAATGAATGAACGCGCAGGGCTCCATATCGCCGTTGGCGTTGATATGACAGTAGCCGCGTCCGCCGGCAATGCAGCCGCCCACAGCGTCGCCGTCGTTCCAGAAGTCCATGGTGAACAGGGGCTTGGTCTTGCGGAACTTGTGGATCTGGTCATACATGAACTTGCGCTGTTCCGCCGTGGCAATCAGCTCCGGCACAGCCGCCGCACCAATCGGCATATAGGTGAACAGCCATGCGAACTTTGCACCCATATTGATCATGGAATCAAAGTATTCCTCGCTGCCGATGACCTCCACATTCTTGCTGGTGTAGCAGCAGGAGATGCCAAACAGGAGCTTCCGGGCCTTCAGACGCTTCATGGCCTCGATGACCTTCTGGTAAGTGCCATTGCCGCGGCGGAAGTCGGATGCCTCCTCAAAGCCTTCAATACTGATGGCCGGGACGAAATTCTTGACCCGCAGCATCTCGTCGGCAAAGGCATCGTCGATCAGCGTACCGTTGGTGAATGCGAGGAACGCACAGTCGCTGTGCTTCTCGCAAAGGCGGATCAGATCGGCCTTGCGTACCAGCGGTTCGCCGCCGGAGTAGATGTAAACATAGGTCCCCAGCTCCTTGCCCTGCCGGATCACATCATCCAGCTGTTCAAAGGTCAGGTTCAGCTTATTGCCGTACTCCGCCGCCCAGCAGCCGGTGCAGTGGAGGTTGCAGGCGGAAGTAGGATCCATCAGAATTGCCCAAGGAACATTGCACTGATACTTGTCCTGCATTTTCATAGTGGCAGGTGTACCGATCAGCGTACCGTTGATTGCAACGGTTTCTACCAGCTTTTTCCGCTGCTCGTCATCGATGTCGGTCCACAGGCTCTTTACCAGCTTCGACCAGTTATTGTTCGGGTCTGCCAGTGCAGCACGAATTCCTTCGACTTGCGAGGTGATGGCCTGACCACTCTTGTCGTACTTTTCCAGCATATCCAGCAGCTTAGGGATATTTGTGTCGGGGTCTTTGTCCAGATAACCGTAAACTTGCTTCATGGCAAAGCCTTTTAACACTTCCGAGGCATTCATAATAACAGTTCCTTTCTGTTTTGTATTGCTTTAGGATATTCTTATCTTAACGAAATCTCCACGCAAAAACTATGGCGGAAAAAGTCGATTCTTCCGAATTTCAGGGGAACCGCATCAATACGCAAATTTGCGCATTTTTGAATTTGTGCGCAAAAAAAGGCTGCCCCGTACAGGGCAGCCTTTGGAAGTATGTATCTCTTTTCTCACTCAATATTCTGGACAGCTCCGGCCACAAAGGTATCAAAAAGACCCCCCAGCCGGTCTACGCTCTCATCAATATCATTCTCCATATTGTTCCAGAAAAACTGCATGACAAAGCCGATATAAGCATAACGGCAAAAAGATGCGATATTGCGAAGACGATTATCTGAAATCGGGCGTCCCTCTGCCACTTGCTGTACCACCTTCAGGAAAACATCATCGGTCAAAGAAAAGATATATCGCTCCAAATGGTCGCGGGAAAGGCCATTAAACACATGATAAACTGTTTTCGGATGGGCTTTGCATTGATGCAGCACAGCTTTGGTGGTGCTTTTCCATTCAATAGGGGCATTGCTGAGGATAAATGATTCTGCCCTTTCCCGAAACCACGCATCCAACAAAGCATAGATGTCCTGATAATGATAGTAGAACGTATTAGGGCTGATACCTGCCCGTTTCACCAGCGCTGCTACGGTAATCTTGTCAAACGGAAGCTCCTCCAGCATTTCTTGAAATGTGGACATGATGAGCTTTTTTGTATATAAGGCCATATACACCCCTCCTAAGTATGGGGAATTCTAATTCGTCTCTATGCTGTATTTTACAAGATTTGAGGAGAAAACGCAAGCTTCTCCAGAATGGAAATGCAGCTTCTTCATTTATTCTGGCACATATAGGTGAAGCTTATCTGCAATTGTCTATTAGCATCAATACTTCTATTAAGGTGCGCTTTTTCCGGATTTAAACGAGAACGTTGTACTCCTTGGAAGAAAAACACCTTGACAAATCTCGTCTCAAAAAGCCCTGCTCAGCAAATACGCAGCCGAACAGGGATTTCGCAATGTTATGTTCTTTGTGGATGACGGATATTCTGGAACAAATTTCAACCGACCCGGTTTTCAGGAGATGATGAAATATGTGGAGGACTACGCTGTTTCTACCTTGATCGTCAAAGATCTGAGCCGTCTTGGCCGTGAATATTCCTACATGGGTCGCCTTCAGGATTTCATTTTTCCTGCCTACGATGTACGCTTTATTGCTGTCAACGATGACGTGGACAGTGCCCGCGGAGAGAACGACTTCGCCGTTTTCAAAAATGTGTTCAACGACTACTATGCCAAGGACACCAGCCGAAAGATTCGAGCTGTTGTGAAAATGCGTGGAGAAGCTGGCGAGCACATTGCCAGCCATCCACCCTTTGGGTATATAAAAGGACCCGGAGGACAAGAAAAAGTGGATCGTGGACGAAGAAGCTGCGCATATCGTGCGGCGGATCTTTGACTTGTGTATTGCCGGAAAAGGTCCAATGTAGATTGCAAAGCTGCTGACCGCCGAAAAAGTCCTGACTGTGACCGCATATCACGCAAGGCAGGAGCACAGAACATTGCCGGATGAACCATGTCGATGGAACGGAAACGCCATAGTCAAGATTTTGGAACGTAGGGAGTACACGGGCTGCACTGTCAATTTCAAGACCTATACGAAATCGCTCAAGTTCAAGAAGCGGATGGAAAATCCCACCGAAAACTGGCGTATTTTTGATGACACACAGCCAGCCATTATTGAGCCGGGTCAATGGGAACGGGTACAAGAGCTTCGTTCCAACAAACGGCGCTTGACAAAGCTTGGCAAGACCAGCATTTTCTCAGGACTCGTCTATTGTGCAGATTGCGGGGCAAAGCTGTATTTCTGCGCCAGCCGCTCCTATACGGAGTCTCAAAACCATTTTGTCTGCTCCAACTATAAGAGTAATACCGGCTCCTGCAAGATCCATTATATCCGCGAAGTGACGCTTTACAAGCGAGTGTTGGAATGTATTCAGCGGATGCTGACCTACGTACAGTTGTTCCGGGATGACTTCATTCATGAAATGCTGCTGCAGGACGAAGCCAGTCGAAAGACTGAGCTTGCGCAGAAGCAAAGTGCCCTGTCTGCTGCCAAGAAACGCATGGACGAACTGGACAAGATCATTCAACGGCTCTATGAGGATACGGTTCTGGGGCGGCTGAGCGAGGCGAGATATGTCAAACTCTCGGCACAATATGAAACGGAGCAGACGGAGATTCAGCAGCTCTTGGCGGCACTGGAACAGGAAATCAGCAGAGGTACGGAACAGGTTGCAGATGTCGCCGCTTTCTCCAGCTTGCAGAAAAGTATTCTAACCTGCAGGAACTGGATGCGGTTACGGTCAACGAGCTGATTCAAAAAATCGTTGTGCACAGCCCGAAAAAAATCAACGGCAAGAAGCATGTTACCCTTGAGATATATTTTACTTATGTCGGGACAATTCGGATACCCTTAAAGAAACCGAATGTGTTCGCAGACGCAGAAACCCCGGCGTGACGAATCGCCACGCCGGGATTTCCCTAAAATGTCTTTACTTCCTTATGCCCCTCCCGCGTTGCGCCGGGAGGTTTTTTGTACGAGACAGGAAAAATAGGGTTCGTACGGCAAATGTGGGATGTTTTTGGGACAGTCACTTTGTTATAATTAGAAGAAACGAGAGAAAATGTCCCAAAATTACAAGTGAATCAATAGGAGATGATGCAATGGATGAAAAATACTATGCCCATCTGTCGGAGGATGGGCGGAAGCAGACAGTGCTGGCGCACCTGCTCTGCACCGCGCTGCTCTGTGCCCAATTTGCGGCAAAGTTCGGAGAGAAAGCGTTAGGGTATTGGGCAGGTCTGCTCCACGACATTGGGAAGTTCGCCAAAGCGTTCCAAAAACGGCTTTTTGACGGTGGGAAAAAGGTAGATCACTCCACGGCAGGCGCCTGGGAGAGCAAAGCCTATCTGCCCATATCCCTCTGCATCATGGGACACCACAGCGGCCTGCCGGACTTAGGAGGGCGGACGGACAAGGGGAAGCCGACATACTTCGGCCGGATGAATAAGGCGAGCAGTGGCAAGCTGGAACCCTATGAGGCCTGGAAACAGGAGGTGGAGCTGCCCGAAGCGCCCAAGTTGGAGCCGAAGACCGCGTTGGAGCTAGATTTCCTCACCCGGATGCTCTACTCCTGCCTCACCGACGCCGATTTCCTGGACACGGAGGCGTTCATGTCCAACGGCCAGGTGGAGCGGGGCGGCGGGGAAGCCATCTCTGTGCTGGCGGACAAGCTGGATTGCTACACGGAAGGCTGGTTCCCGCCCAGCAATGAGCTGAACACCCAGCGCTGTGCCATCCTGCGCCGCTGTATGGAGCAGGGGCAGGACGCTCAGCAGACGCCGGGTCTGTACACCCTCACCGTCCCCACCGGCGGCGGGAAGACGGTGGCCTCCTTGGCCTTCGCCCTCCACCACGCCAAGACCCACGGCCTGGAGCGGGTCATCTACGTCATCCCGTACACCTCCATCATCGAGCAGACGGCAGACCAGTTCCGTAAAATTCTGGGGACGGAGAACGTGTTGGAACACCACTCCGGCGTCACCTACGACACCCAGGACGAGGCCACCCCGGAGACCCAGCGGCTGGCCAGAGCCACGGAGAATTGGGATATGCCGGTGGTGGTGACCACAGCGGTGCAGTTCTTCGAGTCCATCTACAGCAACCGCTCCTCCAAATGCCGGAAGCTCCACAACCTGGCCAAGAGCGTCATCATCTTCGACGAAGCGCAGATGCTGCCCATCCCGTACCTGCGCCCCTGCGTCTCCGCCATCGCCCAGCTCATCGGCCACTTCCACGCCACCGCAGTCCTCTGCACCGCTACCCAGCCGGCACTGAACCCGCTGTTCGCAGAGTTTTTGCCCGGCAGGACCGCTACCGAGCTGTGCCCGGCAGGTACTTGCGACGAGGAGGTGTTCCGCCGCGTCACCTTCCAGACGGAGATAGACAGGCAGATGAGTTGGGAGGCGGTGGCGGAAATGCTGACCCAGCTGCCCCAGGTGCTCTGCATCGTCAACACCCGCAAGAGCGCCAAAGGGCTGTACGACCTGTTGGGCGACCAGGAGGACACCTTCCACCTGTCCACCCTCATGACGCCCACCCATCGGCGTGCCGTGTTGGAAGTGGTGCGCGGGCGGCTGAAAGCGGGGCTGCCCTGTCGGGTGGTCTCCACCTCCCTCATCGAAGCGGGGGTGGACGTGGATTTCCCGACGGTGTTCCGAGAGGTGGCCGGACTGGATTCCATCTTGCAGGCTGCCGGACGGTGTAACCGGGAGGGGAAATGGGCTGCGCAGGATAGTGTGGTCACGGTGTTCCAGTCGGAGACAGCCATCCCGCCGCTCTTCCGGATGAATGTAAGCGCTGGAGAAGAGGTCATAGGTCGCCAAGAAGACATCGCGTCCCAGGCTGCCATCACCGATTACTTCACCGAGCTGCTAGATTTGAAAGGTGCGCGTGCCCAGGACACCAAAGAGATTTTGGAACAGATCCAGAAGGCACCCCTGCCTTTCCAGACCATCGCAGAGCAATTCAAATTGATCGACAACGACAGCAAGACCATCTACATCCCCCTGGGAGAAGGGGAAGCCCTGGTGCAGTGTCTCCAGGCCGGCGAGCGTTCCCGGACGCTGTTCCGAAAGTTGGGGCAGTACGGCGTCTCTATCTACGAAACGGAGTTCAAAGCGCTGGCAGACGCCGGGGATATCCTCCCGGTGGACGGCGAAACGGGAGAAGACCTGTGGGTGCTGGCCAACACCGGCTTGTATGATGACTGGACAGGGCTTTCCCTGGAAGCGGAATATGGGAAGGGGGATTTCGTGTAATGGAAAACCGGGATGTCCTTTGGGGCATCCCGGTTCCTTTGCAGATTGACACTAGTTCAACTCTATATTTCAACCCACACAGGTCTATCACATACAAGCCTGTGACCAAGTCATTATAGCATTGAGACACCTAAAGAAGCAATCAAAATTATAGATCAGGAACAAAAGAGAAATTCACTAATTCAAATCTATGAAAAAACAGTTGACATAGCTGGAAAAGGATGCTATCCTATGGAAAGAAGATACAAGCCTGGTGCCCAGCCCCACACATGGACAAGCCTGGAACCCAGACACACAATAGAATAAAGAAAGGATGTGAAAACCATGCCCATTCGATTTCGAACTTGGGGAGACTATGCGTTGATTACACGCCCTGAGATGAAAGTGGAAAAAGTTTCCTATGATATGCTCACCCCATCCGCCGCCCGCGGCATCTGTGACGCCATCTTCTGGCATCCCGGCCTGCGGTGGGTCATCGACCGCATCATCGTCTGTAACCCCATCCGCTTCACCAGCGTTCGGCGCAACGAGGTGAAGGCGGTGGCCAACAGCCGCGCGGCGCGGACGGTGATGGAAGGGCGGGGGAAAGGTCCCCTGTACATCGCCACCCCCAACGAGATCCAGCAGCGGGCGTCTCTGCTGCTGCGGGACGTGTCCTATGTGATCGAAGCCCACTTTGAAATGACGGATCAAGCGGCGCCTTCGGACAACCCTGGAAAATTCCAGGACATTATGACCCGCCGCATCCGCAAGGGCCAAGCCTACCACCAGCCCTACATGGGCTGCCGAGAGTTTCCCGCCCACTTCGCCCCCTGCGAGACCCTGCCGCCCTGCCCGGAGGAGCTGAAAGGACGGCGGGATCTGGGCTATATGCTCTACGACATGGACTATTCCGACCCCAAAGACATCCGCCCCCTGTTCTTCCGAGCGGTGCTGGAGGACGGCGTCCTGACCGTACCGCCCAGAGACAGCAAGGAGGTGATCGGATGATCCTCCAAGCCCTCGTCTCCTACTACGAAACCCTGGCCGTCCGGGGCGAGTTGCCACAGCCTGGTTGGGCGCCGGTGAAGGTGTCCTATGTGCTCAATCTGGATGACCAAGGGGACATTACCACCGTAGTTTGCATCAAAGAAGAGGTGACACGGGGGAAGAAGAAGGCGCTGGTACCCCAAACCATCCAGCTGCCTGCCCCGGTCAAGCGCACTGTAGGCGTGACCGCCAACTTCCTCTGCGACAACTCCAGCTACATCCTGGGCGCGGACAAAAAGGGCAAACCCAAGCGCTCCCTGGAGTGCTTTCAAGCCTGTAAGACCCTCCACGAGACCTTATTGGTCTCGGTGGAGGAGCCGGCAGCCCGGGCGCTGTTGTCCTTCTTTGAACATTGGCAGCCGGAAAAATTGACGGAACACCCGGCCTTTGCCCATCAGGATATGGAGGATGTTTTGGCCAGCGCCAACCTGATCTTCCGCTACCGTGGACGCTACCTCCATGAGATCCCCGCCATCCGGCAGGCGTGGCAGGACTATTATAACAACAGCCAGGACGGCCAGCAGTTCCCCTGCCTGGTAACCGGCCAAATGGCGCCTGTAGCGCAGCTCCACCCCAGCATCAAAGGCATCTATGGCGCCCAGTCCAGCGGCGCTTCCCTGGTCTCCTTCAACGCCCCGGCCTTCTGTTCCTATGACCGGGAGCAGGGCCTCAACGCCCCCACCAGCCAGTACGCCGCCTTCGCCTACGGCGCAGCCCTGAACCACCTCATCGCCACCCAGAACACCCGGGTCGGTGACGTCACCCTGCTGTTCTGGGCAGAGAGCGGCGAGGAAGCATATGCAGATGCGCTGAAACGATTTGGTTTTGGGGGCGGGGATGAGGAGGACCAATATAAGGAAGAAGATTTGAAGGGGCTGATGGAGTCCCTAGCGGAAGGGGCGGACGTGGAATGGGACGGAACCCGCATCGACCCCAATATGACCTTCTACATCCTGGGCATCTCCCCCAATGCGGCACGGCTGTCCGTGCGCTTCTTCCTGCGCAACAGCTTTGGCCAGTTCATCCGCAACGTGAAAGCCCACTATGACCGGTTGGAGATTACCGAAGCTGGCTCTAAATCTTTTAGTCACGTCCCTGTGTGGAGGATGCTGAAAGAGACGGTCAACCCCAATTCCAGGGAGAAAAAGCCTGCCGCCGACATGGCCGGAGACACCCTGCGCGCCATCTTGACCAACACCCCGTACCCTGCCACCCTGCTCAACGGCGTGACCCTGCGCATCCGAGCAGACCAGGAGATGAACCGCACCAGAGCGGCCATTTTGAAGGCGTATTATCTGAAAAATAGAAACCCATTTGTACCAGAGGAGGTTTTAACTGTGTCCCTGAATCCTGATTCCAACAATGAAGCTTATATCCTGGGCAGGATGTTCTCCGTGTTGGAGGCCATCCAGTCGGATGCCACCCCCAGCATCAACGCCACCATCCGTGACAAATACTTCAGCTCCGCTTCCGCCACCCCCGGCGTGGTCTTTCCCACCCTTGTGAACTTGGCGCAGAAACACCTGAGAAAATTGGACGAGGGGAAGAAAATCTTCTACGACAAGCAGCTGACGGAGCTGATGTCCAAGCTGGGCGAGACCTACCCCAAACGGATGAACCTGCCCCAGCAGGGGTCGTTCCAGCTGGGATACTATCACCAGACCCAGTACCGCTTTACCAAGAAGGAGGACAAATAAGATGAGCGAAGCGATCAAGAACCGATATGAATTTGTGATTCTCTTTGACGTGGAAAACGGCAACCCCAACGGCGACCCGGACGCCGGCAATATGCCCCGTGTAGACCCGGAAACGGGTCTGGGGCTGGTCACCGACGTGTGCCTGAAGCGGAAGATTCGGAACTATGTGGAGACGGTGAAGGAGGACGCCACCGGCTACCGCATCTATATCAAGGACGGCGTGCCCCTGAACCGCAGCGACGCAGAGGCTTATGCAGCGCTGGACGTGACGGAGAAGACGGTGAAGGCCAAGAAAAAGGAAAATCCCGATCTGGATCGGAACATTCGGGACTGGATGTGCGCCAATTTCTACGACATCCGCACCTTTGGCGCCGTCATGACCACCTTCGTCAAAGCGGCACTGAACTGCGGCCAGGTCCGTGGCCCCGTTCAGATGGGCTTTGCTCGGAGCGTGGAACCGGTGGTGCCCCAGGAAGTCACCATCACCCGCGTAGCCATCACCACCGAAGCGGACGCCGAGAACAAGGGCACCGAAATGGGCCGCAAGTTCATCGTCCCCTACGGCCTCTACCGCTGCGAAGGCTATGTCTCCGCCAACCTGGCTCGGAAGACCACTGGCTTCTCCGAGGAAGACCTGGAGCTGCTGTGGGAAGCCATCCTGAACCTGTTCGAGCACGACCACTCCGCCGCCCGGGGCAAGATGGCAGTCCGGGAGCTCATCATCTTCAAGCATGACAGCGAGCTGGGCTGCGCACCTGCCCATAAGCTCTTTGACACGGTGAAGGTAACCCGCGCCCATCCGGAGGACATCGCCCCCGCCCGGAGCTACCAGGATTACGTGGTCACCGTCGATGAGGCGGCGCTGCCGGAGGGCGTCACCTGCGAAATTCGCCAGTGATGACCTACCCGGAAGAATCTTTTTTACAGCTGTCCGGCTTGCAGCACTTTGCCTTCTGCCGCCGACAGTGGGCCCTCATCCACGTGGAAGACCAGTGGGCGGAAAACTATCGCACCATGGACGGCCAGCTCTTCCACCAAAAAGCCCACGACACCCGCTTCGCCGAAACCCGCGGAGACCGTGTGGTGAAACGAGGCGTCCGGGTGTACTCCGCCACCTTGGGGGTGTCCGGTGCCTGTGACGTGGTGGAGTTCTCCCGCCAGGAGGACGGTATCACCCTGGCCGGTCACCCAGGGCTGTGGCAGCCCTATCCGGTGGAGTACAAACGGGGCAAGCCGGGGGTGACCCACGGGGATGCGTTGCAGCTGTGCGGTCAGGCCATGTGCCTGGAGGAGATGCTCTGCTGCACCATCCCGGCCGGAGCGGTCTACTACGGAGAGCCTCGCCGCCGGGAGCCGGTGGCGTTTACAGAAGCATTGCGGGCAGAGGTGCGTGCGGCGCTGACGGAGATGCACCAGTATGCCCAGCGGGGGTATACCCCCAAAGTGAAGCCGCGGAAGGGGTGCGGCGCGTGTTCCTTGAAGGACGTGTGCCTGCCCAAACTGATGGGGAAGCCCTCCGTGGAGCGCTACGTGAAGGAGGCGGTGGAAGGGTGAAAAAGCTGCGGAACACCTTGTTCGTCCTGTCGGAGGATGCTTACCTGACCTTGGACGGGGAAAACGTGGTGGTCAACCGGGAGAAGCAGGCAGTGGCGCGGTACCCCCTCCATACCCTCACCACCATCCTGTCCTTCTCCTACGCCGGCGCGTCCCCAGCGCTCATGGGAGCCTGCGCCGAGCGTGATATTGGCTTGAGCTTCTGTTCGCCCCGAGGAAAGTTCTTGGCCAGAGTGGCCAACCAGAGCAACGGGAACGTCCTTCTCCGCCGCACCCAGTACCGGGTGGCGGACGACCCCCTCCAGAGCTGTCAGATCGCCCGCGCCATGGTGTTGGGGAAGCTGTACAACGCCCGTTGGAGCATCGAGCGCACCTGCCGAGACCATGCCATGCGGGTAGAGGTGGAGAGGTTGAAAAAAGCGTCCCAGCAGCTGAAGGAGTTGCTGCCCACCGTCCAGCAGGAGACCGATCTGGACGCTCTGCGAGGTTGGGAAGGGGTAGGGGCGAACGCCTATTTCCGGGTGCTGGATGATATGATCTTGAACCGGAAAGAAATCTTCTCTTTTCAGATCAGAAACCGCCGCCCGCCCCTGGATCCGGTGAACGCACTGCTCTCCTTTGCCTATAGCCTCTTGGCCAACGATTGCGCGTCCGCGTTGGAAGCGGTGGGATTGGACGCCTACGTAGGCTTCCTCCACCGCGACCGTCCAGGACGGACTTCTTTGGCGCTGGACTTGATGGAAGAGCTGCGTCCCTGCCTGGCAGACCGGTTTGTGCTCAGCTGTATCAATAATCGGAAGTTCAGCGAAAAGGACTT
>CAKTQP010000033.1 GCA_934597165.1 uncultured Oscillospiraceae bacterium
TCTGGTGCGGATGATGAGACTTGAACTCACACGTCGGTTGACACACGCCCCTCAAACGTGCCTGTCTACCTATTCCAGCACATCCGCAAATTAGCGTTATTTATTATAGGATGAGACGTGGTTTTTGTCAAGCGCTTTTTTGAAATTTCCCCAAAAAGAACCCGGCGAAAAAAATCTCGAAAAAATCGAAAATAGTTGTTGACAATCGGGGAAAAATGAGTATAATAGTAAAAGTGTTCCGCAGGGGACGCAAACAAATAGCGGAATTGTGTAAGGGTAGCACAGCAGACTCTGACTCTGTATGTGAGGGTTCGAATCCTTCTTCCGCTGCCAAAAAGCCTGTGATTGGCTTCAATCACAGGCTTTTTTCTAACTTTTATCCCATTTACAAACAGCTCACATTTGGCTTGGCGCACAAGTCGTGCACAACTGCTACACAAAAACTTCTGGAAAAAACTGCGTATGACTGACCCCATACGCAGTTTTTTCTTTTCACTTGAGCACCCGTTTCAGCAGCGCCAACTTTTTCTCCCCATAGGGCGGGTACCGCAGGGGCACATCCACCTTCGTGCTCTGCCGGAACACGCTGCGCTGGTGGGTGAAGGTGTCAAAAGTCTGCTTGCCGTGGTAACTGCCCATGCCGGAGTACCCTACCCCGCCAAAAGGCTGGTGCTGACTGGCCAGATGGAGGATGGTGTCGTTGATGCAGCCGCCGCCGAAGGAACAGCGCTCCAAAACCTGCTCCATGACCGCCTTGCGCTCTGTGAACAGGTACAGCGCCAGGGGCTTCTCGTGGGCGGTGATGTACTGGATGCACTCCTCCAGGTCATCGTAGGGGAACAGGGGCAGGATGGGGCCAAAGATCTCCTCCTGCATGATGGGCGCGTCAAAAGTCAGCTGGTCGATGATGGTGGGGGCGATGAAACGCCGGGCGTCGTCGCACTGGCCGCCTAGGACGATGCGTCCCTGGGTCATCAGCCCTTTCAGGCGCTCATAGTGGCGCTGGTTGACGATGGTGACCATCTGGCTGGCGTTACCCTGGGGGAAGAAAGCATCCAACGCCTGCTGATAGCACGTCAGGAAGCGGTTTTGCACAGCCCTGTGGATAAACAGGTAGTCCGGCTCCACGCAGGTCTGACCGGCGTTTAAGACCTTGCCAAAGGCGATGCGCTTTGCCGCAAGAGGGATGTTGGCGCTCTCGTCCACGATGACCGGGCTTTTGCCTCCCAGTTCCAGGGTCACCGGGGTCAGGTGCTTGGCGGCAGCCTCCATGACCACCTTGCCCACGGGCACGCTGCCAGTGAAGAAGATGTAGCCAAACCGCTCCGCCAGCAGCGCCTCGTCCACTTCCCTGCCCCCTTCTGCCACGGCGATGTACTCGGTTGGGAAGCAGTCCGCGATCAGGTCGGCGATGGCTCGGCTGGTGGCGGGGGCATCGGCTGAGGGCTTCACGATGGCGGTATTGCCGGCGGAGATGGCACCGATGAGCGGGGTCAGGCACAGGTTCACCGGGTAGTTCCAGGGCGCCATGATGAGGGTCACGCCATAAGGCTCCGGCACCGTGCGGCACCGTCCCGGCAGCTGACCGATGGCGGAGGGCACCCGCTTGGGTTTCGTCCACTTGCGCAGGTGCTTCTGGTGGTAGCGCAGCTCGCCGCGCACCATGCCCACCTCACACAGGTGGCTCTCGCAAGGGGTCTTGTTCAGATCCGCTTGCAGCGCCTGGTAGAGCGCCTCCTGATAGGCGTCCAGTCCGCGGGACAGCTTGGCCAGCGCTTCCTTGCGGAACCCGTAGCTCCGGGTCGCGCCGGTGGCGTAGTACGCCCGCTGTTTTGCCACCAGTTCAGAGATCATAGGCCCCCTCCTTTTTCCACAGGCAAGTTTCACCAAAAAGTCTCACAGAGTTTCGTCACCCCCGGTGACGAAATAAAATGCAATCAGTCCTTTCTGGCGGCGTGTACGTCAGAAAGGACACTTCTCAGGCCGGCTCGTCCGGCCTGCATACTCAACAGAAAAGGCGGAGTCTTTTCTGTTGAATCACAAAGATAAAAGTCTGCTTCGTGAAAAGCAGACTTTTATCTTTGCAACCTATTTCGGAAGGCGAAATTATTCCACCTCAGCATTGGCCTCAACGCTCGCATAGGAACGACCGTTGTACATACCACATGCGGGGCAGATACGGTGAGGCATACGGTATGCACCGCAGGAACACTTGACCAGGTTGGGAGCCACCAGCTTCCAGTTTGCACGCCGCTTATTCCGTCTTGCTTTCGATACTTTACCCTTAGGGACTGCCATGAAGACACCTCCTTATTCCACCTTTTCAGGCAATTCACTCTTGTTCTGTCGAATCTAACAGCTGCGCCAGCACCGCCAGGCGGGGATCCGCAGCAGGCTTACACTGGCATGGACCCTCGTTCAGGTCCGCACCGCAAAGGGGACAGCGGCCTTTGCAGTCTTCACTGCACAGATGTTTGGTATCCATCGCGAAGATGAACTCGTCGGTCATCGCCTCGTCGATATCCAATTCCGACCCGGACAGCAGGATGATCTCATCCTCCTCCTCGTTCTCCAACTCGGTCGCCAGCAGACGCCGGACAGGTACGGACATCACCCGCTCATAAGGCTTCCCGCAGCTGTCACAGTGCAGGTGAAGGTTACTGGAGAGAGTGGCCTCCAATTCCAACATTCCCGCACGGTTGCGAACCTCACCCACCACCGTCACCGGCTCACAGATGGGATAGGTACCGTAAAAGTCCAGGTTAGAGAGATCCATTTCACAGGAAAAGGATTCTTTGGCACCGGGTACATGGATAATATCTTTTAGATCCAGACGCATAGCACACCTCGCATAACGACACAAGTTGTATTTTACCCCAATATATTGTATCTGTCAATGACTTTTTACGGAGGATTGTCATATTCCTCATTTATTGTTATAATGAAAGGCGACATCTCCCCCGAATTGAAGGAGTCATCCCATCCATGAAAGAATTTACAGTCGGAAAAAACGACGCCAACCAGCGCTTGGACCGCTGGCTGTCCAAAAACCTCCCCCTTCTCCCCGCTCCGCTGGCGCAGAAGTACATCCGCCTCAAGCGGGTGAAGCTCAACGGCAAGGGGGCGAAGCGGGACACCCGTCTGCAGGTGGGCGACCTGCTGCAATTATACATCAACGACGAGTTTTTTGAAATCCCTACGCCGGAAAATGCCTTCTTAAAATTGTTCAAGCCCAAGCTGGACATTTTATATGAAGACGAACACATCCTGCTGGTGAACAAGGCCCCTGGCATGGTGGTACACGGGGATGAGACGGAGCACGTGAACACCCTCATCAACCACATCCAGGCGTACCTGTACCAGAAGAAGGAGTGGAACCCCTTCCGGGAACACGCCTTTGCGCCGGCGCTGTGCAACCGCATCGACCGGAACACCGGCGGCATCGTCATCGCCGCCAAGACCGCCGAGGCGCTGCGGGTGATGAACCAGAAGATTCGGGATCGGGAGCTGGTCAAGCTGTACCTGTGTGCCATCGTGGGGCAGATCAAGCCGCCGGATGGCACACTGAAGGGGTATCTGTGGAAGGACGAGGCCAAGAAGCAGGTCTTTGTCAAGTCCCGTCCCGTGCCCGGTGCCCGGACGGCGGTGACCAAATATCGGACGCTGACCAGCGGACGGGGGCTGTCCCTGCTGGAATGCGACCTGATCACCGGCCGCACCCATCAAATCCGTGCCCAACTGGCTGCCGCCGGTCATCCCCTCCTGGGCGATGGCAAGTACGGCAGCGAGAAGCTCAATCGCCGCTACGGGATGCGCCGCCAGGCTCTCTGGTCCTGGTCGTTGGAGTTCCGGTTCACCACCCCTGCCGGGGAGCTGGAATATCTCAACGGACAGCGCTTCCAGGTCAGCGCCGTGGATTTCGCGGCGGAATATTTTCCGGACTATCCCCTGGCGCAGGCGGCGGATTACACCTGGAACTGAAAGGAGTTCTTATGAAGCGAAAACCCATTGCACTGTTACTGATCCTCTCCATGCTGCTGGCTCTGTCCCTGACAGGCTGTGGCAAGGACACCGCCCTGACGGTCTACGCCGAAGGCAACTTCATCCGTCAGGATCTCATCGACGCCTTCACGGAAGAGACGGGCATCGAGGTGAACTACATCATCGGCACCCGCTCCCCGGCGGAGACCAAGGCCAAGACCGACGACGCCAACAGCACCAAGAGCGACTCCAGCGCGGACGAAGAAGTGGTGCTGCCGGAGGAATCCCCGGTAGATGTCCTGTCCGAAGTCCGGGCATGGAAGGAGGAGGACACCAAGGCGCGTGCGGAAAGCTCGGAGTCTGACGGCACCGTCTGCGAGTACGACGTGATCCTCACCGACCAGGACATCCTCTCCCAGCTGAAG
The DNA here is from genome assembly GCA_934597165.1 of uncultured Oscillospiraceae bacterium. Lineage (GTDB taxonomy): Bacteria > Bacillota > Clostridia > Oscillospirales > Oscillospiraceae > Onthomonas. The sequence continues at coordinate 4,407 of CAKTQP010000033.1, forward strand.
GAGGAGGACTGCCTGATGGAACTGGACACCAAGAAGGTGTCCAACTATGACAACATCGCCAAGAAATATCGCAAGCTCAACGGCGATGGTGCTCTGTACGGTATCCCCGCTCTGTGGGGCATCGCCGGCATCGTCTGGGACACCAAACTGGTGGACGCCCAGGTGAGCAGCTGGGACATCCTGTGGGATGAGACCTACAAGGGCAAGATCGTCATGCCTGCCACGGCACGGGAATGTGCCGCTGTGGCGCTGAAGCGTCAGGGCAAGGACGTGAACACCACGGACAAAAAGGAGCTGGAGGACGCCTACAAGCTACTGGAAGAGCAGAAGGATCTGGCTGCCGGGTACACCAGCCGCGTGGCCTACACCATGATGACCAACCAGTCCGCTGCCATGGCGGTGGCCGACTCCGGCGCTGCCATTGACATGATGAGCAACAACGCCAACCTGGCCTTCGCTCTGCCTGACGAGGGCAGCTGGCGGGTGTGCTACTCCTACTGCGTCACCGCCGGGACGGAGTGGCCGGAGGAAGCGCAGAAGTTCATCAACTATATGTGCTCCGCCAACAACCTGGCCAAGAACGCCGTGTACAGCAAGTACTCCACCACCTCCGGGGCGGCGCTGAAGAAGATGAACCAGAGCTGGCACGACAACCCGCTGGCCTACCCGGATGAATCCATCCGCAAGCAGTCCCCCTTCCTCACCGGCCTGCCTGCCGAGACCGAGACGCTCCACGGCTCCCTGTTCGCCCAGCTCACCGGCGCGGACAAAGCCGCTGCTGACAGCAACAACCCTCAGTCCTGATGAAAGGAGCAAATTGACTATGACCATGGAATTAGGCTGCAAAGGACGGGCAGAGACCGTCGTCACCCCGGAGAAGACCGCCAAGACCGCCGGTTCCGGCGCCCTGGACGTCTTCGCCACCCCCTTCATGGCGGCGCTGATGGAAGAGGCCGCCTGGACCTCCATCCAGCCCTATCTGGAGGACGGCCAGGGCAGCGTGGGCATCGCCCTGAAGCTGACCCACGACGCCGCCACCCCAGTGGGGATGAAGGTGTGGGCGGAGAGCACTGTCACCGCCATCAACGGCCAGAAGGTGTCCTTCTCCATCACCGCCTACGACGAGACCGGCGTCATCGGCACCTGTGACCATCAGCGTGCCATCATCGACAACGAGAAGTTCTTCACCCGGTGTCAGAACAAACTCAGCCACTAAATCAAAATCCACCCCATGACAAAACCGCCAGCACGATGCTGGCGGTTTTTGCATTTTCCTGACTTCAGTTGAATTTGTAGATCTTCTGCGCGATGTGATACAGGCCAATGCTCAGCTTCCGCCCGCCCTTTCCGGGGAAGGTGCCGGCGATGGAGAGGGCGCGGTAGTGGAGCTTCTTGTACATGGCCGGGTCCTTGGCCTTCAAGTCCTTCCACAGCTTGTCCTTCTTCTCCAGGTTCTTCGGCTCCTCGGACATGATGAGGAAGATGGAGCTAATCATCATCATCATAGACAGGTAGCGCAGCATATAGGTGCCCAGTTTCGGCTCAAAGCTGCGCAGGGTGTCATAGGAATAGAAGTCCAGCATGAGCCGGGTCACCCGGAGCTGCTGATCCACCCGCTTGATCATCACCTGCTCGTTGACGCTCTGGTCGTCCCGGCCGATGAAGTAGCGGTACAGGTCTTCGTTCATGTAATAGATGGACTTCACCTGGGGCAGGGGCTGGTAGACGAAGATGTTGTCCACGTAGAAGGTGTGCTTGGGCAGCTCCAGACCGCAGTCCCGCAGCATCTGGGTGCGGTAGATGACCGAGTGCATGAGCAGGTATTCCGACGGCTTCCAATGCCCCAGCTCCGCCCAGGTGAACACCTTCCCTTCCGGGAACACGTCAGTGTAGCGGATGACCTTGCTGACGCCCTCCGCCACGTGCTCGTAGACGTAGTTGCAGACCATCATATCCAGGGGATCGTCACCCTGGGACAGCTCCCGCAGCTTGGTCAGCACCCGCTGCAAGGCGTCTTCGTCCAGCCAGTCGTCGGAGTCCACCACCTTGTAGTACATCCCCTGGGCGTTGCGCAGACCCTGGTTGACCCCTTCGCCGTGGCCGCCGTTGGGCTGATGGATGGCGCGGACGATGTTGGGGTAGCGCTGGGCGTACTCGTCCGCGATGGCTGCGGTGTCGTCCACCGAGCCGTCGTCCACCAGGATGATCTCCACCTGGTCGCCGCCGGTCAGCAGGGTGTCTGTGCAGTGGCGCATATAGGCTGCGGAATTATAACAGGGCACCGCAAAAGTAATCAGTTTCATAATTGATACACGCTCCAAAAATCACGATATTATGCTTCACTTGCTTGCCCTATTTTAACACATCCCACAGATAAATAAAACCTTTTTGCAAAAGCTTTGCCGTTTTTTAATCAAACCTTAACCGCCCCATCAGAACCAAAAACAAGAGCGGACTCAAAGGGAGTCCGCTCTTGCAAATCTGTTTGATTGGGGTTGATGTCCGGTCAAACGTCCTGATTAAGCCTTGATGTACTTATCAACGATCTTCTGCAGGGTGCCGTCGTCCTTCAGTTCAGCCAGTGCCTGGTTGACTGCCTTGGTCAGGCCGGTGTTATCCTTAGCAATGCAAGCTGCATAGTTTTCGGTGGCATATTCGGTATCCAGGATCTTCAGACCTTCGTTGGCTGCCACATAGGACTTAGCGGGTTCGTTGTCGATGATGACAGCGTCAATCTGACCCTTAGTCAGAGCCATGACAGCGTCGTTGCCCTTGTTGTACTGGCTAACAGCGTCCTTGCCGAATTCGTCGGTTGCATAGATATCGCCAGTGGTGGACAGCTGGACGCCGATCTTCTTGCCCTTCAGGTCGTCGAGCTTGGTGATGGTGGAGTCTTCCTTGACGATGACGGACTGGATGCCGGTGGCATAGGAGTCGGAGAAGTCAACGTTCTTCTGACGGTCGGGGGTGACGGTCATGCCAGCCAGACCCAGGTCAGCCTTGCCGGTGGAGACAGCGGTGATGATGGAGTCGAATTCCATGTCCTCGATCTTCAGCTTCAGACCCATCTTGTCAGCGATCGCCTGAGCGATGTCAGCGTCGATACCGATGACGTCCTGGCCATCATAGTATTCGTAGGGGGGGAAGTAAGCGTTGGTGGCCATGGTCAGGGTACCCTCGGTAGCCAGCTTGTAATCTCCCTCAGCGGGTGCTGCGGAGGTGGTGGCTGCGGGTGCAGCGCTGCCGGTGGAAGCTGTGGTGTTGCTGCTGCCGCCGCCGCAAGCAGTCAGCATGGCAGTGCACATAGCCAGTGCCAGAATCAGTGCAGATACTTTTTTCATTTTCAGTAGCTCCTTTTGAATAATTATACGAATCAACCCTAATTATTCGGATTTAACTCTCATGATAACAGCTCTTGTCTGCAAAATCAAGGGGTTTCCTTTGGTGATTTTGCATAACTTCCCACGATTTTCCCTCAGTCTTTTGCGATAGAACGCATCCAACGGTTGGATCGCTCGTACCAGAACCCCAGGGGGACGGAGACGAAGGGGGCGATCATGCAGGCCCAATACAGACCCATGAGGCCGAAGAAGTGGTTGAAGGTGATGGCCAGGATGAGCCGCGCCAGGATGCAGTTACAGAAGCTGCTGAAGAAGACGAACCAGGTGTTGCCCACGCCCACAGCCAAGCCGTGGTAGATCATGAAGATGGCGAAGAACAGCTGTCCCAGGATGTCGATGCGGACGTTGATGGCGGCATAGTGCTGGGTCTCCGGGTCGGGAGTGAAGATGGCCACCAGACCGGGGGCGGTCAGCTCCACGATGACCACCAGCACCACGGTGACGCTCAAGGTGATGGCGATAGCACGGTATACCACCTTGCGGATGCGGTCGTAATCTTTTGCGCCGGCACACTGTGCCACGATGCCGCTGACGGCACTGTACATGGCGGCGCTGAACAGCTGTGCCAGCTGGGAGATCTTCATGGTGACGCTGCTGGCAGCGGAGACGTTGACATCATAGGAGTTGACCAGGGTGGTGACCACGATCCAAGCGATGCTGACCACGCTCATCTGGACGGCGCAGGGCAGGCCGACTTTCAGCACGCTCTTCACTTTATCGCCCTGCATTTTCAACGCCTGGATGCACAGGCCGAACAGCTCCTTCTCCCGCCACAGGTAGAAGACAGCCATGATGGCGCTGACAATCTGGGAAATGACGGTCGCCCAAGCGGCACCGGCCACGCCCATATTGAGACCAGCCATGAAGACCAAGTCCAGGACGATGTTCAACGCCACGCTGACCGCCACGCAGATAAAGGGACGTTTGGAGTCCCCCACCGCTCGCAGGGCGGCGCAGGCGGCGTTGTAGACGGTGACGAAGAACATACCTACGGCGCAGATGCGCAGGTACTGCTGGGACCGTTCCAGCGCCGGGGCGTCCATCCAGATCATGATCTGGTTGGCCATCAGGAAGAGGACGACAGCGACGCCCAGACCGATGAGCAGACCCATGGTGAACAGGGAGCCGGTGGTCTCCTGGCACTCCTTTTTCTGCTTCGCGCCATAGTACTGGCCGATGAGCACGCCGCCGCCGATGGTGATGCCGATGATGACCTGGGTGAGCAGGTTGATGACGGTGGAGCTGTTGCCGATGGCGGACTGGGCATAGGAGGAGCCGCCATAGTGGCCTGCGATGATCATATCAGCGATGTTATAGGTGGCCTGTAAAAGGTTGGAGACCACAAAGGGACCTGCGTAGCGCAGGAGCATACTGGTGATGTTGCCTTGGGTGAGGTCGTTCTGACCGGACATTTCATCCGCTCCTTTCTCTCTGAAAATCAGGGGCGTCGCCCCTCGGAAAAAGCCGCGTCCAGCATGGGACGCGGCTCTTGCTGTGTTCGGACGGTGACTGGGTGCCAGTGACCGACGGCACAAGGGTGTTACAGTTCGTCGATGTCGATGATGGTGCCGTTCAGCTCTTCCCCGCGCAGGTCGGTGCCTGCCAGATACCAACCGTTCTCATCCTTCTCCAGGGTGGTCTTTGCCCACCGGAAGGTGCTGGGGCGGTCGATGTCGGGCTGAATCTCGTAGGTGATGGACTGACCGGGCTGCAGGCCGTGGCAGTGCCAGCCAAAGCTGCGCACTACATTCACCTGATCCTCGTTGGCGCTGTACCACAGGCTTCCTTTTTTCATGTCTCTTTCCCTCCTGCATTCTACCGCCCTCAGTCCTCTACGGGCGGCGGGCAGTGGATGTTCTCATGATAATCTTTCGATACTCCAATTATATGGGAAGGCGAAGAGGGTCTCAATAGTCACTTTCGCTAAAAGTCCCCGTTCTGTTTTGGTCACATTGTCCTGTTTCCAGAGAGATTTTCCGCTTTTTTCGTTTTTCTGCCGAGAATTTCAAGGAATCCTTCGTTCATCTGGCCGGAATCTTCTTCCGGATGTCCTCCAACCGGTTCAGAGCGGCGTTGAGAGTCTCGTCCTTTTTGGCGAAATGGAGGCGGATGAGGTGGTTCACCGGTTCCCGGAAAAAGCTGGAGCCGGGGACGGCGCCCACCCCCACTTCTCGTGCCAGCACGTCGCAGAATTCCAGGTCGCTGGCGTAGCCGAACTCGGAGATGTCCAGCAGGACGTAGTACGCGCCTTGGGGGTTGGTATGGGAGATGCCGATGGCGTCCAGGCCGTTCAGGAACAGATCTTTTTTGGCGGTGTACTTGTCCTGGAGCCACTTATAATAGTCGTCCCCAAACCGCAGGCCGGTGACCGCTGCCTCCTGGAGAGGCGCGGCTGCGCCTACGGTCAGGAAGTCGTGGACTTTTTTGGCCACGTCGATGATGTGAGGCGGGGCGATGATGTAGCCCAGACGCCAGCCGGTGATGGAGTAGGTTTTGGAGAGGGAGCTGCAAGAGAGGGTGCGCTCCCACATACCGGGCAGGGAGGCGAAATAGACGTGGCGGTTGGGTTCGTAGACGATGTGCTCGTACACTTCATCAGTTATGACGTAGGTGTCATATTTCTCCGCCAGGTCGGCGATGATCTTCAGCTCGTCGTAAGTGAACACCTTGCCGCAGGGGTTGGAAGGGTTGCACAGGATGAGCGCTTTGGGGTTCTGCTGGAAGGCCGCTTCCAGTTCGTCCACATTAAAGTGGAACTCAGGCGGGTGCAGGGGCACGTAGATGGGTTCCGCGCCGGAGAGGATGGTGTCCGCCCCGTAGTTTTCATAGAAGGGGGAGAACACGATGACCTTATCGCCAGGGTTGGCCACGGTCATCATGGCCGCCATCATGGCCTCGGTGCTGCCGCAGGTGACGACAATTTCCCCGTTGGGGTCGATGGTGCGCCCCATGAGTCGGGACTGCTTGGCCGCCAGGGCTTCGCGGAAGTTCTGTGCGCCCCAGGTGATGGCGTACTGATGGAAGTCCTCGTGGGACACCTCTGCCAGCCGGTCTAAGATGGCTTTGGGCGGCTCGAAGTCGGGAAAGCCCTGGGACAGGTTAATGGCGTTGTATTGGAGCGAGACCCGGGTCATCCGTCGGATGACGGAATCGGTAAAGGTCTTGGTGCGTTCAGATAGCTGTTTCATCTTGTCCTCCTACCAGATAGGATTTCTTGTCGTTCAAAATGTGGAGCGGGTCCAGGGCGTCCTTGATTTTGTTCATGGCACGCAGATTCTCCCAGTGGGTCTCCCGCAGGAAATAGCGGCGCTTGCTGATGCCAATGCCGTGCTCGCCGGAGGCGATGCCGCCCAGTTCGTAGGCTTTGTGGTACGCCTTGTCCATGTTCTCGTGGAGCTCTTTCTGCCAGGTTTCCTCGTCCCGGTCGCCGCGGACGACGCACAGGTGGACGTTGCCGTCCCCGGCGTGGCCGAAGCTGACCATGCGCATCCCGCTGGACTGTTCCAGCTGGTTGATGTAGCCAATAAACTCCGCCGTCCGGTTGATGGGCACTACGATGTCCACCGGCTCCTGCTCGGACACGGCTTCCACCGCTTTGACCAGGGCACCGCGGACCTTCCATATGTCCGCCGCCTGCTGAGGGTCGGTGAGGAGGATGTAATCCAGCGCGCCGCTGGAGAGAGCCAATGCCTGGATGCGTTCCGCGCTGGCGGCCACTTCCCCTTCCCTGCCGTCAAAGGTGAGCAGGATATAGGAGCCTGCCTCCGGGCAAGGGTAACGGACGCCGGAGAAGTCCTCGCCCAATTTTACCACATTCCGTTCCATAAATTCCACTGCCGTGGGGTTGGCGTCCGCCCGCAGGATGCTCAGGACGCTGCCGATGCCGGTCTTCAGGTCGGGATAGGGCACCAGGATGCTCAGGCTGGTCTCCGGCTTGGGGATGACCTTCAGGATGCACTTGGTGATGACCGCCAGGGTGCCTTCCGAGCCGATGTACAGGTGTTTCAGGGACAGGCCGCTGGCGTCCTTCACGTTCTTGCCGCCTACGGTCAGCACAGTGCCGTCCGCTGTGACCACTTCCAGCCCCCGGACGTAATCCCGGGTGACCCCGTATTTCACCGCGCGCATCCCACCGGCGTTGGTGCTGATGTTGCCGCCGATGGAGGAGGCTTTCTCGCCGGGGTCAGGCGGGTAGAACAGACCGTGTTCCTCTACATACGCCTGCAAGTCCTGCAGCAGCAGACCCGGTTCCACGGTGACCGTCATGGTCTCCGTGTCCAGCTCCAAGATGCGGTTCATCTGGGACAGGTCCAAAATGATGCCCCCGTCCACCGGCACGGTGGAGCCCACCAGGTTGGTGCCCGCCCCTCTGGGAGTGACAGGGATTTTGTTGGCGTGGGCGAATTGCAATACCTTGCTGACCTCCTCCGTGCTCTTGGCAAAGACTAAGGCGGATGCCTCTCCCTTCCGTCTGCCTAAGGTGTCGCTCAAAAACTCCGGCGGGATGTGGTCAAAGACCAAGCGGCTCTCGTCGGGGATGATCTCTCTCAATACGGTTCGTTCCATATACTTACCCTCCAAACAGGTATCCCCGCTGAATCATACCAATCCAGCGGGGAGCGGCTTGCGTGTGTTATTTGCTTGCCAGCAGATCCTGATCCCAGCCGACCTTGATGAAGTAGCCGCCGAAGGTGTCGTTAAAGACTTTTTCCGTGGCGTCAGACTGGAATGCCTTGACCACCTTCTGGTACACGGCCACCTTGTCCTTGTCCTGCAGATCCTCGGTGCGGGCGGCGATCAGGTTCCAGTACTTGGCCTCGTCCAGGACGCTGTCCTTGTAGATGGCCTCGTCAGTCTTCAGGCCGAAGTCCAGGGCGTAGTTGCCGTTGACCACTGCCGCGGTCACGTCGTCCAGGACGGAGGGGATGGTGTTGGCCTTCAGCTCCTTGATGGTGATCTTGGTGTTGTAGGTCTCGATATCCTCCAGGGTGGGGTTGAAGCCTGCGTCCTGCTTCAGGGTGATGAGGCCAGCTGCCGCCAGAACCTTGATGGCGCGGCCGCCATTGGTCACATCGTCGGGGATAGCGACCACGTCGCCGTCCTTGATGTCAGAGATGGCCTTGACCTTGTGGGAATAGATGTTCAGGGGGATGATGAAGGTGTAGCCGATGGACTCAATTTTGTAGCCCTGCTGTTCCACCTCGTTGTCCAGATAGATCTGATGCTGGAAGGCGTTCAGGTCGATGTCGCCGCTGTTCAGGGCGTTGTTGGGGGTGGCGTAGTCGGAGAACTGGACGATCTCCAGGTCGATGCCCTCTGCTTTCAGGCTGTCCTGTGCCGGTTTCCACAGGTCTTCGTAGATGCTGCCCACCACGCCCAGCTTGACGGTAGTGGATTCGGTGCTGCTGCCTGCGCTGGAGTCGCTGCTCTTGCCGCCGCAGGCGGTCAGGGACAGGGCAAAGGTGGCTGCGGACAGGGTGACTGCGATGAGTTTCTTGATATTCATGGGAAATTCCTCCGATTTTTCTCTTATTTTCTCGATTACAGGGTCAATGCCAGGTTAAAGTTTTCGATCATGGTCTTACAGGAGGCGTCGAACTCCTTCTGTTCCGCCTCGGTGAGCTTCAATTCGATGATGTCCGCCACGCCGTTCCGGTTGAGCACCGCCGGGACGCTGGCGTACACGCCGTGCTGGCCGTACTGGCCGTCCAAGTAGACGGAGACCGGCAGGATGCGGTTTTCGTCGCCGAACACCGCCCGGATGACCTCGGCGATGGATGCGCCGATGCCGAACTCGGTGGAGCCTTTGCCCCCCAGGATGATCCAGCCGCCCTTCTTGCCTTCCGCCGCCAGGGCGTCCAAATCCAGCTTGCCGTAGGTGTCCGGCCGCTCCTCCATGAGCTGGGACAGAGGCTTGCCTGCGATGGTGACGGTGGACCAGGGCACCATCTGGCTCTCTCCGTGCTCGCCCAGTGCGTAGGCGTACACGGATTTCTGATCTACTCCGACGGCCTGGGCGATGGCCCGTCTCAGGCGGGCGGAGTCCAGGGTGGTGCTGGTGGAGAATATTTTTTCGGGCGGCCAATCCAGTACGTGCTGGATGTAGTGGGCGATGACGTCCGCCGGGTTGGAGATGCTCAGGATGATGCCGGAGAACCCGGAGGTCTTGATCTTGGCGGTCACGTCCTTCAGGACTTCGATGGTCTGGCGCAGGGTGTCCATGCGGGTCTGTCCCTTGCTCATGTCCGGCAGGGGGCCTGCGGCCACGATGAGCAGCTGGGCGTCCTTGGCGTCGGAGTAGTCCCCGGCTCGGACGATGGCGCCCTTGCGCAGGTAGAGGGTGGAGTCGTACAGATCCAACGCCTGGGCTTCCGCCTTCTTCTGGTCGATGTCGATGTAGACGATCTCTTCCACCAGCCCCTGAGAGAGCAGAGCGTAGCCTGCGTGGGAGCCAACATGGCCAGCGCCGATGATGATGATCTTTCGTTTCAATACTTCCATTTGGTACTCCCTTCTCAATGCTTGTTCTTCTTGACGACCAGGTTGCCGACAACCTGGATGATGCTGACGATGATAAATACCACGATGACGGTGACCCAAGTCACGTCGGTCATGTTCCGGTCATGGCCATACTGGATGGCGAAGTTGCCCAGGCCGCCGGAACCGACGGCACCAGCCATTGCAGTCAAGCCAACCAAGCTGATGGCGGTGATGGTGGTACCCCGCGCAATGGCGGAGATGCTCTCCCGCAGGTACACCCGGAAGATGATCTCCAGCGGGCTGGAACCCATGGACAGGACGGCTTCGATGAGGCCATGATCCAGCTCGTCCAGTGCGCCCTCCACCTGGCGGGAGAAGAAAGGCACGGTGCCCATGATGAGGGGGACGATGGCGCCGGGGACGTTGATGGCAGTACCCATGATGGCACGGGAGAGGGGGATGACCCAGGTGAGCAGGATGATAAAGGGGATGGAGCGGAAGAAGTTCACCAGCTTATCCAGCACCTGATAGACCACGTTCTGCTCCAGGATACCGCCGGGTTTGGTGACGGTGAGGACGATGCCCAGGAACAGGCCCAGGACAAAGGCGATGCTGCCCGACCAGCCCACCATGATGAGGGTATCTCCTATGGCCTGGTAAAAGTCAGGTAATCTGTCCATCACGTTGGGCATGATGCCAGTCAAAAATTCCGTCATTGCCGAATCACCTCCACACCGACATTTTTCTCTTTCAAATAGGTAAGGGCTGCGTCAATCTGCCCGCTGTCGCCGCTGAAGATGGCGACGGTCCCGCCGATGGGTGCGTTCTGGACGATCTCCACATCGGCGAAGATGATATTTAAGGTAATCCCAAACTTTTGGGTGATGAGCGAGATCAACGGCTCCGATGGGTTCCGCTCCACATAGGACAAGCGGACGATCCGCTCACCCGGCTTCAAGGCCACCACCGGAGAATCGTCTGCGATCAGCTCCTCGATCTTTTGCAGGTTGGAGGTGGTCTTGATGAAGTCCCTTGTGATGGGCTCCTTGGGGGTAGCGAACACGGAGAACACCGTTCCCTCCTCCACCACCTTGCCGTGATCCATCACTGCAACTCGGTTACAGATTTCCTTCACCACCGCCATCTCATGGGTGATGACCACGATGGTGATGCCCAAGGTCTGGTTCAGGTGGTGGAGCAGGCGCAAAATGGCTTTGGTGGTCTGGGGGTCTAAGGCCGAGGTGGCTTCGTCACAGAGCAAGATCTTGGGGTCGTTGGCCAAGGCTCGTGCGATGGCCACCCGCTGCTTTTGACCGCCGGAGAGCTGGCTGGGGTAGGCGTTCTCCTTGTCAGCGATGCCCACCAGCTCCAACAGGCTGTGGACCTTTGCTCGAATCTCTTCCTTGCTCAGGCCGCTGCCCCGGAGAGGGTAAGCCACGTTGCCGAAGATGGTGCGGGAGGGCATGAGGTTGAAGTGCTGAAAGATCATGCCGATCTTTTTCCGCGCCTGGCGTAGTTCCTTGGCGGACATTCGGGTCAGCTCCTGCCCGTCCACCTCCACGCTGCCGGAGGTGGGTCGCTCCAGCAGGTTGATACATCGCACCAGGGTGGATTTCCCCGCCCCGGAGAACCCGATGATGCCGAAAATATCGCCATCCTGGATGGTCAGGCTTACGTCGTCCACCGCGTGGACTTGCTTTGTTTTATCGGAGCCAGCAAACACTTTGCTGACGTGCTGCAATGCGATCATGGGGTCTCTCCCTCCTTCGTGGGGCTATTATAGACCCAGATTGCACGGGCTGTCCAATATCACATGAATATAGTAGGCAATAGATTCGATCTATAACTGAGCGTTCTGTGCGTGACGGCAGAACAGCTGTCCTCAGGTCTGCCCTGCCTGCTGGGCTTTCAGCAGGTATTCCTCCACTTCCTTGATATAAAGCGCACCGATCTCGCTCAAAATGGAACTTTTTTTGGTGATATAGCCGATTTCCATCACGCTGTTCTCCTCCACCGAGTCCGCCTCAAAGGGCACCGCCAGGTAGTCGCTGCCGTTCAGCTCCTCGCAGATGATGCCGGAACAGAGGGTGTAGCCGTTGAGGCCCACCATCAGGTTGAGCATGGTGGCTCGGTCGCAGGCTTTGATGGTGCGGGTGTATTCGTTGGTGCTCAAGATCTCCTCGGCGAAGTAGAAGGACGCGGCGTCTCCCTGCTCAAAGGACAGGCAGGGGTAGTCCTTGAGCTGCTCAAAGCGGATGGATTTCTCCTTGGCCAGCGGGTGGCCTGCCCACAGGTAGACGTAGGCTTGGCAGTCGATGAGGTGGTGAAATTCCAGCCGGTTTGCCCGCAGTAATTTCTGAATGGCGGAGCGGTTAAAGTCGCTGAGGTAGAGAATCCCCACCTCGCTGCGCAGGTTGGCCACGTCGGCGATGACGTCGCGGGTCTTGGTCTCCCGGATGGCAAATTCGTACTGGGACATATCAAAACCCTTCACCAACTCCACGAAGGCTTTCACGGCGAAGGAGTAATGCTGGGTGGAGACGCCGAACTTCTTTTTCAGGTTCTTCCCGTCCCCGTACTTCTCCAGCAGCTCCTCGTACTGGCTGTAGACCTGCCGGGCGTAGAGCAAAAACTCCGCCCCGTCCTGGGTCAGGGTGACCCCGCGGCCGCTGCGGTGGAAGATGGTGATGCCCAACTCCTTTTCCAGTTCCTGCATGGCGCTGGTCAGGGAGGGCTGGGCAATATAGAGGAATTCCGCGGCTTTGTTCAGGGAACCTTTCTCCGCGATGGTGATGGCATAATGCAGCTGTTGTAACGTCATCTTTCAATTTCCTTTCTCTCTGTCTCCAAACGGACAGGCCAAGAGGGAACCTGCCGGCTCCCTCTCTCCCCTGTCGCATCAACATATCATTTTCATATGTTTTAGTGTACCATCCCCCCACCCTCCCTGTCAAGAAAACAGCTCCCAACCATCCGATTGGGAGCTATGCTGTACCTTATTTCGCCGCCGTGCCGGTCACGTCGATGACCACGAACTCCGACCAGCAGCCGGTCTTGAACTGGATGGCCCAGTCGGAGATGCCGGAGGTGACCACGAACTTCGTGTTGCCCCGGGTCTCGGTGCCGTAGACCCGGTCGTTCCCGCCGATGCCGGTGAGCTGCTGGATCTGGACGAAGGGGAAGAGCTGTCCCCCGTGGGTGTGACCGGAGAGGACCAGGTCCACGCCGGACTGGGCTTGGGCGTCGTAGTCGCAGGGCTGGTGATCCAGGACGATCTGGTATTTGTCCGCGTCCAGCAACTCGGTCAGCTCGTCCATGGACGCCCGGTAGCCGTCGAAATCATACGCCTCAGACGCATCCTGTCGGCCGATGAGGTAGAACTGGCCGCCCAACAGCACAGACTCGTCCTCCAGCACGGTGACCCCGTCGGCAGTCAGCTCCGCCTTCAGGTCGTCCCCGTCATAGCCGCGGGCGCCGTTGCTGTACTTGCCCTTGTCGTGGTTTCCGAAGACGAAGTAGACGCCATAGGGCGCGTCCAGTTGTCCCAGCGCACGGGCAGCGGTCTCCATGTCCGCCTTGCTGGAACCCTCGTCCACAAAGTCCCCGACCACCACCACCACATCCGGGTCGGTGGCGGCCACCTTCTTCAAGTGCTCGGCAAAGCCGTCCCCGTCAAAGGTGGTGCCCATGTGGGAGTCGGCCACCAGGGCGATGCGCAGATTGCCGACGGCTTTGTCGGTCTGGATGGTGTAGTTGGTCTGCCAGACGTGGTTGGCCTGGTACCAGCCCAGGGCCAAGTAGCCCACGGTGAACAGGATGGCCACGAGACCGGCGTAGTATCGGCGAAAATCCCGTTTGCGCACCTTCTTGACCACCCAGAACACCCCGTCCCAGATCAGCCAGAACACCACCAGGTGCAGCAGGCAGATGGCGGCGTTCATCATCCCCCAGACCAGCCACAGCACAGCAAAGGGCACTGCCACCAGCAGGGCGCTGAACAGCCAGGACATCGCGCGTCTGTCGCCGGCCAGGGCGTTGGGCAGGCGGAAGCGGTGCATTTTGCGGACTAAGTAGACCACACCGGCCAGGAGCATACCGGCAAAAATGAAGAGCCATAACAGCATGAGGGACACCTCCAACGGGATATTTTCTGGTCACATTATACTGGTTTGTTCGCCCCATGAAAAGCCCCTCTTCGGTTCTCATTTCACCCAATTTTATCGGTTTTATCCGGCAATCGCCGTGCAAAAGCGACGAAAACGACGTATCCTCCCGTAAGAAGACACGTCGTCTGCTCATTTTTTGCCCCGTTTCAGGATGCGCTCTAAGGTGGGGATGTCCAGCAGGTTCACAGTCTGGAACTGCCCCTGGTAGAACACTGCCCAGTTGTTGAAAACGCAGGGCAGGGCTTTGGCCTGTTCCAGGGTCTCCACTAGGCGGAAGGTCACGGGGATGCCTTTTTCTTGGCAGTGCTCCTGCACCAGCTCCACCCGTTGGAGGATGAAGGGACACTGCATATCATAGTAGATGGTCAGCTCCTGTCCCGGGATGGACTGGCCTTTGGCGGACGGGGTGAAGTGTGGGATGGTGCCGTCAAAGGAGAGAGCCAGCAGCTCGTAGCCGTCCGCTGTGGTGTCCACGGTCTGGAAGCCGAATTTCTGCGCGAACGCCTGGCTGGTCAGCCACGCCTTCTGCTTCTTCGCGCCCAACAGGCAGACGCCGGACTTGCCCTGGGCTTTGGCGTCCGCTAAGCAATATTCCAGCAACGCCTGACCATAGCCGTGCTTTTTGCACTTGCCGTCCACCCACAGGCAATAGATATAAAGGTAGTTCTCCCCCTCCACCGGCACCCACGCCGTCTCTAAGGGGGCGTACTCGATCATAACACAGCCCTTCTGGTCCAGCTTCCGGAACACGTGTCCCTCTTTCAGCCGCTCCGCCAGCCACTGGCGTTTCGCCTCCACACCGGGGTGCTTTTTCCGGGTGCGGATGATGCAGCACAGGTGCTCATCGGCCAGGTTTTCCGGGGTCAGGTTGATAAATTCTGCTTTTGGCTCCATTCTTTCTCCCTCTCCTGTTATATTATACGATACATATCGTATAATATCTCTCCCCTCCTGTCAACCACCCCTCCTTCCAGTTGACAGCTCCCGCCGCTGCCACTATAATGTGCTTGTCCGAATCCATTCCAGCTGCCCGATGGCAGCTGTTTCAAACCGCATCGGTTAGGTTTCGCTAACTGACGCGTCCCAAAAAGGAGAGAGACCCATGACGACCACACATCTACTATTCTTGCTGGCCTGTGCCGGACACTTGGTGCTCTGGCGCTGCGACTGGAACTTGACCTATCTGGCCGGGGGACGCTTTGATTTCCGCTGTTTGCAGGACAACGACCGCCTCTCTGCCGTCCTGGGCGGGACGCCGCTGAAGCAGCCTATGGGCGCGACGATGGCCGGGGTGTTCGCTCTGACGGCGGCGTTTCCGGGGTATCTGGCGCTGTGCCGGTGGATGAAGGCGGTTTTCCCCACTGTGCGCCGGGCTGATGCTGGCGGGGTGCGTGCTGTTCTTCCTGCCTGGCATGGCACATCATGTGCTCTGCGGGGCGTTGGAGTGGTTTTATCTGCGGCTGGGACGGACAGAGGAGGCGCGGGAGGTCATCGTGGACTTTTTCAAGGGCACCTCCGCCACCATGTTCCTCTGCTATCTGGGGTTGCTGCTCTTTGTGGTGTCCCTGTTCGTGGCCGTGGTCAGCGGTGGGACCAGCTTGCCCCGCTGGGCGTGTCTGTGCAACACCCTGCCCCTGTTTTTGCTGCTGTCCCCTCTGCGCATTGTGGGGACGATGAACTTGGTCAGCGCGGTGATGTTTTTGGGGTTATTTGTTTTGATTTGAGGTGAAAGAACATGAAATATCACATTGAAAAGAACACGGTACAGGAGACCCTGGTCATCCCCCTGTACGGCCGCAAGATGTGCTCGGAGCTGTTCCCCCAGCTGTTCCGGGACGAGACTGCCATCCGGCTCATGGACCAGATCGACTACGACTTCTCCGCCCTGGCGCAGAAGTCTCAGAGCACGGTGCAGCAGTTCGGGTTCCTGGAGGTGGCCATGCGGCAGAACGACCTGGCGTGGGAGGTGCGGGACTACCTGAAGGCACACCCCAAGGCGGCGGTGGTCAATCTGGGCTGCGGGCTGGACGATACCGGGCGGAGCTGCGACAACGGGTGCTGCAAGCTGTACAACCTGGATTTCCCGGACGTCATCGCCGTGCGGAATGCGTTATTACCCGCCGGTGAACGGGAGGAGAACATCCCCTGTGACCTGAACGACGTCTCCTGGTTCGAGCGCATCGACGCCAGCGAAGGAGCGGTCTTTTTCGCCGCCGGGGTGTTCTACTACTTCCTGACCGAGCAGTTCCAAGCGCTGGTTCAAGCCATGGCGCAGGCGTTTCCCGGTGGGCGGCTGGTGTTCGACGCTGCGGGGAAGGCGGCGGTGAAGATGATGCTGAAGACGTGGATCCGGGATGCTGAGATAAAGGACGTGGGAGCGTACTTCTCCGTGTCCGACGCCTGGCGGGAGCTGTCTTCCTGGGCGCCCGGCTTGCAGGTATCCAGCCGTGGGTATATGCTGGGGTATCAAAGTTTGGACGATCCGTCGGTGAAGAGGTTATACCGGCTGCTGGCGAAGATCGGCGACGGGTGGATGAAGATGCAGATCGTGCGGATGGAGTTCGGCGGACAGATATGACTGCTGTCAAGACGGAAAAAGTTCCAATGACTCCCTTTCAACTATTGAAATTTCTCCTCTATTCCTGTAACATAAAATACGTGCATTGCGTCGGTAACGATGATGGCACGTCCCTGCCCCTCTTTCCGGTGTCTATGCGCGATCAAATCTGATGGAGGTGCAGCATGGGCATTTTAAGAAAGTCAATCGGCGGGTCGGATAAATTCCCTCCTGCCTCTATCAAACGCTCAGCAGCCAA
>CAKTQP010000034.1 GCA_934597165.1 uncultured Oscillospiraceae bacterium
TATTGGGAGTCCGGCATCGTGGATTGCAACTTCAACGGCATCCCCGGCGTGGCGCTGGTGTGCTTGGAGAAAAAACTCAATCTATTATAAGTCTCACAGAGTTCCGCCCTCTGGGCGGAAGAAAGTTCAATCTGAAAAAACTGGCGGCGTGTACGTCAGTTTTTTCTCTTCTCAGGCTGGTAAGTGTGCGAACGTAGTGAGTGCATGCACCAGACTGCAATCGTCGGAAAAATGCTTGCATTTTTCCGACAGCAAAAGGCACGGAAGAATTCATTCTTCCGTGCCTTTTGCTTATTCCGGGTCTTCCAGCTTCAGCAAATCCAAAATGGTCTCCTTCGTCTGAACGCCCACCAGCTTCTTCAGCAGCTTGCCGTTCCGGAAGAACAGCAGGGTGGGGATGCTGAACACCTCATAGTCGCCCACCAGCTGGAATTCCTCGTCGATGTTGACCTTGCAGATCTTCATCTGGTTGGGACGTTCCATGATGATCTCGTTGAGAATGGGGGTCTGGGCCATGCAGGGGCCGCACCAGTACGCCCAGAAATCCACCAGCACCGGCAGATCGGAGTGCAGCACTTCCTGTTCAAAATTGGCTTTCGTTACGGCAATGGACATATCAAAGACTCCTTTCCGTCATTCCAGGGACTTGTAGTAGAGCAGACAGTGGCAGTACCCCTCAAAGTTGGGGTCGGCCATCTGCGCCCGAAATTCCTGGCAAATACATTTGTTCTCCTCTGTCCGGGCGATCCGGCAGGGACAGTACCCGCCCGTGCGCCGCAGCCCTTCCTGGACGCGGGCGACCACTTCGGGGTCAGGGTTGAGGGTGACCTTCATCGGCAAACACCTCCCAGTATTCTTACCCATATCATACCCGATTTTCCACCGGAAAGCAATGGTTTGCGGCGGAGGGAAAAGTGTGGTATCATCAAAAAAACATCGTAACCAAAGGAGTCATCCCTATGAACCATATCCCCATCACCAACATCCAGGGCATCCGCTTCGGCAACGCCCAGAACGAACAGGCCATGACCGGCGTCACCGTCGTCCTCTTCGACCGCCCCAACACCGGCGGCATCGACATCAGCGGCGGCGGCCCCGCCTCCCGGGAGACCGGTCTGCTCTCGCCCCTGTCCAACACCAATTCCCTCAACGCCCTCGTCCTCTCCGGCGGCTCCGCCTTCGGCTTGGACGCCTCCACCGGCGTCATGCGTTACCTGGAGGAGCACGACATGGGCTATCATGTCCTCAACACCACCATCCCCCTGGTCTGCCAGTCCTGTATCTTCGACCTGGGGCTAGGCGACGGCACCACCCGCCCCGACGCCGCCATGGGCTATGCCGCCTGCGTGGACGCCGAGGGGAACCACCCTCGCTCCGGCATCGTAGGCGCCGGCACCGGCGCCGCTGTGGGCAAGGTCTGCGGCATCGGACAGGGAGAGAAATCCGGCATCGGCTACGCCGCTTTGGAGGTCAACGGCCTCCAGGTGGGTGCCGTGGCCGTGGTCAACGCCTTCGGCGACATCTTCGACCACCAGACCGGCCAAAAGCTCGCCGGTATGCGCACCCCCGACCGCACCGCCCATACCAGCGCCGCCCAGGCGCTCTATGAACAGCACGAACCCCAGCCCACCGGTGCCAACACCACCCTGGGCGCCGTCTTCACCAACGCCGCCTTCAGCCAGGCGGAGATGAACAAGATCGCTTCCATGGCTCGCGCCGCCTTCGGCCGTTGCATCGACCCCGTGGGCACCATGATCGACGGGGATACCATCTACGCCTTCTCCCTGGGCGACGTCCCGGCGGACATCAGCGCCGTGGGCGCGCTGGCAGCGGAGGCGCTGGCGTTCGCTATCGAGGACGCGGTGAAAAGTTCGCAGATGGAGGATGACAAGTTCCTGCGTCTCATCTGCGGGGAGTGACCAGAATTCAAGCCCCGCAGGGCGCTTTAGCTTCTTTTCGCTTCCTTTTGCTTCTCTGAAGAAAAGGAAGTGGGGTCCAGGGGCAAGGCCCCTGGTCGGCATCCGCAGATGCCGAAACTCTCTTAGCGTTCTAAAGCGCAGGAAAGGGTGAATTTTCGGCTCTGCCGAAAAGAGGGAGAACCCTCGCCGGGGGTTCTCCCTCCGTTATGCTGTACGAATGGAGCCGATCAAATACAACCGAATCACAAATAGTTACGCCCCTGCAAATTGACACACAGTCGAAATCAAGGTATACTTATAAAGTATGTAAATTTACCATTGGAATCGCAGGAAAGACTATGATACGCTTTACCAACGTCAATAAAATATACGACAACGGCACCCACGCCATCAAAGGCGTCTCCTTCCTGGTGGACAACGGGGAGTTCGTCTTCCTGGTCGGCCCCTCCGGCTCCGGCAAGTCCACCATCCTGAAATTGCTCACCGCCGAGGAGCCCATCACCCGGGGCAGCGCCGTCATCGACGGCTTCGACCTGCGCCACCTCCAGCCCAGCCGCATCCCTCTGCTCCGTCGCCGGGTAGGGGTGGTGTACCAGGACTTCCGGCTCATCAAGAACAAGACCGTGGAGGAGAACCTGGAATTCGCCATGCGGGTCATCAACGCCCCCCGGAAGACCATCCCCGAGCGGGTCCACTACGTCCTGGACTTGGTGGGGCTGGTGGAGAAAAAGGGGTGCTTCCCCACGGAGCTCTCCGGCGGGGAACAGCAGCGGGTGGCCATCGCCCGGGCGCTCATCAACAACCCCAGCACCATCGTGGCCGACGAGCCCACCGGCAACCTGGACCCGGAGCGGAGCCTGGAGATCATGATGCTCTTAGAGCGCATCAACCAGCTGGGCACCACCATCCTGGTGGTCACCCACGAGCGGCAGCTGGTCAATCAGTTCAATAAGCGGGTGATCTACCTGGAAGAGGGGAAGATCGTCAGCGATCAAGAAAACGGGTGTTACGACATATGACGAGAACCAACGCCGGATATTACATCAAAGAGGGCTTCCGCGGCCTGCGCAGCCACGGTTTCTTCACCTTCGCTGCCATCGGCATCATCGCCGCCTGCCTCATCATCACCGGCAGCATCGCCCTGGTGGCAGTCAACTTGAACCACAACCTGAACCAGCTCATGGAGGAGAACGAGATCTTGGCCTACGTGGACGAGAGCTATTCCGCCAAAAAGGCCAAAGCCCTCCAAAGCGAGCTGTCCCACCTGGATAACATCGCCTCCTGCCAGTTCATCAGCAAGGAGGAGGCCATGAACACCTACCTAGACGGCCTGGAGGACGACGCCCTCTACGCCGACCTGCCCGCCTCCGTCCTGCGAGACCGCTACGCCTTGCAGGTCACCGACATCACCCAACTCACCACCACCATCGCGGAGGTGGAGCAGGTGAAGGGGGTGGTCAAGGTCTCCGCGGCCTTGGACGTGGCCAATGGGTTCGTCACCGTCCGCAACGTGGCCGTGGGCGTCACCGTCATCCTGCTCAGCGTCCTCCTGGTGGTCTCCTTCTTCATCATCTCCAACGCCATCAAAATGGCCATGGCGCGGCGAGAGGAAGAGATCGCCATCATGAAGATGGTGGGCGCCACCAACGCCTTCGTCCGCTGGCCCTTCGTGGTGGAGGGTCTCGTGCTGGGCATCGCCAGCGCCCTCGTGGCCAGCGCCCTCCAGTGGGGCATCTACTCCCTCATGACCCAGGCTGTCAACCACTACAGTCACATCCGCCTGGTGAGCATCCTGCCCTACCAGACCCTGGCACTGCCCGTGTCCCTGGTCTACCTGGGCATCGGCCTGTTGGTGGGCGTGTGCGGCAGTCTCATCACCATCCGAAAATTCCTACGAGTTTGACATAGCAAGGAGAAATCGACCTATGGGTAGCATCACACATGGTACCAAACCGAAAAAACAACCCCACCAGGGACGGAGCAAAGCCGTCCGTGTCCTAGCCATCCTGTTGGCGCTGCTGTTGCTGGTGCCGCTGGTCATGCAGATCGTCCAGGTGTCCTCCTACGCGGTCACCCAGCAGGACATCGACAGCCTCTCCAGCCAGCAGGCGCAGTTGGAGGAGCAGAAAGGCAAGCTCCAGACCCAGCTGGACAAGCTGAGCAAGCAGGAGAACAGCGCCGCCGACCGGTGCAGCGTCCTCAACGACCAGATCGACCTGCTCAACCAACAGGTGGACAACACCCGCGCCATGGTGGACGACTACACCAAGCAGATCAAGGCCAGCCAGAAGGAACTGAAGGCGGCCAAGGCGGAGGAGGAGAAGTACTACGACCTGTTCTGCCAGCGGGTGCGGAACATGGAGGAGAATGGCTCCACCTCCTATTGGCAGATCCTGTTCGGCGCCTCCGACTTCTCCGACCTGCTCGATCGCGCGTCTTTCGTCAGCAGCGTCATGGAGTACGACAACGGCGTCCTGGACGGCCTGGAGCAGGCGCGGAAAAAGGTGGACGCCACCACCCAGGCGCTGCAGGAGAAAAAGGCCAGCAAGGAGAAGGCCCTGAGCAAGCTGGAAGCCCAGCAGCAGGAGATCAACACCACCGCCAAAGAGGCGGAGGCAGCTCTGAAAGAGGTGCGGGACAACCGGAAGACCTACAGCGCCCAGCTCAGCCAGATGAACGCCCAGACCGAGGACTTGGCCCAGGAGATCGTCACCGCCAAATCCGCCTACGCCGCGGAGCAGAAGGCAGCTGCCGAGGAAGCCAAACGCCAGCAGAAAGCGGCGGAGAAAGCGCAGAAACAGCAGGAAGAGGCGGCCAGAAGGGAACAGGAAGCCCAGCAGAAGCCCTCCAAAACGGATCAGAACGAGAACAAGAACAACAATAAGAATAACAACAAAAACAATAACAAGAACGACCAGCAGAAACCCTCCAAGGAGGAGCCTGCAAAGGAACCCACCAAGGAGCCGGAACAGCAGCCCGAACAGAAACCGGAGGAGACCAAACCCTCCAAACCCAGCGTCAGCGGTGCCGCCGTGGCCAATTACGCCATGAAATTCATCGGCGGCAAATACGTCTGGGGCGGCGCCAACCTGGCCACCGGCGTGGATTGCTCCGGCTTCGTCATGTGCGTCTACCAGCACTTCGGCTACTCCTTGCCCCACTACTCCGAGTCCCTAGCCGGCTGCGGACGGGGGGTCAGCTACGCCAACGCCCAGCCCGGTGACATCATCTGCTACCGCGGCCACTGCGGCATCTACATCGGCGGCGGCATGATGGTCAACGCCCTGGGTGCCAAGTACGGCATCGTGGTCAACCAGGTCAATACCAGCCGACTGACCGCCGTGCGGCGCATCGTGTGAGAAAAAAAGAGAGCTTCCACTCGGAAGCTCTCTTTTCTGTTCTGTGCAGCCCACGGAAGGGGGACAAACACGCGAAAATCTGCACTTGTCCCAGGCTCCCTTGAGTAAAGGGAGCTGTCAGCGCAGCTGACTGAGGGATTGCCGGCCCCGTACCACAAAAGGGAAGTGGCATCAGGCTTCCGGCATAGGAGGTCTCGGCGACAGATGATACACCCCCGCCGTGGTCACGCACAGCGCACCCGGCTGCTGCCACGCCTCCGCCACGCAGTAGGCGATGCTCCTGCCCAGCTTTTGCAGCGTCACCTTTACGTACAGCGTCTCGCCCAGCTCCACCGGACGGAGATAGGACGTCTGCAAGGACACCGTGACGATGATGGGGTGGTCGGTGCTGTAGCAGTCGATGGCGCTGCCCTGGGCGCAGTCCAGCATGGCCGCCACAATGCCGCCGTGCCCCATCCCGTGGGGATTGCCAAAGCGGGGCTCCATATCAAAGGCGTAGGTGATGGTCTGATGTTCCCAATCGCAGGAGACGAAAGTGGGGGGGATTTGCCGGTCAAAATCGTTGGGGTCGGCATGGGTCAGATGCTCCCGTACCGTTCGGAAGCGTGTTTCGATCTGCTGATTTCTCTCTTGTACCGTCATGAAGTTTGCCTCGCTTTATCTAGTCTGTTCCATAAAAAACAGGCGTCCGAGACGCCATTATTTGAATTTATTATAACACGGCGCTGCACAAAAGAAAAGGAAAGAAACTGCCCCTTTTCCGGGCGGACTATTGTATTTATCTACAAAAGACGATATAATGAAACACATGAGTTCGCAGCGTCAAACCGGTGAAAAAGGACCACAACTGGGTTCAAACCCACCCATTCACCGGCTGAGAACAGACGCAATATCCAAGTCCGCCGCACAAAAACAACGCAACCGGCGAGGAAGCAGAGGGATATGATTATGATGAAATACGTATTGGTCATTGGGGACGGCATGGCCGACAACCCCGTACCCGAACTGGGCAATAAGACCCCCCTTCAAGTAGTCCGCAAGGACGCCATCGACCAGCTGGCACGGAAAGGCACCGTGGGCAGCGTCGTCAACTGCCCTAAGGGTCTCCCCGCCGGCAGCGACACCGCCATCCTGTCCATCTTCGGCAACGACCCTTGGAAGTGCTACACTGGCCGCTCCCCCCTGGAAGCTGCCGCCACCGGCATCCACCTGAACCCCGGCGATGTCAGCTACCGCTGCAACATGATTGCCCTGGAGGAAGGGGATAAGCCCTACGCCGAGAAGAAGATCTTGTCCCACTCCGGCGGCTCCATCGAGGGCGAGCAGTCTATCGAGCTCATCAACTACCTCTTCGACCACCCCGACTTCAAAGAAGCCGCCAAGGCAGCCGGCATGATCGTCTATCCCGCCCCCTCCTTCCGGCACATCGCCGTCCAGGCCAAGGTGGACATCACCGGCATCAACCTCATCCCGCCCCACGACCACCTGGGCGAGGTCATCGGTCCCCTGCTGCCCTCCGGCTGCGACAACGCCAAGACCCTGACCCACCTGATGGAGCTGTCCAATCAGATCCTGGACGACCACCCCATCAACCAGGCTCGGAGAGCCGAGGGCAAACTGCCCGCCAACGGCGTCTGGTTCTGGGCGGAAGGCACCGGCGTGGCGTTGGGCTCCTTCGTGGACAAATACGGCAAGAACGGCACCGTCATCTCCGCCGTCCCCCTCTGCCAGGGCATCGCCCGCCTGGGCAGCCTGAAGGCGGTAGAGGTGGAGGGTGCCACCGGCGAGCTGGACACCAACTATGAGGGCAAGACCCAGGCCGCCCTGGACTGCCTGGCCGACGGCGACGACTTCGTGGCCATCCACGTGGAAGCTCCCGACGAATGCACCCACAACGGCGACACTCCGGGCAAGCTCCAGGCCATCGAGTGGCTCTCCAGCCGCGTGGTGGGCCCCCTGGTGGAGGGCATGGACAAGGCTGGTTACGACTACCGCATCCTCATCCTCTCCGACCACAAGACCCTCACTTCCACCCGCGGTCACGACGGCGACCCGGTGCCCTATCTCATCTACGACAGCCGCACCGACACCCACAACGACCTCCCCTACACGGAAGAAGCCGGCCTGAAAGGCCCCTTTATGGACAACGGGGTCAACCTGATGGCCGCCCTCTTTGAACAGGACTGACGACGAAAAGGAGAAACGCATATGAACAACCAGTGGCCTGGCTTTGGCCCTGCCGATATTTTGCTGCCCCAGAACTGCGACCTGACCAAGTGGAGCGTGGTGGCCTGCGACCAGTACACCTCCCAGAACGACTATTGGGAACGGGTGGCACAGACCGTGGGAGACGCCCCCTCCACCCTCAAGCTCATCTTGCCGGAGAGCCAGCTGGAGGACGGGCACTTTGAAGAGCACATCGCCGACATCAACCGCACCATGGACGAGTATTTGGACGAGGGCTTGTTCCGCACCCTGCCCAACGCCCTCCTCTACGTGGAACGCTGGCTGGACAACAAGAAGCTCCGCCGGGGCCTCATGGGTGTGGTGGACTTGGAGTGCTACGACTACAACGCCGGCTCCAGCAGCCTCATCCGCGCCACCGAAGGCACCGTCATCACCCGCCTGCCCCCTCGCGTGGCCGTCCGGCGGAACGCCTCCCTGGAGCTGCCCCACATCATGGTGCTGGTGGATGACCCAGACAAGCAGCTCATCGAGCACCTGACCTACGAGACCGACCGGATGGAGGAGGTCTACGACTTCGACCTGATGGAGCGCGGCGGCCACATCACCGGCTATCTGGTGCCGGAGGATTTACAGGCGGACGTGTGCGAGATTTTGAACACCCTGGCTCGCCCCCATGACTTCGCCCGGAAGTACGACGCCAAGGGCAAGCCCGTCCTGCTCTTCGCCATCGGCGACGGCAACCACTCCCTGGCCGCGGCCAAAGCCGCCTACGAGGAGAAAAAGCAGAACACCCCCCAGGAGCAGTGGGCGGATCTGCCCGCTCGCTACGCCCTGGTGGAGCTGGTCAACCTCCACGACGAGTCCTTGGAGTTCGAGCCCATCCACCGGGTCTGCTTCGACGTGAACCCGGACGAGCTGATGAAGGACTTTTTGGCCGCTTACCCCGGCGCCCACTACGGCGAGGGTGACGGCCACACCATCACCTACGTGTTCGATACCGAGGTAGGCAAGATCACCATCCCCAAGCCCACCGCACAGCTGCCCGTCGGCACCCTCCAGGAGTTCCTGGATCAGTGGATGCAGACCCACTCCGGCCGCATCGACTACGTCCACGGCGACGACGTGACCTGGGAGCTGGGACGCAAGCCCGGGAACATCGGGTTCCTGCTGCCCGCCATGGGGAAGGACGAGCTGTTCAAGACGGTTATTTTCGATGGCGCTTTGCCCCGCAAGACCTTCTCTATGGGGGAAGCCCACGATAAACGATTCTATTTGGAAGCGAGGAAGATCAAGTGAAAAAGGTAGAAGAAAAAGCGTATGCCAAGGTCAACTTGGTGCTCAACATCGGCGACCGCCGTCCCGACGGTTATCATGACATCCAGACCGTCATGCAGTCCCTGGAGCTCCACGATGACGTGACCGTGGAGCAGGTGGACGGCACCGGCGTCACTGTCACCACCAACGTGGAAACCATCCCCACCGACGAGAGCAACCTGGCCGTCAAAGCCGTCAAGGCTTTCGCCGCCAAGACCGGCGTCCAGACAGATGGCCTGAGCATCCACATCGAAAAGCGCATCCCCGTGGCAGCCGGTCTCGGCGGCGGCAGCAGCGACGCGGCAGCTACCCTCCGTGCTCTGAACCAGATCTACGAGACCAACCTGTCCCTGGACGAGCTGGCCGAGATTGGCATGGAAGTGGGGTCCGACGTGCCCTTCTGCGTCCACGGCGGCTGCGCCTACGTGGAAGGCAAGGGCGACGAGATCGTCCCCACCACCCCGCTGCCTCAGTGCGTCATCGTGGTAGGCAAGCCCGACCTGACATTCTCCACCGAGAAGATGTACCAGCGCTACGACCAGGTGGAGCTGCCCGCCCGCGCCGACCACACTGCAGAGGTCATGCTGGGCCTCCGTTGGGAGAACCTCAAGACCGTGGCAGAGAGCATGGGCAACGCCTTTGAGCAGGTGCTGATGAAGAACGAGCGCAATGCTGTGGAGCTGATGAAGGAAGTCATGACCCAGTTCGGCGCCCTGGGCGGCTGCATGACCGGCAGTGGTCCCGCCGTCTTCGGCATCTTCGAAAACGAGCTGTACGCCCGCGTGGCCTCCGAGACCCTGCGCCAGCGCCTGAAGGGCAAGCCCGAAGTGCTGGAGACCGAGCCGATGATCGTCAAGAAGTAATCGAGTCCCGCGTATAAAACCCAAAAACACCGTCCATACTGGAACCAATGTTTCAGAGGACGGTGTTTTTTATGTTAGCACAACGATCGATACGCTTGAAAACCTGGGAGATGGCCCTCTTTTTGGGTCTCGCCATCGCCCTCTTCGCCACCAGCTGGGCAAATTGCCGCCAGCAAGAGTTGGAGACCCGCGTCGTGCGCCTCCACGTGCTGGCCAATTCCGATTCCGCCGCCGACCAGGCCCTGAAATTGGACGTCCGGGACGCGGTATTAGCCCAGGCAAACACGTACTTAACCGACTGCCACTCCACCCAGCAGGCCAAAGAAGTCCTGACGCAGCACCTCCAGCCCTTGGCCGACACCGCCGCCCAGACCATCGCCCAGCAGGGCTATGACTACCCGGTCAAAGTCAGCTTGGAGCGCACCTATTTCCCCACCAAAGTCTACGCCGATTTCTCCCTCCCCGCCGGAGAGTACCAGGGCTTGCGGGTGGAGATCGGCCAGGCGGAGGGGCACAACTGGTGGTGCGTGGTCTTCCCGCCCTTGTGTTTCAGCTCCGTGTCCGAGCAGTCCGAAGCTGCCTTGCGCAGCGGCCTCACGGAGGACGACTTAGCCCTCCTCACCGGAGAGGATCAGGGTTACGTCTTTCGCTTCCAGTTCCTGGAGTGGTTCGGCCAGCTGAAACAGTGGCTCGCCCACTGCTGACCGCCAGCCCCCGCACCAGCAGCACCCCACGGAGCACGCACCCGAACACGGTGGCCGCCAAAAAGCCCACCACGAACGCCTGCAACCCCAGCGTTTTCGTGTAAACCACCGTGCAGACCAGCTGCATCAGGGATGCGACTAATGTGATGACTGCATTCCCCACCTGCCGGTCGAAGGCGTTCAGCGCCGTCTCCATGATGCCCTCCAAAGCGGACAGCGTCATCCCCACCGCCAGCGGCCAAAGCCCGCGCCCCGCCTCCGGATGCCCATAGAACAACCCGCTCAGCCCCGGACCGAACCAGGCAATGCCCACCGTGGTGGGCACTATCACCAGCAGCACCACCCAAAAGACGTTCCGCAGCGTCCGCCCCGCCTGTTTCTCCTGTCCCAGGGTGGCGCAGCGAGTCAAGTAGGGGAGGAGCACCGTGGACAGCCCGGTGAGCAGCGCCATGGGCATACTGATGAGCGGCAGCGTCATGCCGAAGAACACGCCGTAGTCCTGCAGCGCCTGCCGCTGACTCATGCCAGCGCCCATGAGCAGGTTGGGGATGAGCACCGAGTTGATGGAGGAGATGGACTGACAGAACAGGGTGGTCAAGGACACCGGCAGGGCGATCTTCACCGTGGCGCGGCTCATGTCCGACGGCACCTCCTGTGCCGACCGACACAGCGTCAGCGTCAGCGGCTGTTTTCGGCGCAGGTAGGTCAGGTGCAGGGAGGAGTAGACCTCACTGACCAGCATCCCCAACAGGATGAGGGTCACCGACTGGCTGGGAGCGCTTTGGGGGATGAGCAACAGCAGCGTCAGGACGGCGGTGATGCGGACTAATTGTTCCGTGATTTGGATGATCGCGGGGATATGCACCACATTGGTGCCGTAAAAGTAGTGCTTATTGAAGATCTCCAACCCGGTAAAGAACAGCAGCGGCGGCAGCACCAACACATACCCACCCAGCGGCAACCCCGCCAACCACCGGTTGGCGAAGGTGCGGTAGGCCAGCCAGAACAGGGCGGCCACCAGCAAGAGGGTGAGCAGGAAGAGGAAGAGGGTGTTGCTGACGATGACGGTCAGGGCGCTGGACTGATTCCGAGATTGGTACTCGGAGCATAGTTTGGAGATGGCCAGGGCGAACCCGGAGGTGAGGAAGGCCAAGAGGGTGTAGTAGATGGGGAGCACCATGTGTACCAGCCCCAACCCTTCGGTTCCCACGATGTGGGACAGCGCTACTTGGTAGAGGAAGTAGAGGAACTGGGACAGCAAAGACACCCCAGTCAGCTGCAACGCTGCCTGGGGGAGGGATGTGCTCTGATTGCGCTCGGTCATGAAACCCACCTCCGTTCTCTATGTTCTATGAGGGAGGCGGGGGGATTAGAAACACAAAAAAGGGCGTACCCGAAGGTACGCCCTTAATAGTTTGGAACAATATAAATGAAATTAAGCAGCTTTCAGAACGAAATTACTTCTCAGCCTTTGCAGCCTTGATAGCGTCCAGCAGCAGGGGAGCAACCTTGAACAGGTCGCCGCAGATGCCGTAGTCAGCAACTTCAAAGATGGGAGCGGTGTCGTTCTTGTTAACAGCGATGATGCATTCGGATTCCTGCATACCAGCCAGATGCTGGATAGCACCAGAGATGCCCAGAGCGATGTACAGCTTGGGATGGACAGTCTTACCAGTCTGACCAACCTGATGGTCGGGGGAGATCCAGCCGGAGTCAACGACTGCACGGGAGGAACCAACAACGCCGCCCAGCTCTTCTGCCAGAGCTTCAGCCAGCTTGATGCCGCCTTCGACGTCCTTGGAGATACCACGGCCGACGGAAACGATGATGTCAGCGCCGATCAGGTCAACCAGCTTCTTGGCTGCCTTTTCAACGGACAGGACCTTGGTCTGCAGATCAGCTTCGGTCAGTTCGAATGCGGGAGTTTCAACGACGATAGCGTCAGCCTTAGCCTGATCAAATGCCTGTCTCTTCATAACGCCAGGACGGCAGGTAGCCATCTGAGGACGGAAACGGGGGCAGATGATGGTAGCCATCAGATGGCCGCCGAATGCGGGACGGGTCATCTTCAGGTCACGGGAGACGTCATGCTTCTGACCCAGAACCATTGCGAAGTCAGTGCCAGCAATACGGGGTTCAGGCAGAGTGGAAACTTCTCTCAGGAAGTCCTGATAGTTAGCGCTGTCGATGTCCAGGTGAGTGCAGTCAGCGCACAGACCGGTGTGCAGGCGAGCAGCGATACGGGGGCCCAGATCGCGGCCGATGTTGGTAGCACCAATCAGCAGGATGGAGGGCTTGAATTCCTTAACGGAGTCAACGATAACCTTGGTGTAAGCGTCGGTGGTGTAGACATCCAGCAGATCGCTTTCATAAGCGATGATCTTGTCTGCGCCATAGCCGCCCAGGACTTTTGCCTTCTCAGCAATGCCCTTGCCGCCCAGAGTCAGACCGACAACTTCTTCACCCAGTTCGTCAGCCAGGATGCGAGCACGAGAGATCAGCTCTTCGTCGGTAGGCATAATTTCGCCACCGCGCTGTTCACAGAATACCCATACGCCCTTGAAAGCGGCAACGTCTTTGAAATCATATTCAGCCATTAGTGTGTTCTCCTTTCTATCAGATCAGCTGCTTCTTCAGCAGGATGCCAGCCATTTCGGCACAGGTCTTAGCATCGTCGCCTTCCAGCATCATGCCAGCACCCTTCTGGGGAGGAGTGAAGGAAGTCAGGATGTTGGTGGGAGAGCCTTCCAGACCGATGGTATCCTTTTCAATCAGGGGATCGTCCTTCAGAGCTTCGTAGTCATAGATATCCATGGGCTTGCTGTAGCAATCAACAATACCGCCAACGGACATGTAACGCGGCTCATTCAGTTCCTTGATGCAGGTGATCAGGCAAGGAGTCTGGGTTTCGATCATCATGAAACCGTCTTCCAGCATACGCTTAACGGTAACCTTGGTGCCTTCAACCTTGATGTCAGCAGCATAGGAAATCTGGGGCAGATTCAGCTTTTCAGCGATCTGGGGACCGACCTGAGCGGTATCGCCGTCGATAGCCTGACGGCCGCACAGAACGATATCTTCGGGGCCTACGCCAACCTTGTTGACGCCAGCAGCGATGATCTGAGAAGTTGCGAAGGTATCGGAACCGCCGAATTCACGGCCGGAGATCAGGACGCAACGGTCAGCGCCGCGAGCGATGCACTCACGCAGCATGCTTTCTGCGGGGGGAGGACCCATGGTGACGACGACGACTTCGCAGCCGGTTTCGTCCTTCAGCTGCAGAGCAGCTTCCAGAGCGTTCAGGTCATCGGGGTTGGTGATGGTTTCCATGGATGCACGATCCAGGGTGCCGTTATCATTAACAGAAACTTTGCCGGAGGTATCCGGAACCTGTTTTACACAAACAATTGCTTTCATTATTCACAAACCTCCTTATATTACTTAATGCCCAGCTGACCGGAGATAACCATTCTCTGAGCTTCGGAAGTACCTTCGTAGATTTCGGTGATCTTAGCATCACGCATCATACGTTCGACCTGGTACTCACGGATGTAGCCGTAGCCACCAAACAGCTGGACGCAACGACGGGTGACGTCAGAAGCAGCTTCGCCGCAGAACAGCTTAGCCATAGCGGAATCCATAGCATAGTTCTGAGTCTTGTCGCCCTTGTTGTAAGCGTCTTCCTTGCATGCAGCAGAGTAAACCAGCAGCTTGCCAGCTTCCAGCTTGGTGTGCATGTCAGCGACCTCGAACTGAGTTCTCTGGAACTTGGACAGCTTCTTCTTGAACTGCATACGTTCCTGAACATACTTCATAGCCAGATCCAGTGCGCCTTCGCCAATGCCCAGTGCCTGTGCAGCAACGCCAGCACGAGCGCCGTTCAGGGTGTGCATGCAGATCTTCCAACCCTGGCCTTCTTTGCCGATCAGGTTGCCTGCGGGGATACGGCAGTCTTCGAAGATCAGGTCGGTGGTGGAAGAACCACGGATGCCCATCTTCTTTTCATGCAGACCGGTGGAGAAGCCGGGGGTGCCCTTTTCGACGACGAACAGGGAGATGCCCTTCAGGCCCTTGGTCTTATCGGTAACTGCGAAAACGACATAGGTAGAAGCGGTGTCACCATTGGTGATGAAGCACTTGGTGCCGTTCAGGACGTATTCGTCGCCGTCCTTGACAGCCATGGTCTGCTGGCCGGAAGCGTCAGTACCTGCGCCGGGTTCAGTCAGGCCGAATGCACCGATCTTACGGCCGGAAGCCAGATCGGGGATCCACTTCATCTTCTGCTCTTCGGTGCCGAAAGCCATGATGGGGCCCATGCACAGAGAGGTGTGAGCAGCAACGATAACGGAAGAAGTAGCGCACTTCTTGGAGATTTCTTCGATGGCGATGCAATACATCAGGTTGTCGCCGCCGGCTCCGCCGTACTTCTTGGGGATGGGAATACCCATGATGCCATAGCGAGCAAACTTTTCAACGCTTTCCCAAGGGAAACGTTCTTCTTCGTCGATCTCTACAGCCAGGGGTTCAAGTTCATTCTCTGCGAATTCGCGGAACATCTTACGAGCCATTTCATGTTCTTTGCTCAATTTAAAGTCCATATATGAATCCTCCTACTTTTATATTTGAACTAACCGGGGGAGGGGACCTCCCCCAGTTTAGAACAGAGACAGTTTAACTTAGTACTTGAAGAAGCCTTCGCCAGTCTTGATGCCCAGCTTGCCAGCGCGAACCTTCTTGCGCAGCAGGGGGCAGGGACGATACTTGCTGTCTGCGAATTCTGCATACAGAACGTCCATAACTGCCAGAGCGATGTCGATACCAACCAGGTCGGCCAGGTGCAGGGGGCCCATGGGATGGTTTGCGCCCAGCTGCATAGCGATGTCGATGTCTTCAGCGGATGCCAGACCTTCGGACAGAACGAAAGCGCCTTCGTTGATCAGGGGAACCAGGATACGGTTTACGACGAAACCAGCGGCTTCCTTGACGACGACGGGAGTCTTGCCCAGTTCCTTGGAAATCTCAACGATCTTGTCGACCATTTCCTGAGGAGTCTGTTCAGCAGCGATGACTTCGACCAGCTTCATGACAGGAGCGGGGTTGAAGAAGTGCATGCCGATGACCGGACGATCCAGGCCATTAGCGATTTCAGTGATGGACAGAGAAGAGGTGTTGGTAGCGAACATGCAGTCGGGGCCAACGATACCCATCAGGTCGGTGAAGATGGACTTCTTCATGCCCATTTCTTCCTTGGAGCATTCCACGATCAGATCGCAGTCGCCGCAAACGTCTTCCTTAGCACCGGGGACGATCTTAGCCAGGATAGCGTCAGCCTTTTCCTGAGCCATCTTGCCCTTAGCGACTCTCTTAGCATAGCCAGCGGCCAGCTTGTCCTTATGCTTCTGAGCGGAAGCTGCGCTGGAAGCGGTCATAGCGACATCCCAGCCTGCCTTTGCGAAAACTTCGCAGATGCCAGCACCCATGGTACCAGCGCCGATAACGCCAACTTTCATTTTGTGTTCCTCCTGTTATAAATTTCTACCCAAAAGATATGATCTCAAGAGTAAATACAGATAAATATTAAGAAAAAGACTCTCAAATAAACACGCTATTCAGGAATCTTATCTCTACGATTTTAGTAGGGGAGGGCACGGCTGTGCCCTCCGCATGACACCAATTAGTTGTTGGTGAAGACTGCCTTGGGCTTGGGCTTTTCCTTGCTCAGGAAGCAGGACATGCCTTCCACCTGGTCATGGGTCTCGAAGCTGTCACCGAACAGGTTGGATTCCATAGCCACAGCGTCAGCGATGGGCATTGCCAGACCGTCGTTGATCATCTTCTTGGACAGGCGGACAGCGATGGGAGCGTTTTTGGCGATCTTGCCAGCCAGCTTTTCAGCGGCAGCCATCAGCTCTTCCTGGGGATACACAGCGTTGACCAGGCCGATGCGATAAGCGTCCTGCGCACTCAGGTTCTTAGCGGTGTAGATCAGTTCCTTAGCGATGCCGGCGCCGACCAGGCGAGCCATACGCTGGGTGCCGCCGTAACCGGGGGTGATGCCCAGCTGAA
This sequence comes from uncultured Oscillospiraceae bacterium, assembly GCA_934597165.1. Taxonomy (GTDB): domain Bacteria; phylum Bacillota; class Clostridia; order Oscillospirales; family Oscillospiraceae; genus Onthomonas. The sequence goes on from CAKTQP010000034.1 coordinate 16,413, forward strand.
CTTCGGGCTGACCGAACATAGCGTTGTCAGAGCAGATGCGGATGTCGCAGCTCATGGACAGTTCGCAGCCGCCGCCCAGAGCGAAGCCGTTGATGGCAGCGATGACGGGGATGGGGAGGTGCTCGATCTTCAGGAACAGATCGTTGCCCATCTTGCTGTATGCGCAGGCGTCAGCCTTGCTCATATGTACCATAGCGGAGATGTCAGCGCCTGCCACGAAGCTCTTGTCACCAGCGCCGGTGATGATGAGGCAGCGAACGGTGTCCAGGTCGATGCTGTCGATGGCAGCGTCGATGTCCTGCAGCACGGCGGGGCTCAGAGCGTTCAGAGCCTTAGGATTGTTGACGGTCAAGACGGCGATTGCGCCCTTGGTTTCCAGAATTGCGAATGCCATTACGAAATCCCTCCTACAGAATTTTGAATGAATGGTTCAGGTGCTGAAGCGAAGTTCAGCCGGAACTGCAACGGGGTTGAAAGAAATACAAGTGAATAAAGCGCAGGGGCGGGATCGCCGGGGTGAGCCAATCAACATTGTTATCTTTTTAACCATTGCTACTGTATCTAGTATACCTGCTTTTTCGTCAGGTTGCAATAGGGAAACGAAAAAAGATTGATAAAGGTTTGACAAAGTTTTTCGGTCAGTTATGGTCAAATTGCACAAAAGCGGGGGAATCAAATTTTTGCACAAAAATCTTTGGGGGATTCTGCTCATTTGTACAAAAAAGCCACAGGAAAACCGGGAGGGTTCTGGGCGCACGCTGAAAAAACTGGACAATTCAAGCCGATGTGCCAGGATGCGGCAGGGGAAGGGAGGAAACGGACTGGTAAAAACGTTTTGGAACGTTGGAATTATGGTGAAAGTGCCGATTTCCACCGGAAAAATGCCCGATTCCCACCAAATACCCGGAAGAAAGCGTCCTTTCCACTGGTGGATTCTGCCCAATTTCCCCTTGCGGAACGAGAAAAAAAGGTGGGAAACTGCGCTGGGTTTCCCACCAAAACACGCTTTTTACAAAAACTTTACGAAAAGCGTACAGGTGAAGTAGGATGCGCGACGGGTTTTTACCCACGTCGCAGGTGCTCAAAAAAGCAGAGTTTAGTGGCTCTCCTGGGTCAGCGCGTCCGCCACCAGGTTCAGTTCGCCGGCTCCCACGGTCAGGATCAGGTCGCCAGGCTGCGCCAACTGACGCAGACGGGTCTCCAGCTCGCCCAAGGTGGGATAAAACTCCGCGCCGGGAATTTTCGCGGCCAAATCTTTGGAGGAAATGCCGGTGGTATTGACCTCCCGCGCCGGATAGATCTCCGCCAACAGCACCAGATCGGCCACCTTCAGCTCCTGGACGAACTCGTCGAACAGGGCGATGGTGCGGCTGTAGGTGTGGGGCTGGAAGGCGCAGATGACCCGCTTGTAGCCCAGACTCTTAGCCATCTGGAGCAGCACGTGGATCTCGCCGGGGTGATGGGCGTAGTCGTCATAGACCTTCGCCCCGTTGATCTCACCCTTGTACTCAAACCGCCGCTCCGCTCCGCGATAGGCGGACAAGCCCTGGGCGATGAACTCCGGTGCGACCCCCATATATAGGGCGGCCGCGGCCGCAGCCAGGGCGTTCTTCACGTTGTGAAGACCGGGGGTCTGGAGGGTGATGGTGCACTTTTTCTCCTCGCCCTGATACAGGTCGAAGGTGGGCAGACCGGTGTTCCACTGAAGATTGTCGCAGTACACGTCGGCATAGCTGCCCAGACCGAAGGTGGTGAAGGGGCGATCCACGCCGTCCAGGGTGTCCATGGTGTTCCGGTCGTCGGCGTTGGCGATGATGACCCCGTTCTCCGGCACCAGGTTGGCGAAGGTGCGGAAGGAGTGCTCGATGTCCGCCAGATCCTTGAAAAAGTCTAGATGATCTTCCTCGATGTCCAAGATGACCGCGATGGTGGGTCGGAAGGAGAGGAAGGAGTTGCAGTACTCGCAGGACTCCAGGATGATGGTGTCCCCGTGCCCGACCCGATAACCGGCCCCCAGCAGGGGCAGATTGCCGCCGATCATGATGGTGGGGTCGGCGTGAGCGGCCATGGCGATGTAGGTGCACATGGAGGTGGTAGTGGTCTTGCCGTGGGTGCCGGAGATGCAGATGGCGTTGCGATAGTCCATCATGATGGCGCCCCACGCCTGCGCCCGCTCAAAGACGGGGATGCCGGCAGCGTGAGCAGCCTGAATTTCCGGGTTGTCATCGTGGACGGCAGCGGTGCGGATGACCAGGTCCGCGCCCTGTACGCTCTCGGCGAAATGGCCGATGGTCACGTGGAACCCCTGCTCCAGCAGGTGCTCTACGTTGGGGTTCTTGTGGGCGTCCGAGCCGGTGATGACCAGGCCGCGCCCTTTTAATAATTCCGCTAGGGGGAACATAGAAACGCCGCCGATTCCGATGAGATGAGCGTGACGACCGGCGGTGAGCATTTTTTTCAGATCAGTAACGGTCATGAAGGGACCTCCTGTAGTAGAAATGGTGTTAAAACCAAGACACGATTTAAGTATTATAGTACGGGACGGGCAAAATAGCAAGAAACAATGTGTGAAAAGTAGAAAGAAAGACATTTGTCGTCCCCAGACTTGTTCCTTTGTGTAAGGTATGGTATGATGTCAGTTCAGAAAACGACACAGGAAAGAAGAGGATGACAGGATGAAACAGCAGCGCAGCTATCCGGCGGTACAGATCACCGCGAAAGGGGAACGAGCCATCAAGAACGGACACCCGTGGGTGTACGGGGCAGAGCTGACGGGACAGACGGGGACGCCGGAGAACGGCGGTCTGGTGGACGTGTTTGCCGGCTCCGCCTACATGGGCACCGGCTTCTACAACGACCGCTCCAAGATCACCGTCCGCCTGCTCTCCCGCAACGCCAACGACCGCTTCGACGCCGCCTTCTGGCGCCGCAGAGTGGCCTACGCCATCGCCTACCGCAGGACCGTCATGCCTGGCGCGGACTTCCAGTGCTGCCGCCTCATCCACGGGGAGGCAGACCAGATGCCCGGCCTGACCGTAGACCGCTACGGCCCCATTTTGGTGGCACAGGTGCTGTCCCTGGGTATGGAGCAGGTGAAGGACGTGGTGTTCCAGGCGCTCTACGACGAGCTGACCGCCTTAGGCGAGCACATCACCGGCATCTACCAGCGGGACGACGTGGCCATCCGGGAGCTGGAGGGGATGGAACAGCTGAAAGGCTGGCACCCGCTGCCCGATCTGCCCACACCGACGGAGACAGTCACGGAGATTACCGAAAACGGCGTCCGCTACGGGGTGGATGTGGAAAACGGCCAAAAGACCGGCTTCTTCCTGGATCAGAAATATAATCGCCAGGCGGTGAAGCGGTTGGCACAAGATAAGTATGTCCTGGATTGCTTCACCCATACCGGTTCCTTCGGCCTGAACGCCGCGTTGGGCGGAGCCAAACACGTGACCTGCGTGGATGTGTCCGCTTCCGCCATTGAGATGGCCACCCATAATGCGCAGGTAAACGGCCTGTCCGACCGGATGGACTTCATCACCGCCGACGTCTTCAAATTGCTCACCGACCTGGCGCAGCAGAAGCGCACCCCCTACGACTTCATCATCCTGGACCCGCCCGCCTTCACCAAAAGCCGCAAGACCGTCCGGGACGCCATCCGGGGGTATAAGGAGATCAACCTGAAAGCCATGAAGGTGCTGCCCAGAGGCGGTTATTTGGCCACCTGTTCCTGCTCTCACTTCATGACCGACGACCTGTTCCAGCAGATGTTACGTTCGGCGGCGCGGGACGCAGCCGTGTCCCTGCGGCAGATCGAGGCGCGGCAGCAGGCGCCGGATCACCCGATTTTGTGGAACGTGCCGGAGACGAGTTACTTGAAGTTTTACTTGTTCCAGGTGGTGTGAGCACGCAGTTGTGAACGGAGGTCAAGCCGCGCAGCGCGTTTTAGCTTCTTTTCGCTTCCTTTTGCTTCTCTGAAGAAAAGGAAGTGGGGTCCAGGGGTGAAATCCCTGGTCGCCGTCCGCAGACGGCGAAACTCCCCCTTAGCCTTAAAAAGCGCAGGAGTGGGTGAATTTTTGGCGCAGCCAAAAAGAGGGCGAACCCTCGCCGGGGGTTCGCCCTTCGTTATGCTGTGTGCATTTTATAAAAGAGCCACGTGACGTTTTCGAAAAGCGTTACGTGATTCTTTTTTGTTATACGCTTCGGAAAAGGGGAAACCACCGGCGAGGGTTTCCCCTCTTGCTATTTTTCAAATAGCAATTCACCCCTTCCTGCGCTTTTGAAGCACAGGAGAATTTCGCTGACTGCGGTCAGTGACAAGGGGCTTTGCCCCTTGACCCCACTTCCTTTTCTCACTCTGTGTAAGTTCGATTGAGCCAAATCATAGATTTGGAATCTCACTTATCGTGAAGAAAAGGAAGCGAAAAAA
>CAKTQP010000035.1 GCA_934597165.1 uncultured Oscillospiraceae bacterium
GTCATGCACTTCCATCCCGCTCTGGCTCCCTTCAAGGCTGCTGTCCTGCCTCTGTCCAAGAAGCTGGGCGACAAGGGCCGTGAGATTCAGGAAATGCTGTCCAAGTACTTCATGGTAGACTATGATGACACCGGCTCCATCGGCAAGCGTTACCGCCGTCAGGACGAGATCGGCACCCCCTACTGCATCACCGTCGATTTCGAGACCGTGGGCGACGAGAACACCCCCGCTGACAACTGCGTCACCATCCGTGACCGTGACACCATGGAACAGGTCCGTGTGCCCATCGCGGAGCTGAAGGATTGGCTGGAGGCAAAGCTGGCTTACTAAAAATCTCCCTATTTATGCTCACATCCTAATATAAAAATCGACCCGCCTGCACACACTCAAAGCAGGCGGGTCTTTTTTGGGAAGCCTCAATCTTCCTCCTTACGGAAAAAATCCCGGTTCTTCCTATTGGCAATTTTAACAAAAGCCCCTATTGCTGTCAATCACTACCGCTCTATTGACGAGAGCGTGTGAGCACAGCAACAATTTTCTGTATCTTCAAAATTACATTCTTCTAAAATGCCCTTTATCATTCATTGTTATCTTTTGTTTCTACAGGTTCTCTATAGAAGTCGACCCCACCCTGATCTTTGGTGTAGTCATCGACAAGAATAAAGTGCTCATTTCCGTCAAATTGGATTTCAAAAACATATTGCTTCTGTGAGCTAAAGGCATCCTTTTCTGCCATCATCAATGTGTATTTACCAGATTCTTCACTATCCAAAAGTTCCCAAGTATACCATGGGTCTCCGTAGGAATCTTTATTTTGGCCAGTTCCATTTTCATAAAAAACCCAGCCCTCATCACGATCACTCCCGCTTACTTCTCCTTTGTCATTTTCATATCTGGTATACCATGTGCCAAGCAGTGCCTTTTTCGCGCTCTCCACATTGCTAGGCGCACCGCCGCCGCACCCGCTGAGCGACGCCATCAACAGCATGGCTGCGCAGAGGAGCACTGCGGTCATTTTCGTCGTTTTGTTCCGTTTCATTTTCTTCTCTCCTGTCTATGATATAAATTGGAAGGTCTTCTTCCTCCATTCTAGTAAAAATGTTTATTGTTGTCAATAGTAAATATATTTACTTGACCAGGGAGATATTTCCGTTAGAAAGTCACAAAAACCCGCCATTTTAATAAAAATATGTCCTAAAAATCTAGTAAAAATTTTAACTAGACTACAATATCAGTATTTTGATGCAATAGGGGAATTTTTATGAAACAAATGGCCTACGTGAAACGAATCCGAGACCTCCGGGAAGACCACGACTATACCCAAGAGCAGGTCGCCCAATTTTTGGGCACCTCTCAGACCATGTACGCCCGCTACGAACGCGCCGCCAACGAGCTTCCCATCCGGCACCTCTTGACCCTCTGTTCCCTCTACCAAGTCTCCTCCGACTATATCCTGGGTCTGACCGACATCGCCGCACCCCCTGCCAGCCTCCGCAAAAAACGCATTTGACCATTCCCGCCGCCTGCACCCATCCAGGCGGTTTTTTCCTGCCCAAATGGGAAGAAAGCACCGGCCAGCCTTGCATTTTTACCCCACTTGGGGTAAAGTAATACCATATATCAAACGCGCACATCCATTTGAAATTTTTAAGATAAGGGAGACAACTTTTATGCGGGATGGATTTGTAAAGATCGCCGCCGGCACCCCCAACATTCGGGTGGCCGACTGTATGTACAATGCAGAGCAGATCGTTGCTCTGATGAAAGAAGCCGCAGCACAGGGCGTCAAGGTGTTGGCTCTGCCCGAGCTGTGTATCACCGCCTACACCTGCGCGGACCTGTTCCTTCAGCCGGTTCTGCTCCAAGGCGCAGAACGGGCACTGGAATATATCCTCAACGAAACCAGCGATCTGGATCTGATCGCCACCGTCGGTATGCCCATCCGCTGCCGCAGCAAGCTGTACAACTGCGCCGTGGTGCTCTCGCGGGGGGAGATTTTGGGTGTGGTGCCCAAGAGCAACATCCCCAACTACAGCGAGTTCTATGAGGCCCGTTGGTTTGTCTCCGGCCAGGATGTGGATGAGGAGATCACCCTCTGTGACCAGACCGTCACCATGAGCGCCTACCAGCTCTTCCGCTGCCGGGAGCTGCCGGAGCTGTGCATCGGCGTGGAGATCTGCGAAGACCTGTGGGTGCCCGTGCCCCCCAGCAGCGGTCTGGCCACCGCTGGCGCTACCGTCATCCTGAACCTGTCCGCCAGCGACGAGACCGTCTGCAAGGATCAGTTCCGCCGGAACATGGTCTCCGACCAGAGCGGCCGTTTGATCTGCGCTTACGTGTACGCCGATGCTGGAGATGGAGAATCCACCACCGACCTGGTGTTCGTCGGCCACGACATGATCGCCGAAAACGGCGCTCTGCTGGCAGAGAGCCGTTTCCAGACCGGCCTACTGTCCACCGAAGTGGACGTCCAGCGCCTGACCTACGAACGCCAGCGCATCACCACCTTCCCGGTGGAGGATGGCGGCCTGATGGAAGTGGAGTTCTCCCTGGATCTGACCCCCACCAAGCTGACCCGTTACTACGCTCCCAACCCCTTCGTCCCCGCTGACATGGGCGACCGTACCGCTCGCTGCCGGGAGATCTTCTCCATGGTCTCTCTGGCGCTGAAGAAGCGTCTGGAGCACACCCACGCCAAGTGCGCCGTCATCGGCCTGTCCGGCGGTCTGGACTCCACCCTTGCGCTGATGATCACCAGCAACGCCATGAAGATGTTGGGTCGTCCCAGCACGGACATCGTCACCCTGACCATGCCCTGCTTCGGCACCACCGACCGCACCCGTGACAACGCCACCAAGCTGGGCGAGCTGCTGGGCACCACCTTCCGTCGAGTGGACATCGGCGAAGCGGTCATGCAGCACTTTGCCGACATCGGCCACGACCCCAGCGACCACTCCACCACTTATGAAAACTGCCAGGCACGAGAACGCACCCAGGTTTTGATGGACATCGCCAACAAGAACGGCGGCCTGGTCATCGGCACCGGCGACCTGTCTGAGCTGGCTTTGGGCTGGTGCACCTACAACGGCGACCACATGAGTATGTACGCCGTCAACTGCTCCATCCCCAAGACCCTGGTGCGCCACCTGACCCACTACGTCAGCGACCTGAACCGGGAGACCAATCCGGAGCTGTCCGCCGTCCTGGACGACGTGCTGGCCACTCCCGTCTCTCCCGAGCTGCTGCCCACTACTGAAGACGGTCAGATGACCCACTTCACCGAAGACCTGGTGGGCCCCTACGAGCTCCACGATTTCTTCCTGTACTACGCCATCCGCTGCGCCTTCCCGCCGAAGAAGGTGTTCCGTCTGGCAGAGTACGTGTTCGACGGTGAATATGACCACGACACCATCCTGAAGTGGCTGAAAAACTTCTATCGCCGCTTCTTCAGCCAGCAGTTCAAGCGCTCCTGCGTCCCCGACGGCCCCAAGGTGGGTTCCGCCACCCTGAGCCCCCGCGGCGACTGGCGGATGCCGTCTGATGCAGTCGCAACGCTGTGGCAGCAGGAATTGGAAGACCTCTAAACCTTTCAAGTCCGCACTGAGCCAAGTCGCCACTCCAAGTGTTTTGATCCTTGGCGCGCACAACTGGACAACCCATAAACTCTAACATTTCAACACCAACCCCGTCCCGGATGTCCCACGACATCCGGGACTCAAACCTATCGCAATGCCTATGAATCTCTATCTTGACTTATTTACCACCTTCGCCAAAATCGGCGTCTGCACCTTCGGCGGCGGCCTTGCCATGCTCCCCCTGCTCCAGCGAGAAGTGGTGGAGAAAAAGCAGTGGGCCACCGAAGCCGAACTGACGGACTATTACGCCATCGGCCAGTGTACCCCCGGCGTCATCGCCGTCAACACAGCCACCTTTGTGGGCTACAAGGAAAAGGGCGTCCTGGGCGGCATCATCGCCACTATGGGCATGATCTTCCCCAGCCTGGTCATCATCACCGTCATCGCCGCCTTCCTGTCCAACTTCGCCCACATCCCCGCCGTCATCCACGCCTTCGCTGGCATCCGCGCCTGCGTCTGCGTGCTCATCTTCAACGCCACCGTGAAGCTGTGGAAGAGCACGGTCATCAACCTGACCGCGGGCATCCTCTTTGCCTGCGTCTTTCTCCTCTCCGCCCTGGTGGGACTGTCGCCCGCCCTGTTGGTGGTGGCCGCTGGCCTGATCGGACTGGGACTGCGGCGGGCAAGGGGGTGGCAGGCATGATGCTCTACTTACGGCTGTTCTTTGAGTTCTTCTGCACCGGCCTGTTCTCCATCGGCGGTGGCCTGGCCACCATCCCCTTCCTGCAGAACATCGGCGTCCGCACCGGCTGGTTCACCAGTCAGGAGCTGGCCAACATGATCGCCGTCTCTGAAGCCACTCCCGGCCCCATGGGGGTCAACATGGCCACCTATGTAGGCTTCACCACCGGTGGTGTCGTGGGCAGTGTGGTGGCCACCATCGGCCTGGTGGCGCCCTCCATCATCGTCATCATCCTGGTGTCCATCCTGCTCCACCATTTCCGTGACAACCGCTATGTGGATGGCTTCTTCTACGGCCTGCGTCCCGCCTCCACCGGCCTCATCGCCGCTGCCGGTTGGAGCGTGGTGGTCATCACCTTCTGGAACGCCACCACCTGGGGCGAGTCCCATGACCTGCTGCAAGCCATTCACTGGAAGTGCATCCCGGTGGCTCTGGTCATCCTGTTCTTCACCAACTGGAAGAAGACCAAAGACCTCCATCCCATCCTCTGGATCGCTCTGGCCGCTGTGGCGGGCATCGTTTTCCAGCTATGACAAAACCGCCGTATGGCTCATCCATACGGCGGTTCTTTTTGTGCTGTTATCGTTCCAATTCCACCCGATAGGTGCCCAAAACCTGGTCACAGGGGATGTTTGCGGCATTTTCTACGGTAAATTCCTGTTTGGGATACGCCATCTTTTGCTCGGTGGGGATAGCCGGTAACGTCTTCCCGATGCTGACGCCGTGGGCGCTGTCTTTGCCAAACTTCCAGGCAAAGGCGCAGTCACAAAACTCCTTGTTGGCCGTCACCACTTCCGCCGGTTTCCACTCCGGGTCCTGCCCCAGGAAATAGCACCCTTGGTTGTCCTGTTCTGCCGGACAGCCGCCCCCGATGCCAACACCGGTGAAGGAGATTTCCAAACATTCCGTCCGAAAAACCGTGGTCTTTCCCACCTTTTCAAAGGGAACCCCCTCCCAATATCCAATGTTCAGCCACCCACGTTTTCCGTCCTTCTCCACCGCAGTGTTGAACTCCACATAGCCCGTCTTACCGTCCCGTACCTCCGCATTGATGCGCAGCACCGGCCGCAGCGACCGGAACCCCTCCGGCAGCAGGGCACGCAGGCGATCCTGCTCCACGCCGTAGGCCATCACAAACTGTTCTACCTTCATCGCGTTCCTCCCAATGACAGCGTTCTTAGTCCAGGCAAAACGCAGCGCGCATCAACTGTGCTCCACTGGTCGTCTTGCAGAATCTGTCCAAGAAACGCTGGATGATTTCCTTTGCATAGCCATTCTCCGAAGCGTTCGCCAAATAGTCCGCCTCGATCAAAATCTGATAATCTATCCCGTCAATCTGCGTGAGCGTATGGTGATGCCCCACCAGATAGGCCACCCGCTCCACCTGGGCCTGGGTCATGCCAGTGTCCTGCAAAAATTCCCGCACCAACCGGGCGCCTTCCCGCTCCTGGTTGGGGCCGTTGGTGTTGCCATAGGCTTCCCGGCAGAAGGGACAGGCGATGTCATGGGTGATGGCTGCCACCTCTAAAATGTACTGGGTCTCCTCATCCAACCCCTCCAGCTCTCCGATGGTCTTGGCATAGGTCCACACCCGGATCAGGTGGTCGATGTCGTGGAAGTTGCCTTCAGAATAGGCAATCATCTTTTTCAGGATCTCTGCAACGGTCATATCATACCTCCAAATGGAAAAAATGCCCGAACAGCGTGTTTTGTCCGGGCATTTCTCGCTTTTTACACTTTTTCTTCAAAAATCACCTTGGCGTAGGCTTTGCCCTGGGCGTCGCATAGCGCCACCCAAACGGTGCCGCCCTGCTGCGCCACCTTAGGGAACACCAGGTCACCCTGCCGGGCAGACTGAGTGTACTCCACCTTCAGCTGACCTACCTGGAACCCTTCGGGCAGGTATTCCATGGCGAAGCGCACATACCAAACGTTGTTCATGTGCTGATTCACGTCGATGGCATACCGCGGCACCTGGAATTCCGGCCGAGTCTCCAGCTCCTCCGGCAGCTTCAGCCGCCGCACCATGGGCGGCATCTCCAATCTGGGATGGTTCTCATAGTGTGCCGCCTGTTCTTTTTTCATGGGCAGGGGGATCTTTTTCTCCAAGTCCATCAAAAACCACAGGGAATCCGCCCGCAGGCACAGTTCCCCGTCGGCATTGGTGATGGAGCAATTTCGATGGGCGAACACCCGGTCGAATTTGTGCGCCCAGGTGGCCAGCTGCACCGTCTCTTCAAAGTGACAGGGCTTGTCGAAATAGATGTTCCAGCTGTTGGCCACCCACGCGATATGCTGCTGTTTCAGAGTGTTCGGACCAGCGCCTGCCGCCATGGTGTGCATGGTGGCGCAGTCCTGGAGAAGATCCATAGCGGAAGCCGGGGTCAGCAGATTTTCTGGACCGGCACGGCTGATGCTGATGGTATAAGGGTAACTATAGATCATACAAATTCACGCTTTCTTTACACATTGAATCGGAACAGGATGATGTCCCCATCCTGCACCACATACTCCTTACCTTCACTGCGCATGAGACCCTTTTCTTTGGCCACCTTTTCGCTGCCGCAGGCCACCATATCGTCATAGGCGATGACTTCGGCACGGATGAAGCCCCGCTCGAAGTCGGAGTGGATCTTGCCGGCCGCCTGAGGCGCCTTGGTGCCCCGGGTGATGGTCCAGGCACGGCACTCATCCTCGCCGGAGGTCAGGAAGGAGATGAGACCCAGGAGGGTGTAGCTGGCCTTGATGAGACGATCCAGACCAGATTCCTGGATGCCCAGTTCTTCCATGAACATGGCCTTCTCGTCCTCTTCCATCTGGGACAGCTCTTCCTCCAGCCGAGCGCAGACGGGCATGACCTGAGCGCCCTCCTTGTCCGCCAGCTCCTTTACCTGCTGGTAGTAGGGGTTGGACTCGTAGTCACCGCCAAAGGTGTCTTCGTCCAGGTTGGCGGCATAGATGATGGGCTTCAGGCTCAGCAGGTCGCTGGTGGCGATGAGAGCCATGTCTTCCGGCTCACACTCGTAGCTGCGGACGCTGCCGCCGTTGTTCAGATGCTCCCGGAGAGCGGAGAACACTTCCACTTCCCGCAGGAACTTCTTGTCCCCCTTGCTGGCCTTCTTGGCCTTGTCGATGCGGCGATCCACCATTTCCAGGTCGGCCATGATGAGCTCCAAGTCGATGATGCCGATGTCACGGATGGGGTCGGTGCTGCCTTCCACATGGATGACGTTTTCGTCGTCAAAGCAGCGCACCACGTGGATGATGGCCTCGGTGCCGCGGATGTTGGACAGGAACTGGTTGCCCAGACCTTCGCCGTGGCTGGCACCCTTGACCAGGCCGGCGATGTCCACGAACTCGATGACAGCGGGGGTGGTCTTCTTGGGGTGATACAGGTCGCTCAGCCAGTCCAGACGGGCGTCGGGGACGGCAACCGTGCCTACGTTAGGCTCGATGGTGCAGAAGGGGTAGTTGGCGCATTCGGCGCCTGCGTTGGTAATGGCGTTGAACAGGGTGCTCTTGCCCACGTTGGGCAGACCCACGATACCTAATTTCATAGCTTCTTGCTCTCCTTATGTGATAACGGTTCAGCTTTTCCGTTTTTGATAAATGCCGATACATTTATAGATTGTAGCACAAGGGCGTTTTTTTCTCAATAGCGAAGTTCCGCCCATCCGGTCAGTCATTACAATCTGTTTCCCTTTTCAAAGACAATTTGACGGTTTGTTGATATTCATGCTATACTGTATCCAGTTCACGTTCCGGTATCCGCCGGGATACCACGCAAAAGAGGAGAAACAAATCATATGAAAACAAAGCTTTCCTTCCGGGAATATATCTCTGTGGCAAGTATGCTCTTCGGTATGTTCTTCGGCGCAGGCAACCTGATCTTCCCCGTCGCCCTGGGGCAGCACGCAGGCAGCAACGTCTGGCTGGCCTTCGTGGGTCTGTTCATCACCGGCGTCGGCATGCCCCTGCTGGGTGTGGCTGCTCTAGGCATCAGCCGTTCCACCGGCCTGTTCGATCTGTCCAGCAAGGCAGGACGCCCCTATGGCATGTTCTTCACCTGCCTGTTGTACCTGACCATCGGCCCCTTCTTCGCCATCCCCCGCTGTGCTACCACCTCCTTCACCGTAGGTCTGGAACAGATCCTGCCCCAAAACGACTGGACCTGGCTCTATCTGCTCCTGTTCTCCGCCCTGTTCTTTGCCGTCGCCCTGTTCTTCTCCCTCCGTCCGGGGAAAATTTTGACTTGGATCGGCAAGGTCCTCAACCCCGCCTTCCTGCTCTTCCTGGGCATCCTGGTCATCGTCGCCCTGCTCCATCCCGGTGCAGCCATCGCTCAGGTGGAACCGTTGGACGGCTACGCCTCTCAGCCCTTCTTTACCGGCTTCCTGGAGGGCTACAACACCATGGACGCCCTGGCCAGCCTGGCCTTTGGCATCGTGGTCGTCCAGGTCATCAAGGACTTGGGCGTGGAAGACCCTAGCGCAGTAGCCAGCAGCACCGTCCGTTCCGGTATCTTCAGCTGCCTGTTCATGGGCGTCATCTACCTGGCCGTCACCATCGTAGGCGTTCAGAGCCGCGGCCTGTTTGAACCGGCTGCCAACGGCGGTGTGGCACTGGCACAGATCGCCCGTCACTACCTGGGCGGCGCCGGTCTGTTGGTCCTGGCTGCTACGGTGACCCTGGCCTGTCTGAAAACGGCGGTGGGCCTCATCACCAGCTGTGCCGAGACCTTCTCCGCCCTCTTCCCCAACGGCCCCACCTATCGCATCTGGGCCATCATCTTCAGCACAGCCTCTTTCCTGTTCGCCAACCTGGGACTGAGCGCCATCATCGACTACGCCATCCCCGTCCTCATGTTCCTCTACCCCCTGGCCATCGTGCTCATCCTGCTGGCCCTTTTTGGCAAGTTCTTCCGCCACGATCGTGCGGTCTACATCAGCACCATCGCCCTGACCTTCGTGGCCGCCCTGTACGACCTGCTGCGCACCCTGCCAGAGTACCTGCGCACCTTGTGCCACCTGGACGCTCCCCTGGAAGCCGTTGGCAACGTGCTGCCCCTGGCCTCTCTGGGCTTGGGCTGGGTCTGTCCGGCCGCCTTGGGGCTGGTCATCGGACTTGCCATCCACTTCCTGCGCAAGCAACCGGAAGCAGCCTAACATTACATAACATAAAAAACGAAGCATGACATATGCCATGCTTCGTTTTTTCACTTCTTCACACAGGATGTATACAGCTCCCCCGCCGCTCGGGCAAAGTACCGCGCCCCAGCCAACGCCTCCTGCAAGGTGTTCCCGCTGGTGCCCACCTCCACCAGCATGGAGCCAGGGGTGGCGTGGCCGTTGAAGCGAGGACTGCGCAGGTCGATGGGGCGAGGGAAGCTCTTGTCGATGGCCAGCATCTTCTTCTGCATCTGCACCGCCAGCGCCAGGTGATCCTTCCACTTGGGATGGGTCAATCCCATATCGTTGGTGCCCACCACCAGCATCACCTGTGCCACGCTCTCGCCGTTGACCTTGGTGCGTTTGGCGTAGCTGACCCCTTTGCTGTCGATGATGGCGTCCCGGTGGACGTCCAGCACCACCTGGATGGTGGGGTACTTCTTCACATATTTCTCAATGCTGTTCAGCGCATGGGCGTAGGAGCCGTTGTAGCTGGGGTAGTCGTGCTTAGAGGTGTCATGGATGACGGACAACCCCATGTCCTCGAAGACCTTTTTCATCTCTTCTCCCACCCGCACCATGTTGTAATCGTTGTTCAGCGTCCGCGCTGGGTCGGTCTCCTCGTATTTATCCTTCTTCCCCTTGGTGTACGCCTCCGTGGTATGGGTGTGGACGATCAAGATTTGAGGGCCCTTCTTGGCTGGCTGCAATGTTAAGTTGAGTTTTTTGTCGAAGTAATCCTTCAGGTTCACCTGGATACCTTTGGTGTGGTTGTCCAAGTTGATGTCAGCCACCTTTAGCTTGGAGGTATCCAGTTTCTTGGTGGCTTTGGCGGACTTCTTCTCCTTCTGCTTGGCTTTGGTCGTCTTCTTTTGGGTGGTTTTTGTCTCCTCCTTCTTTTGTTCCTTGGCTGACTCCGCCGCCTGCTCACGCTTGGTCTGTCCGGGGTCAGAGTCCAAACTGCCCTCCTCCTTCAGCGCCGCCCGCTGGAGCAACAGGGCCGGCGACTGAGCCACCACCAGCTCCTCCCAGCCGGTGAGCACCACGCTGCTCCCCTCCTCCAACGGCCGAATCAGCTCCTGCCGCACCAGTCGTTCCGCCCACGCCGCACTCTGGATGAGCTGGGTGCCGCTGTGAGCCACTGCCTCCCAGTCTGCCGTCTGCCCCACCGTCCACATGGTAGCCGCTGCCGCAGAGAGCGCCACCAGACGGCGGACGGTCTTCCCGCCGGTGGATTTCTTTCGTTTCATAAGCCATCCCCCTCCTTGCTTGTTCTCGTATGTCTATGCGCGTCCGGTGGAAAATATGCCGCCCATTTCCCCCGTTTCACCACAATTCCACATCCTCCGGCCCCGGAATGTTCTTGACAGTCTCCCCGTTTGGCATTAAAATAAACTATGGATTGTTTTGAAGAATCGAACGGTGTCGAGCCCTCTGGGCGCGGCGTCGTGAGGGTTTGGTTTTTCAATGACCGCTGTGCGGGAGTTCCTCTGCGTACAGCGTCTTTTCATGTTATTGACAGCTGTGCTGTCATCCCACATTTTGATGAAACAGGAGGTGTATCGAACCGCTATGATGCCCTATATTTTAGTAGGTGTCCTTTCTTTCCTGGTGGCTTTGGCTCTGGGCCTGTTCCTGGGCTACCGTTACCGCAAAAACGCCGCGGAAAAGGAGATCGGCTCCGCTGAGCAGGAGGCGACCCGTATCGTCAACGATGCGCTCAAGTCCGCCGAGAGCAAGAAGCGCGAAGCGCTGGTGGAAGCCAGGGAAGAAATTCATAAAGAGCGCAGCCTTTACGAACAGGAAGTGAAGGAGCGCCGCGCGGAACTCTCCAAGCAGGAACGCCGGCTGCAGTCCAAGGAGGAAAACCTGGATCGCAAGACCGACGCCATGGAGAAGAAGGAAGAAAAGCTGCAGAACCGCATTGCCGCTGTCGACCGTACCCGGGAGGAAGTGGAGCAGATCAAAACGACCCAGCTGGAGACCCTGGAACGGATCTCCGGACTGTCCACAGAAGATGCCAAAACCTATCTGATCAACCAGGTGGAAGCCGAAGTGACCCACGAAGAGGCCATGAAGATCAAGGAGATCAAGGATCGCTACAAGGACGAGGCCAACACCTACGCCCGTGAGCTGGTCGCCATGGCCATCCAGCGCTGTGCCGCTGACCAGGTGGCCGAGGTGGCCGTATCGGTGGTGCCGCTGCCCAATGACGAGATGAAGGGCCGGATCATCGGCCGGGAAGGCCGCAACATCCGCACTCTGGAAACCCTCACCGGAGCAGAACTGATCATCGACGACACACCGGAGGCCATCACCGTCTCCTGCTACGACCCCATCCGCCGGGAGATCACCCGCATCGCCCTGGAACGCCTCATCACCGACGGCCGCATCCATCCCGCCCGCATCGAGGAGATGGTGGAGAAGGCCAAGCGCGAGGTGGAACAGGTCATCAAGGCCGAAGGGGAACGGGCTGTGCTGGAGACCAACATCCACAGCCTGCATCCGGAGGAAGTCAAGCTGCTGGGTCGGATGCATTACCGCACCAGCTACGGTCAGAACGTGCTGAACCACTCCATCGAAGTCGCCCACATCGCCGGCCTGCTGGCCTCCGAGCTGGGTGCCGACGTGGCCACCGCCAAGCGTGCCGGTCTGCTCCATGACCTGGGTAAGGCCGTTGACCACGAGATCGAGGGCAGCCATGTTCAGATCGGTGTCGACCTGGCTCGCCGCTACAAGGAGAACGAACTGGTGGTTCACGCCATCGCCGCTCACCATGGCGACATCGAGCCCCAGACCATCGTAGCCTGTCTCGTTCAGGCTGCCGACGCCATCTCCGCCGCTCGTCCCGGCGCACGCCGTGAAAACGTGGAGAACTATATCAAGCGTCTGGAGAAGCTGGAAGAGATCGCATCCTCCTTCAAGGGTGTGGACAACGCCTACGCCATCCAGGCCGGCCGTGAAATCCGTATCATGATTAAGCCGGAAGAGGTCAGCGAGGATGAGATGATTATCATGGCTCACGACATCGCCCGGAAGATCGAGAAGGAACTGGAATACCCCGGTCAGATCAAGGTGCATCTGGTACGGGAAGCCACTGCGGTGGAGTACGCAAAATAAGATACAATCCAAAGCAAAACGAACACCCTGATGACACACGTCATCAGGGTGTTTTTCTGTGTTATGGAATTGTCACGCCTGCTGGGAATTGTCCGCCGCTTCCACTTCTGCTTCGGATACCGCATCGGTCTCCTCCACCAGCGCAGCATCTGCCGCCTCTGCCACCGCTTCTTCTGCGGCAGCAACAGCCATGTCTGCATCAGCAATCGCCCGGTCAGGGGCATTTTTTGCCGCCAACAGAGCTTCTGCAGCGGCGCGTTCTGCTTGCTCTGCCATCGCAGCCGCCTCTAGGACGGCTTTCCGCTCCCGCAGCGCCTGATACAGCGCCGGAAGGAGGATGAGCATACAGAGCCAGGTAGAGTGCATCCCGAAGAACCGGATGCCCAGGATGCCGATGGCGACCCCGGTGTGGTAAAAGGCCAGGGTGCCGGCAAAAAACCTCGCCTTGCGCTTGCCGTCTCCGTCCGGGTGGTAGTGGGAATCGGTCAGCCCCAACACCACCTGACGGAAGTTGTTGGTGGAGAATACCGACGAGCTGACATAGCCGCAGGCGCCGGGGAAGGCGTTCCACTGGAAGGACATACAGAGGAAGATGGGATAGAGGGCTAAAATGACGTCCATCTTGGTGGGCATCATCAGGAAGACCCCAGACCCGATCAGGCTCAGCAGCACCGAATAGACCTTCAAGTCCTGCGGTCGGTGGTTGCGGATGACCATGGTCAGACAAACGCCAATGGCATAGAGCACCGACGCACCCACGCGGATGAGGAACCCCATCCAGTTCGCCCCCAACAGCATTTCCACGATGCCGATCAGGTTGCCGGTCTGGGCGGAGCCTAGCACCAGGCTGCGCACGGAGGCGTAGCCGCCGAAATATCCGCCTACCATGGCAATATTATAAAAAAGTTTCTGTTCTGGCGTCATTGCCACGAGAAACACCTCCAAACAAGGTGATTTCATACGATTTTATCATTATACTCCACCTCTTTTCCCCTTGTAAACAGCACTACATGAAAATTTCACAGGCTTTTGGTTGATTCTATTGGCGTATCCGTCCATAATAAACCCGACATCCGCCCTTGACGGAATTTTGACCCTTTCTGGAGATACTTACAAGATAGGAGGTATTTCTATGGCATCTACCATTTTGATCGTTGACGACGAACCCATGCTCACCGACCTGCTGTCGGAGCATTTCAAGCAGAACGGCTACCTGACCTACACCGCCAACAACAGCGCCCAAGCTTTGGAGCAGCTGCGCCACAAGCCTGACCTAATCTTACTGGACATCAACATGCCCGGCACCGATGGGCTAGCGCTGTGCAAACAGATCCGCAGCCACGTGGTCTGTCCCATCCTCTTCCTCACCGATCACGCGCCTGACCAAGGGCAGCACGGCGATGTCCCGATCATCGAAGACGACTATATCATCAAACCCTTCCGCCTCCAGGAGCTGACCGCTCGCATTGCCGCCCGCCTGCCCCAAACGTCCCCAGAACAGCAGACATCGAAGGTCCTGACTTGTGATGGACTGCGGATGGACCTGTCGGCGCGGACGGTTTCTTATGACGGCGTGGAGCTGTCCTTCTCCAAGCGGGAATTTGACTTGATGGCGTTCCTTCTCTCCCACGCCAATCAGGTGTTCGACCGGGAGCGACTCTATGAGGCGGTGTGGGGGCATGACGCCGAGGGAAGCAGCAGCACGGTGAAGGAGCATATTCGAAAAATCCGCGCCAAGTTGAAGGCTGCCACCGGACGGGAGTACATTGAGACCGTGTGGGGCGTTGGCTACAAGTGGAAGTTGTAGAGCTGCAAAAAAGTATCCCCACGAAAGGGAGTGTGCACCTTTCGTGGGGATTTCGGTCGTGTCTGCTGGGCGGAGGTTGTGTACATCCAACAGGCGGTAGGCCAACTCCACCTGGAACGACGGTCCGAGCTGCCGTCATCCCAGATGGAGGGACAAAGAAGGGATCGCGTTTCCCCTCCACCCGTCCGTCGGCCAGAACGGGCAGGCGGGGGAAAGACAGTCATGGTTTCGCTTTTTCTGAGGGACAGCGGAGGGAGTGGATTCCAATATGGTTGCTTTGGTTCAAAAACTTTCCCTTCTTTGTGCCGTTTGCAGTAGACAAACGGATGCAATCTGTGTAAAATGACATTTAAGACAATATGGCCTTCTTTTGTGTGTTTTGTTGTGTGGCAGCATCATCTTACGCAGGAATCGCTATGTTGTCTTTTTTTACGCTCTTTTCCCTGCGGCGCATCATGCGAAGAGGTAAGGCAGGTCGCCGAAGTTGGGGAAGAAGGTAATGGCGATATAGCCGAAGACGATCACGATGAGGGTATGGATCAGGGTGATGGGAATGCCCCGCTTGAGCATTTCATCGGGATCCAGGCCATAGCTGACGGGTACGGCACGGACGCTGATGGGCAGGAGCCACTCGGCGTTGAAGGACATACAGGTCAGGAACCAGTAGGGCAGCGGATTGAGTCCCATCTTGGTGGTGACGCTGATGACCAGGGGGCAGACGATGGCGGCCGCAGTGGTGCCGTTGGTGACCTCAGTGATGAGACGGGTGAAGACAACCAGGCCGATGATGGTGGTCAGGCCGCCGTCCAGGTTGACGCTGGTGACCATATCTGCCAGGCAGTCGGTGGCACCGGAGCCGTTGAGGAGCTTGCCAATGGCCAGGCCGCTGGCAAAGAGGATCATCATGCCCCACATGGTACCCTGCTGGGCAGCTTCCCAGGTCATGACCGCGCCCTTATCCTTCACACTGAGGAAGAAGCAGGCGAAGCCGATGGTCAGGAAGGAGTAAGCGGGGACCATACCGGGCAGCAGCTCGGCGTAGAGGGGACGGGTGAAGGCCAAGACCATGGCCAGGAGGAAGAGGACGCCGCACACCTTTTCGATGAGCTTGGTGGGGCCCAGTTCGTTGTAGCTCTCTTTGAAGTATTCCTTGGTGCCATCCAAAGCCTTGGTGCCCGAAGGCATACCAAAGATCATGTACACCAGGGTCGCTGCAGTGACCACAATGAACAGGGGGCCAACATGGGTGATCCAGTCCACATACATGAACTCGTGGCCGGTGAACTCCTCCAGGATGGAGATGGCGGTCAGGTTCATGGCGCCACCCAGAGGGGTGCCGATACCGCCCAAGCTGCAGCCCCAACCGATGGAGAGGAGGATGGGCACAGCCGGCTTACAGCCGTGGATCTCATCATAGCCCGCCGCTTTCAACATGGAGACGGCGATGGGGCAGAGCATGGCACAGACGGCCAGGTCGGGGAGGATGGTGCTCATGAGGGTGCTGGCCAGGAACCAGACGGTGATCTGGGACTTCATGGACGGCCCCACCAGGGAGAGCACTTTCAGGGCGATACGCCGATCCAGACCGATGGACACCCAAGGCAGGGTGATGAGGCCGGAGCCAAAGACCAGGATGATGCTCTCGCAGGAGTACTGGGAGATGACATCGGTCATGGGCACCATGTTCAGGAAGGCGTTGGCGATGGCTGGGATCAATGCGGTGATGGTAATATCGACCGGGCCGGTGATCCACCAGAAGATCATCCACAGGGAAATGCCGATGGCCTGTGCGCCAGACGTGGTAAACAGGTCTCGCAGCAGCAGCGCCGCCAGGGCGAAGATCACGGGGCCTAGGATCAGGCAGATGGAGCGTTTTCTTGCACTCATAGCCGATTCTCCTCTCTTTTTCTGATTTGGTTTTGCGCCGTCTGATACAGGGGGTTTTCTGCGGTTCTCTCCCCTGCTATCCCACAGCACAGCGTCCCATTTTCTCTCTCTTGCGGAAAACAGGACACGGATTTTTTGGAAGATTTTATCCCTTTTGCGTCTCGTCTCTTGGCCGTGAAAACCACCAAAAAACAACACTGTCATTCACTGTCGTTGTTATAATATAACGGTGCAGTAGCTCCTGGCAATGGGCATTTTCCCTTTTTGCCCCGATTGAAATACATTCTCATGATTTGATTTTCTTTCCCGAATCATGCAAATTCTGTTTTGTATTGTGCAAGAAATTTGTGCGATTTTCAGATTGGATGTGCAGAGGATGAATGCGGCTTTTCTTTTTTGCATATTCACTTGCCGTATACGAAACTGAGCGCTTGTTTTTCCTTTATCTAGAAATCTATGAAAATGCGCATTTCCCCCGCAAAAATCCACGTTTCTGCTGCACTCCACCGCCCATTCCCAGCCACGCCATTCCACCCATTTTCGGAACTTTTTTGGCTCTTTTCCTTTGTCTGGGATTCCCAAGAAACGCAACTTTTTCCGCCTAATTGGCACCGAAGCCTTCCAGCCCGTTTCCGCGCTCTCACTTCCCCGTTTGCCGTCCCAAAGAGCGGTTTTTTCATCCCTCATTTTTCCCTCAAGCGATCCTGCCCGCCACCCCTCTTTTTCCGCTCCCAAACGCAGAAAAAGAGGGGATCGTATTGCCTCGGCGTGTCCACATCGTACGGACACACCTTCCGCATACAATCCCCTCCGCAACCACGGGTTTTGGATGATCTTCACTTTGGATAGTACCCCAGCTTGCCAGAGATCCTGCCCGCCGCAGTGACCACCGCCTTGGCCAGCTCCCGTTCTCGTTGGGGCTTGCTGAGGCTGTGGGCGCTGGAGGAAATGCTGATGGCGGCGATGGGCTCTCGACTCCGGTCGAAGATGGGGGCCGCCAGCGAGCTTTTATTTTCGGACAGCTCCTCAAACAGCACGCAGTACCCCCGCTGCCGGGTCCGCGCCAGCTCCTCTCTGATCTCCACCAGGTCGGTCTTAGTCTCCGGCGTGAACTTGCGCAGGTCGCTGTGCTTGAGGATCTTCTGCACCTGCCCCTCCGGCAAATAGGCCAGGATCGCCCGCCCCATGGCAGAGCAATACATGGGATGGGAGTGTCCCATAGGGATGAGCAGCTCCATGGTGCTCTCGCAGCTGATGCTGATGAGGTGGACCACATCCACCCCGCGGGGCACGCTCATATGGCAGTGGACGTCGTATTTGTAGGACATCTGCTGCAGCTCCGGATAGGCATGGCGATAGAGCGGGTTATTTTGCAGTGCCGCGCCGGCCAAGGCCACCACTTCATATCCCAGGGAATAGCGGCCGGTCTCCTCGTCCCGCATCAGGAACCCCCAGTCCAGCATGGTGTTCAGGTGGCGGGATACGGTGCTGATATTCATATGCAGCTTCGCGGCGATGTCAGAGGTACGTTGGGTGGGCGTTCGCTCATTGAAGCTGGAGAGTATCGCAAGGGTCTTGCTGACACTCTTGGTATTCGTAGAAACTTTTTGGTGGTTCTCTCCCGCCTGAGGCATAGTCAACATCCTTTCGTTCAAACGGCCTGCCCCTTCTCCCTGCTCCAATGACGCCATTTCCCACGTTCAAACTATGATCCTAGTAGGTGTATCGCGGTTAAGCGTATTGTAGCACGATGGTCTTTCCTGACGCAAGGAAGGTCGTTCAAAATGTACCTATATTTCCCTAGTGCGACGAATTTTTCAGAACATTTTGCATGAAATCCCAGTGGAATTCTGGTATCTCTCCCTTTCCCTCTCACCATTGGGAAAGGCACCCCAAATGAAACCATTCGGGGTGCCCTTGAGAAAGAGAATGTTCTAAATGAGAAGGGTTACCTTAGTAAGCCTTGTGATACAGAGCAATGACGTCGTCCAGGGTGGTTTCTCTGGGGTTAGCAGGGATGTTGCCGCTCTTCATAGCGTCAACTGCCATAGCGTGGATCTTATCTTCGGTCACGCCAACTGCTCTCAGGTTTTCAGGAATGCCCAGTTCCTTGTTCAGCTCAGTGACCAGATCGACCAGCATCTGAGGCTTGAAGTCCTTAACGGGTTCCTTATCAACGCTGACATAGTTGTAGATCTTTTCGTAACGGCCGATGTCTGCCAGTGCGTTGTATTCCATGACGGCGGGCATCAGGACGGAGTTTGCGACACCGTGAGCAACGCCGAAGAAGCCGCTGACGGGGTGGCTCAGAGCGTGGATGTTGCCCAGTCTTGCCCATGCGAATGCGATGCCAGCGAAGTTGCTGCCGACCATCATGGCGCAGGCTGCCTTTTCGTCGTGTCTGTTGGCGACGAAGCGGCGGAGGTTAGCGCCGATCAGTTCCATTGCCTTTTCTGCGAAGCAGTCAGAGAAGGGATTGGCGTTGTTGGACAGATAAGCTTCCATAGCGTGGATCAGAGCGTCAACGCCGCAAGCTGCTGCGATGTGAGCGGGAGCGGTCATGATCAGTTCCGGATCCAGGATGGCGAACTTGGGCAGGTTGTAATAGCTGAAGATGGTGGACTTGAAGTGGGTCTTCTCGTCGGTGATAACAGCGGAAGCGGTGACTTCGGAGCCGGTGCCAGCGGTGGTGGGGATTGCGAAGATGGGAACGATGGGGCCGGGAACCTTGAAGTTGCCTTCATAGTCGAAGATCTTGCCGCCATAGGTAGCGACAACGCCGACTGCCTTCGCAACGTCCATGGGGCCGCCGCCGCCCAGAGCGATGATGCTGGAAGCGCCGCATTCTCTGTACTTATCGGTAGCGTCAGCAACGATTGCGGAGGTGGGGTTTGCCTGGATGTCCAGATAAGTGGTGCACTTCAGGCCAGCTTCTTCCACGATGTCCTGGATCTTCTTGACAACGCCCAGAGCTTCCAGGCCGTGGTCGGAGATCAGGAAGACATGATCCAGATCGTTTTCCTTCATGATTTCGGGCAGCTTCTTCAGTGCGCCAACGCCGAATTCGATGGTCTGGGGAATCATAAACTTGAAGTCTTTCATTTCTTGTTCCTCCTATAGAATTTTATAACACAGATCCTGCCTGCACGCCACAGCATTTTGCAATGCTGTGGTCGTGCCAAGAGGCAGTTTGAGGTTCAAATGAGAACTCAGTCTTCGAAAGCCTTATCCGTGTCGGGCAGATAGGATTCGTCGAACGGATAGCCAACGCGGGTGATGTTGATGAACTGTTCGTAGTTCAGGTTACCAGCGAAGCTGTTGTTGCCCCAGGTGCCGCAGCCCAGCGTGGTGGTGGGGGTGAAGCCGTTGGTGGGGCTGCCGCCACCAGTGGTGCCGGAAGGCTGGTTGACAACGACACGGGAGACGCAGCAGCGGATGGCAGCGTATTCCACGTTTTCGGGGGT
>CAKTQP010000036.1 GCA_934597165.1 uncultured Oscillospiraceae bacterium
GTCTCCTTCGGCCACGCTGCCGGTCACGAATTCGGCACCAAGTTCCACATCGGCCACGGCCTGGCTTGCTGCTACAGCGTGCCCGTCACCCTGAAGTGGAACGCCATCAACAACACCGAACGCGCCAGAAAGATTGCCGAAGCCATGGGCATCGAAGGCTTTGACACCCTGGCTCCCGAAGAACTGGGCAAGGTCATGGCTGACGTCATCGTGAAGATGATGAAGGACTACAAGGTCCCCACCATGGCAGAAAAGGGCGCCACCAGACAGGCTTGCATCGACCTGGCAGAGGACTCCATCGCCCACAACCAGATGCAGTATGCCGACGTCGTCCGTCCCATTCCCATCGAAGAATATCGCGAGATGCTGGCTGAGATGTACGATCTGTCCGTTCAGTGATCTCCGCTCCAACGCTCCCATTTTATCAAGCAAACGTGAAAGAAACGGAATAACCAACATCTAAATTTTAGCTTTTTTCCATAGGAGGAACCTATTTATGTATAAGGAAATGCATGGTGTATTTGAAGTAATCGAAGACGCAATCGACGCAGCATACGAAGCACAGCGCATCCTGGAAGCCAACTACACCACCGAAGATCGTCAGAAGTTCATCGACGCCGTCAAGGCAGAAGCACTGAAGGTGGTCAACGAAGAAACCATCAAGGAATTCGAAGAAACCGGTTATGGCCGTCTGGATCAGAAGCTGGTCAAGAACTATGGCTCCATCGCTGAAAACCCCGGCGTAGAATCCCTGAAGCATGAAGTCCTGGCTTCCGGCAAGGGCGTCACCATCGACTTCGCAGCTCCCTACGGCACCGTCGGCGCTCTGACCCCCGTCACCAACGGTCTGGTCACCGTGGTCTGCAACACCCTGAGCATGCTGGCCGCTGGCAACACCATCGTCTTCAACGCACATCCCGCTGGCAAGGAATCCGCTTGCAAGGCTTGCGACCTGGTCAACCGCGCCATCGTCGAAGCAGGCGGCCCCGACAACGTCTGCACCATGATCGCTGATCCTACTTACGAAACTCTGGATGTCATCATGGCTTCCGACAAGATCAAGATGCTCATCGGCACCGGCGGCGAAGGCATGGTCGCTAAGCTCATGAGCTCCAACAAGAAGGTCATCGCAGCTGGCCCGGGCAACCCCCCTGCCGTCATCGACGAGACCGCCAACGTCAAGCAGGCCGCTCAGGTTCTGTACGAAATGGTCCCCTTCGAAAACAACATGCTCTGCATCACCGAGAAGGAAGCATTCGTTGTGGAGAGCGTCTATGACGAATTCGTGGAAGCAATGAAGGAATGCGGCGCTCGCGTCCTGACTGACGAAGAAGCACAGAAGGTCGTTGACCTGTGCATCGCTCCCAACGCAGAAGGCAAGCTGATGCCCAACAAGAAGTTCGTCGGCAAGAACGCCAACGTCATCCTGAAGGCTGCTGGCCTGGAAGTGGACGAGAGCGTGGACCTGCAGCTGGCTGTCATCCTGACCGACAGTGTGGATCATCCCTATGTCCTGTGCGAACAGCTGATGCCCATCTTCCCCATCTGCAAGGTCAAGGATTGGGATGCAGCCATGGCCGCAGCCATCAAGGCAGAAGCAGGCTGCCACCACTCCGCCTGCGTCTGGACTGCTTCTCTGGAACGGGCTACCGCTCTGGGCAAGGCACTGGGCTGCACCTGCTTCGCCATGAACGGCCCCACCGTTGGCGGCACCGGCATGATGGGCACCGGCTACGGCTCCCCCACCATCGCTGTCTCCACCGGCGAAGGCTTCACCACCCCCAACACCTTCACCAGATTCCGCCGCTTCGCTATGTGCCAGGGCGCTGCCTACATGGGCTAAGGATAGCGAGCATCCCCTTTTTGTACACAACCACTGTCTAATTTGTCCCTTATGAGGCAGTGACATCGGTCCCCGGGTACCACAGGATTACGGGAATCCACCAAGATCCACGCGTATCCGGGGACAAGCTGTCAGAGAGAAGGCTCGTTGCTGTCTCTGAAAAGTCAAAAGAGGAGGTTCTTTATGGAAATCAAAAAATTGAACTACGGTTGGGGTGTCAAACTGGCCGTCCTGCTCATCATCTGTGTGCAGTACACCGTCACCATCACCTCCCCCATCCTGGGCACCATCATGGAAGCGTTCCCGGAACACGCCAGCATGGTCAAGCTGCTGGAGACCATCCCCACCTTTGCAGCCGTGATCATCTCCATCCTGCTGGGGCCGCTGATGAAGGTCTTTTATAAGAAGCAGCTGCTGCTGTTCGGCATCGTCCTGTCCTTCTTCCAGTTCATCCCCGCCATCGTCCCCGGCTTCTGGCCCCTGTTCATCTGCCGTACAGTCGCCGGCTTCGGCATCGGCTTCATGTACTCCTTCGCCGCTTCCTTCGCCGTCGATATGTTCGACGAAAAGGGCGCTGCGGATATGCTGGGTCTGAGAAGCACCCTGGGCGCTGTCATGGGCATCGTCTATCAGCAGCTGTCCGCCCGCTTCGCCGTGGCTTCCGGCAGCTATCAGCGCTCCTTCATGGTCGCTCTGATCCTGGTCCCCATCTTCCTGTACATCCTGTTCATGATGCCCAAGAGCTGCCCGGTGGAAGACTACAACCGGGAACAGGCCAAGCTGCCTCATGAGGAAAAGGCCAAAGAGAAGATCTACTATCCCATGACCATCGCTCTGCTGGCCGTCCAGTTCCTGACCCTGCTGTTCTCCTACGCATTCATGACCAACGTCTCCATCATCACCAGCACCGCTGTGGACGCAGGCGGCATGGGCATGACCGCTGCCTCCGCAGCAAACGTGCTGTCCGTCTTTACCGTGGCCATCGCTGTGGGCGGTCTGCTCTACGCCAGAGTGTGGTGCCGTATCTTCAAGAACTTCACCACCGGCGCCGGCATCCTGTTCCTCTGCGTAGGCATGATCATCAACTTCACTGCCGCCAAAAGCTGTAGCCTGCCCCTGCTGATGGTGGGTACTGTGCTGTATGGCTTCGGCTTTGAAATGAACAACTCCCACCTCTGCCAGCTCCTCCCCCTGACCTCCGTCCCCTCCGCTGCCGCTTCCCTGCTGGGCGTCATGTACGCCTGCATCAACCTGGGCAGCTTCGCCGCCGGCTTTATCACTCCTGTCATCTCCAAGGCCATCTTCGGCGAAGGCATCCTGGCTGACTGGAACCTGTGCATCTTCGGTCTGGCCATCAGCACCGTCCTGATGCTCGTCTGCTGCGGTGCGGTCAACAAGCAGGTCAAAGCAAAATCCACTCAGCAGTAAGTCTGCCACACAACGAAACACAACTGAATGGATGTGCCGTACAGAAGTGGGCCACAATGCCTGAAGTGACCTCTGTACGGAAGCGGACAGGATTCCCCCTGTCCCAAGGGAAAACCGGAGAGGGCAACCTCTCCGGTTTTTCCCCCACCTTATCATCCTCTACTCCGATACGAGAAGGAACAAAACCTATGAAAGAACAAGTACGCTCCTCTCAATTCCAGACGACTCGGAGCAATTTCGGCGCCTGGGGCTGGTTCACCATCCTCTTCGCATTCTTCTCCTTCATGTTCGCCGGCAACCTGATCGTAGACGGCATGAACATCACCGTCTCCGCCTTCGTCCAGCTGCGGGGCTGGCAGAGCGGGGTACTGCTGAGTTACTCCACCGTGGCAGGGCTGATCTCCATCGTCGGCTGCGTTGTCCTCAGCAACTGTGTGAGCAGATACGGGGTCAAGATCGTTTACTGCATCAGTCTGGCCATCGTGGCTCTGTGCTGTATGGTCTGGGGTGCAGTGACCCAGCTGTGGCAGTACGTCCTCATCCTCATCCTGGTCAATATCTTCGGCAACGGCTTCGGCTTCGTAGGCGGCACCGCCATTCTCTCCAACTGGTTCCCCCGGAAAAAGGGGCTGGCCATGGGCTGGGCCACCATCGGCTTCCAAGCCTCTCCCGTCCTCATGCTCCCCACCTTCTCCTGGGTCATGCATCGGTTCAACCTGCGCATCGCCTATCAGACGGTGGGCGTGTGCCTGCTGGTCATGCTGCTGGTGTGCATCTTCCTGGTCAAGAGCGACCCGGAAGAACATGGCTGTGCACCGGACAACGACTGGACACACACCTTGGAGGAGTTCAAGGTGTTGCATGAGAAGGCGGTGGAATACGAGAAGAACCACCACCTGACCACCGCTCAGCTGCTGAAGACCAAGCAGATGTGGCAGATCGGCGTGGTCAACGGCCTGGTACAGATGGCCATCACCGTCCTCATCGTCCAGTTCATCCCCAACATGATCGCCTGCGGCTTCTCCACCTCTACCTCCACCGCCATCTATTCTGTCGCTTCCATCCTAGGCGGTGTGGGCAGCTACCTGTGGGGGGTGCTGGATCAGAAGGTGGGCGTGAAAAAGGCCACCGTTTGGATGTGCCTCATGCACGCCATCGCCGGCGCCGCCTTCGCCGTGGCTGCGGGACATCTGATTGAGGGGCCGGTGGTGCCCCTGTTCGGCGCCTTCGTGGTGGGCTCCATCCTGGGGGTCTCCTCCAACTACGTCGGCTCCTTTACCGCCACCGTCTTTGGCCGCTACGGCTACGCCCGTGCCTTCGGGCTGGTCTACATGGTGGTCTGCGCCCTGCGCTCTGCCGGTTATGCCCTCATCGGTGTGGTCCAGACCGCCACCGGCAGCTACACACTCTCTTACTGGATCGCAGGCATTCTGAGCCTGCTGGCGCTGGTGCTGACCTTCCGCATTGATGACCGCTGCATCGGCTGACCCCAGGGAAAGGAGAACGACCATGGGGGATTGGAACCATGTGAACGGCTATCTCATCCGACCGGAGCTGCAATATGCCGTAGAGGTGGCTCTGACCCTGAACAAGCCCCTCCTCCTCCGGGGCGAACCGGGCACGGGAAAGACCGGTCTGGCGCAAGCAGCTGCTCAGGCGCTCCATCGGCCGCTGCTGGTGTGGAACCTGAAATCGGACGCCAAGGCCAACCAGGGTCTGTACCAATACGACGGGGTACAGCGGCTGTACGACAGTCAACTGCTGCGCGCAGCCATCCCTGGCCGTCCCCGTCCCAAGGATTTGGCCGCCTACCTGCACCTGGGACAGCTGGGACAGGCGTTCGTGTCCGACGAACCGGTGGTGCTGCTCATCGACGGCATCGACAAGGCAGATTTGGATTTCCCCGGCGACTTATTGTGGGAGCTGGAACGGGGACAATTTCAAATTGCGGAGACGGGAGCGGTCATCCAGGCTCGGCATCCCCCCTTGGTGCTCCTGACCTCCAACGGGGAGAAGGAACTGCCCGCCGCCTTCCTCCGGCGCTGTCTGTTCTATGTCATCCCCTTTCCGGAGAAAGAGGAAATGCGCGCCATCCTCTCCGTCCACACCGGACTGGATGCGCTGCCGCCGGAACGGTTCGACCGAGCGTTGGAGGTATTCTACTGGATCCGCTCCCTGACCACACTGCAAAAGAAGCCCGGTACCTCCGAGCTGCTGGACTGGCTCCGCGCCCTGGCCCTGACCGGGGCGGAGCCGGAGGGGCTGCCCTATCTGGGGACGCTGCTGAAACTGGAGGGCGACTGGGAGAAGGTACGGCAATATTGGAAGGGACGACAGCATGTTCACTGAATTTTTCTACTTACTGCGGCAGGAGTACGGCCTGAACATCTCCCTGCCCGAATGGCAGACCCTGCTCCGAGGGCTGGAGGCGGGTCTGCACCGGAACAGCCTGCTGGGCTTTTACGAGCTGTGCCGCCTAACCTTGGCCAAGAACGAGAGCGACCTGGACAAGCTGGATCGAGGCTTTCTGGACTACTTCGGAGCCATCGACCTGTTGGAATCGGTGCCGGAGGAGTTCATGGACTGGCTGGCGCATCCGGAGGTCCAGGACAACGGCGTTTACAACTTCAAATTGGCGGAAGCAAATGACGCCTACTCCAACAAAGAGGTCTCCCAGATGTTCCGAGAACGGCTGCGCACCCAGAAGGAGGAGCACAACCGAGGCAATTTCTATGTGGGCACCAGCGGCGTCTCCCCCTTCGGACGCAATGGGTACAGTCCCAAAGGCGTTCGGGTGGGGGGAGAAGGCCGGTTCCGCCGTGCCTTTGCTGTGGCACAGCGACGGGAATTCCGAGATTTCCGAGAGGATCAGGTGCTGGACTTGCGGCAGATGCAGATCGCCTTCCGGCGCCTGCGGCAGTACTCCGGTCGGGAGGACGTGCCGGAGCCCGAGTTCGCCCTGGACAAGACCATCCACGCCACCTGCCAGAACGGCGGCTGCCTGCGTGTGGTCTACGAAAAGCCCCGGAAGAACACCATCAAGTTGGCACTGCTCATGGACAGCGGCGGCTCCATGTACCACTACGGCCGTCTCTGCTCCACCCTCTTCCACGCGGCCAACCAGGCCAACCACTGGAAGGATTTCAAGCTCTACTATTTCCACAACTGTGTCTATGACCAGCTCTACACCGACCCTCGCTGTCAGGATCAGAGCGCCGTCGCCACCGAAAAGGTCCTGCGTCAGCTGACGCCAGACTACCGGCTGATGTTCGTGGGCGATGCCCAGATGAACCCAGACGAACTGTTACGTACCTCCTACTTTTCTTTCAGCCGCTACGGCGTCAACGAGACGCCTGGCATCCAGTGGCTGAAGCGGTTCAAGGACCGCTATCCACACTTAGTCTGGGTCAATCCGGAAGGGCGTCCCTCCGGCGGCAAGTTCTGGACGACCAGCTATGACGCCATCTCCGACCTGTTCGGCGGGATGTATCAGCTGACCCTGGAGGGTCTCAACGAAGCACTCAAAACACTGCTGGCCAAGGCATAAGGGAAACAGGCGTTCGATTTCTCATCGAACGCCTGTTTTGTGCATTTTGGTCGTTTTCTACGATATTGCCGGTGGGAAATGCAGCATTTTCACAGGAGCGGTATGGGGGAAGGCTGCCAGATAGAATCCCGGAAAGTGTGAATATTTTTGCGAAAAACTTGGATGATTTTCAGTTTATTTTCGATATTTAAGTATTTTGTTCCGATGACACTCGCACACTCCAATGCTATCATGAAGGCAGATCAAGGCCCGCTCAGGGGTTACATCCTTCCACCCCATGGTCATTCACTCACCTGTGCCCCCTGGGCGGCCCCTATGTCAAGGAGACTTGCACATATATAGATTTCGATAGAATCCAAACCAATACAAAGGAGAACAATATGGACGCACCTCTGAAAGGAATTAAAGTGCTGGAACTGGGCACTCATGTAGCGGTTCCCTCTGCCTGCCGGCTGATGGCGGAGTATGGCGCGGACGTGATTAAGATCGAGACCGCCGGCGGCGACCCCTGGCGTTACTCCGGGTTGAACGTCAACCTGAGCATTGATGATTTCTCCTGCCCCGTCTTCACCATCCAGAACAACGGCAAGCGCCTGATCAGCCTGGATCTGAAAACCGAAGGCGGCAGAGCAGTGTTTATGAAGCTGCTGGAGGACACCGACGTGTTCTGCACCAGCGTGCGCATGAAGGGTCTGGCCAAGATGGGGCTGGACTATGACACCCTGAAAGAAAAGTTCCCCAAGCTCATCTACTTCCACTTCACCGGCTACGGTCACCGCGGTCCCGACGCCGAAGCCCCCGGCTTCGACATCGCCTCCTTCTGGTCCCGTGTCGGCGCCCGTGTGGGTTGGGTCGAGGAAGGCACCTTCCCCGTCCGCGCCTCCGGCGGTTATGGCGATATGGTCACCGGTCTGCTCATCTTCGGCGGCATGGTCACCGCCCTGCGCGGCCGTGATGTCACCGGCAAGGGCACCCTGGTCACCAACTCCCTCTACGGCACCAGTATGTGGGTCAACGCACAGTCCATCATGTGCGCACAGCCCCCCTACAACCAC
Source organism: uncultured Oscillospiraceae bacterium (assembly GCA_934597165.1). Taxonomy (GTDB): domain Bacteria; phylum Bacillota; class Clostridia; order Oscillospirales; family Oscillospiraceae; genus Onthomonas. The sequence continues at coordinate 7,874 of CAKTQP010000036.1, forward strand.
CACTTCCCCGAGGACGTGGATCGTCCCGGCAGCCCCATGGTCTACGACTATGTGTGCAAGGACGGCGAGTGGCTGGCACTGGTGGGCATCGGCTATGAGAAGAACTTCTCCCGCTACTGCAAAGCACTGGGCATGGAAGAAGAGATCGACGACCCCCGCTGCAAGAACGAAAAGACCCTGGCGGACAGCGACTACATCTACGAGCTGACCATGAAGGTCCGCGCCAAGATGAAGGAAAAGACCTCTTACGAATGGGAAGAGATCTTCCGCAAGGCCGACCTGGTCTACTCCCGCCTGAACCACTTCGAGGACGTGCCCAAGGACGAACAGGCCTGGGCCAACGACTACCTCCAGGAAGTCACCTGGGGCAACGGCGTCACCAACGCTGTCGTCCGTCCTCCCCTCCACTTCAAGAGCTACGAACAGCGTGAGACCGTCTCCCTGGGCGGCATCGGCCAGCACACCGATGAAGTCCTGAAGGAATACGGCTTCACCCAGGAAGCCATCGACACCATGCGTGCCAACAAAGAGATCATCTGACCACATCCCTCTCGGATGAAATGGAATGTTTCATCTTTCCCATTTTCATCAGCCTATCATTCATGGGGACCCCCCTCTGTCGCACCCGACGGAGGGGGGTTTCTCCACTCATATCGCCGTCACACCCCCACGCTTCCGGGTGATATCCTCCGCCCAGGCCAAAAACTGTTCCAGCTTGTTGCGGTTCCGGCTCAGAAACGTGACATAGTATTGCACTGTCAGCTCCGGGTCGGTGAATGGGATGAGCTTGCGGCCGGTGCCGTCGTTGCGGAGCTTGACGGAGAGGGTGGAGATGGTGGTCAAAAAATTGCGGGTCTGGATGAGGTATTGGGTGACGGACAGGTCGTTCTTCATGAGCTGAACACTGGGGTTGGTGGCGCGAAGGATGTGTTCCATCTGGCGCACAAAATACCCTGCATCCCGCACGAGAAGGAGCGGCTGAGCTGGGATGTCCGCTAAAGCAATTTCCTCCCGGTCGATGAGCCCGTTGTCCTGTGGGACGGACAGATAGGCTCGGTCGATGAGAAAGGGAATGCTCTGGATGCCAGGCAGGTCCACCTTCCCCGGTGTGACCAAGGCGTCGTACTTCCGCTCGGAGAGCGCCTGCTTCACGTCCTTAGGCTGACAGACCTCACTGCTCACCTCAATCTCCGGGTGCGCCAGGGCAAACCGGGGCAGCGAATACCCTTGCACCCCCAGGTCAGCAAAGCCGATGGACAGGGCAGGCGCCTGCTTGGACAGGCTGAGCAGGTCGGCGCGCATCTGATCCACGCTCTTCAAGATCTGGTTCACGTGTACCAACGCCGCCTCCCCCACGTCGTTGAGGTGGATGCGGTTGGGGGTGCGGTCGAAGAGCTCCACCTCCAGCTCCTCCTCTAATTTTTTCAGCATGGCGCTCATAGCCGGCTGGCTGATGTGCAGCTGCTCTGCCGCACGGGTCAGGGAGCCGGTCTCGGCGATGATCTGAAAATAGCGCAGCTGTGTGATGTCCATAGACGCCTCCTTTAGCATAAGCAAATGGTTATGCACCATAAAAAAGTTATCCTGTACAAACTGTTGTAATCGAGTATAATAGGGTACTGCAAGAGAACTTCTCTGTTTTTTACTGTTATAGCATAAACGACCCTTTATTACAATCCCGGTCACCCCTGACCGCTGAAAACGAACACGGAGGTAGCAGGATGGAATACACAACCTTACGCAACGGCGTCACCATGCCCCTGGAAGGCTTTGGCGTCTTTCAGATCCCGGAAGCCGCAGTCTGTGAGCAGGCCGTCTTAGACGCGCTGGACACCGGTTATCGCCTCATCGACACCGCCGCCGCCTATTTCAACGAGGAAGCCGTAGGCGCAGCCCTGCGCAAGTCCGGTATCCCCCGAAACGAGCTGTTCATCACCACCAAGCTGTGGATTCAGGACGCTGGCTATGAAAATGCCAAAAAGGCGTTCCAGACCTCGTTGGACAAGCTGGGGTTGGACTATCTGGATTTGTACCTCATCCACCAGCCCTTCGGCGACTACTACGGCTCCTGGCGCGCCATGGAAGAGCTGTATGAGGCGGGCAAGATTCGCGCCATCGGCGTGTGCAACTTCTATCCGGAACGGCTCACCGACCTGGCCTGCAACGCTCGCATCCAGCCCATGGTCAACCAGGTGGAGCTGCACCCCTTCTTCGCCCAGACCGACGCCCTGGAGAACATGAAGGCGCTGGGCATCCAGCCGGAAGCCTGGGGGCCTCTGGCGGAGGGCAACCACGGCATCTTCACCCATCCCCTGCTGACCGACATCGGCAACAAGTACGGCAAGACCCCGGCACAGGTGGTGCTGCGCTGGAACACCCAGCGTGGGGTGGTCATCATCCCCAAGTCCACCCACAAGGAACGGATGGCACAGAACCTGGACATCTGGGACTTCACCCTCAGCGCCGAGGACATGGCTGCCATCAGCCAGCTGGATCTGGGGCACAGCGAGATCATCGACCACAGCGCCGCGGAGACGGCAAAGTGGCTGAATGGTTGGAAAATCCACGACTAAATCCTGACAATATCACCAAAGAGGCTATTGCACCTGCAACAGCCTCTTTCGTGCTGTTTTCTGCGCAACCGATATACATTATATAATAAGGAAGGTGGACGATATGGAACAAGGAACCGCCAAGCTGGATATGCTCCACGGCTCCATTTGGGACAAGATCCTCCGGTTTGCCCTGCCGGTGGCCGCAACAGCGGTGTTAGGGCAGCTGTTTAACGCATCCGACGTGGCCGTAGTGGGCAATTTCGCCAGCGGCAGCCGCACCGCCGCCGTGGCAGCCGTAGGCGCCAATGGCCCCATCATCAACTTGATATTAGGCTTGTTCATCGGCATCGCCCTGGGCACCACCGTGGTCATCGCCAACGCCATCGGCAGCGACGACCGGGAGGGCGTCCAGAACGCCGTCCACACCTCCATGGTCATGGCGGTGGTAGGCGGGGTCATCGTGGCCATCATCGGCGAACTGATAGCAGGCGGGCTATTGACCCTGCTCCAGGTGCCGGAGGACGTCTACCCCCTGTCCCTCCTCTATCTGCGCATCTATTTCCTGGGCATGCCCGCCATCCTGCTCTACAACTTTGAAGCCGCCATCTTCCGCAGCATCGGCGAGACCAAGGTCCCCCTCATCGCCCTGGCCTCCTCCGGTGTCCTGAATGTGCTGCTCAACCTGGTGTTCGTCCTGGGCTTTGACATGACCGTCAACGGCGTGGCCATCGCCACGGTGCTGTCCAACGTGGTCAGCTCCGCCATCTTGTACCGGAGACTGCGGAAGAGCGACCAATACATCCACGTAGACCCCAAGCGGTTCGCCATCCACTGGGGCAGCTTCCGGCAGATCCTGCGCATCGGCCTGCCCGCCGGCATCCAGAGCGCCGTCTTCGCCGTCTCCAATATCGTCATCCAGTCCGCCATCAACAGCCTGGGCACTATCATCATGGCCGCCTCCAGTGCTGCGCTGAACATCGAGATCATCGCATTCTATATCATGAACTCCTTCAGCCAGGCCTGTGCCACCTTTGTAGGGCAGAATTACGGTGCGGGGCAGGTCAAACGCTGCCGGAAGATCCTTGGCCTGTGCCTCTTAGAGGACGCCATCGCCACCGCGTCCGCCATTTTCATCATCCTCTTCGCTGGGAAAGCCGTCCTGGCCCTGTTCAACCCCGACCCCCAGGTCATCGACATCGGCTACACCCGCCTGCTCATCGTCTTCACCGCCTACACCTTCAGTATGCTCTACGACGTCATGTCCGGCTACCTCCGTGGTTTCGGCATCTCCCTGGTGCCTGCGCTGCTGGTCATCTTCGGTGTCTGCGGGGTGCGTATCCTTTGGATCCTCTTTGTTTTCCCCACCAGCCGCACCTTTGCCACCATCATGTACGTCTACCCCATCAGTTTGGGCATCACAGCCCTGCTCATCGGCATCTCTGTGTTGGTTTTCCGACCGTCCAAACGGCTGACAGGACAGTCGCAGAACGCCGATGCCCCCTCGGCAACTTGACGGAAGGGCAAAATACCCCCTAAAATCCACTGAAACGACCAAAAAACAGGCACAAGTACCCAACTTGTGCCTGTTTTTCATGCATTGACGCCTGAAAATTCGATTGTTTTTTTCGATGGATTGATTGTTTCCGTCTATTGGTTCCAATTTCGACGCCGAAATTTGTGCAATTTCACAGTGTCCCTCCGTTGAGCACAAACTGCCGAAATTTCTGCACTGCAGGCGGCTGATACGCCCGGTCATCGCTGACCAGGTAGAAGCTGCGCTCCCAGTGGGGGGAGGCGATCTGGATGATCTTCACATCCAGCCGCAGCAGCATATCCATATAGGGCACCACAGCGATGCCGAACCCGGCTGCCACCAGACCGGCTACCACTTGATCCTCCTCGGTCTCGTGGGCGATGATGGGTTCCCCTTCAATTTTGGAGAACAATTCCTCCACCACCCCCCGCATCCCGGAGCCTTCCGAGAAGTAGACCTGGGGATAGGGCAGGGTTTCCGTCAGATCCACCGAGTGGTGTTTTGCCAACGGATGGTTTTTAGGCACAATGAGCACCAGATCCTGCTGTTCCACCGCAATGGCGGTCAGCCCCATTTCCACTGGCGGCTTGGATGCAAATACCAAATCCAGCTTTTTCTCTGCCATTTCATCCAAAAGATGGCTGGTCACACCGGTGTGAAAAGTGAATCGGATGTCCTTCCCCGGGTTCTCCGCCAGGAACCGAGCTGCCAATTTGGGCACATAATCCACCCCCAACGTCCGCAGCAGCCCCAGCCGGATCAGACCTTCCCCTCGGCTGACCCGCTGCAAGGACTCCACGCCCTCGTCCAAAATGGATAAGGTTTCCTGGGCACAGTCCAAAAACTGCTCCCCATACTGGGTCAGGGAGATGCTCCGCCCGTTCTTCTCAAACAGCGGCACCCCCAACTCCCCCTCCAACTGGGAGATGGCGTGGCTGAGGCTGGGCTGGGTGATGCACAGGCGCTCCGCGGTGCGGGTGTAGTGCTGGATGTGCGCCAGCTCCACGAAATAGCGCAGATGTGATAAATTCACAGGTTTTACGCCCCCTTTCTTGGTTATTATTATAATATATGCGATAGAAAAAAACTATCATTTTATCAAATTTTATTGATTTGTTATTTCCCTCACAATGGGTTACAGTAGGGTCAGCCGAGGGCGGCAGGGCACAGGCAAGCAGTACGGAAGCCTGTACCGCCGCCTTCCAACCAACGATACGAGACAAAAAATTCGCCGCCGCTGGACGGCAAGAGGAGGAAACGCGTATGCAGCTGTCAGGAACCACTACCCTGTTGGGACTGATTGGATCGCCGGTAGCGCACTCCAAGTCCCCTGCCATGTATAACTACTGTTTTCGGAAATTCAATATGGACTGCGCCTATCTGGCCTTTGACGTGGCCGCCGATCAGGTGGAACAGTCCGTGAAGGCCATCCGTACCCTGCACATGCGGGGCGCCAACGTGACGATGCCCTTTAAGACCACGGTCGTCCCTTACATGGACCGCTTGACCCCGGCGGCAGAGACCATCCAGGCCGTGAACACCATCGTCAACGAGGACGGCGTCCTGGTGGGACACAACACCGACGGCTGCGGTTACACCCAGAACCTCCGCCGGAACGGCATTGAAGTAGCCGGCAAGAAGATCACCTTGATCGGCTGCGGCGGCGTCGGTTCCTCCATCGCCGTACAGGTGGCGCTGGAAGGCGCGGCAGAGCTGGCCATCTTCAACCTGAAGGACAAGTTCTGGCCCAGCATCGAAGAGCGGATGGAAGCCATCCGCAAGGTCGCTCCCAACTGTGTCCTCTCCCTCCACGACCTGGCCGACCAGGACGCCCTCCACGAGGCGGTCGATCACTGCGACATCCTCTCCAACGCCAACATGGTGGGGATGCCTCCCCTGGAGAACGAGAGCAACATCAAGGACCCCAGTTGGTTCCGGCCTGACCTGATCGTCACCGACGTGGTCTACGCCCCCACCGAGACCAAGCTGCTCCGGGAAGCCAAGGCCGCTGGCTGCAAGACCTGCGGCGGGCTGGGGATGCTGCTGTGCCAGGGTGCGGAAGCGTTCCGCCTGTACAGCAAGGGTCTGGAGATGCCCATTGATGAGATTCAAGCACTGCTTTACGATTAACCATCAACGAAAGAGAGAAAGGATGAACACCACATGACAAAGACAGATTCCAGAAGATACTATCCCACTGCCTTAGCCCTGTATATCACCTACTTTGTCCTGGGCATCGCAGCGACCATCATGGGTCAGTACAAGCAAGACTTCGCCGCCCTGTGGGGCGCCAGCAAGCTGGCAGACGGCAGCTTTGACGTATCCAGCGTCGTGGCCGTTATCGCCGCCATCGGCCTGGGCCGTCTGGTGGCCTTCCCCATCGCAGGTCCCCTGTCCGACCGTCTCGGCCGCCGCCTGTCCGCCCTGATCGGCTGCGTCCTCTACGCCATCTTCCTGCTGGCCATCACCTTCGCACCGAATATGTATATCGGTTACGTCCTGGCCGTCATCAGCGGTATGGCAAACTCCTTCCTGGACACCAGCATCACCCCCTCCTGCATGGAGATCTTCAAGGAAAAGGGCACCATCGCCAACATCTTCACCAAGCTGGCCATCTCCATCGCTCAGTTCCTGCTCCCCTTCGCCATCGGCTTCGTAGCAGCACGGAACCTGCCCTTCCACACCATCTTCATCGCCACTGCGGTCATCATCATCGTAGACGGCATCTTCCTCTGCTTCCTGCCCTTCCCGCCCTTTGAACGAGTGGTCAAGAGCGCCGACAAGCCCAAGGAAAAAATGCACTTCACCGCCCCCGCTATCATCCTGATCTGCCTGGGCTTCACCACCTCCACCACCTTTATGCTGTGGATGAACTGCAACCAGGAGCTGGGCAAGCTCTACGGCCTGCAGGATCCCGCTATGATCCAGTCCTTCTACTCCGTAGGCATCGTCTGCGCCCTGTTCGTCAGCGCCGCACTGCTCAGCCGCAAGGTCGAACCGGCTAAGATCCTCATCATCTATCCCTGCATCGCCTTCATCACTCTGGGCGTCATCTACTTCGTACAGACCCCGTTCATCTGCCTGGCCGGCGGCTTCCTCCTGGGCTTCTTCGCAGCAGGCGGCGTGCTCCAGCTGGTCACCGCAGTTGCCAACGAGATGTTCCCCAAGAACCGCGGCGTCATCACCTCTATCGTCATGATCGCCTCCAGCGTGGCCAACTACCTGGTCATCAGCGTGGCCGGTGTCCTGACCCGTGTGGGCGGCACCAACGGTCCTCGTCTGGTCCTACTGTTCAACATGGCAGTCACCCTGGTGGGCATCCTGCTGGCTCTGTACCTGAACGTCTGCCAGAAGCGCGAGCGGGCAGCTGCTGAAAATGCGGAGGCATAACTGATGAAAACAACGAACAACCTCTTCCTCATCGGCTTCATGGGCGCGGGCAAATCCTCTGTCTCCGCCGCCCTGGGCCAGAAACTCGGCCGCGAGGTCGTTGAAATGGATCAGTGCATCTCGGAAAACGAGGGCATGACCATCCCTGAGATCTTCGCCCAGAAAGGCGAACCCTACTTCCGTACCTGTGAAACAGCCCTGCTCCAGGGCTGTGCCCAGGGGGAACCCCGTATCATCTCCTGCGGCGGCGGCGTGCCCATGCGGGAGGAGAACGTAGCGGCTATGAGAGCCTGCGGCACCATCGTCCTGCTCACCGCCCGTCCCGAAGTCATCCTGGATCGGGTCAAGGACAGCGACGACCGCCCCCTGCTCCAGAACCGCAAGAGCGTGGAAGGCATCTCCGAACTGATGGAGCAGCGCCGACCCAAATACGAGGCTGCGGCCGATGTGACCGTGGACACCTCGGATCTGAACATCGAAGAAGTCTGCGAAGCAGTATTGCAGCAGGTCAACCATTGATAGAAACACAAGGAGGAAACTACTATGTCTAAGAAATATCCCATCACCGTCAGCTCCTGGACTCTGGGCGATCAGTGCACCTTTGAAGAACGTGTTGCAGCAGCAAAGGCCGCCGGTTTTGAAGGCATCGGCCTCCGTGCGGAGACCTACGTGGACGCCTTGAACGAAGGGCTGTTCGACCAGGACATCCTGGACATCCTGGCAAAGTACGACATGAAGGTCACCGAAGTGGAATACATCGTCCAGTGGGCCGATGACCACCGTTCCTACGAGCAGAAGTACAAGGAACAGATGTGCTTCCATATGTGCGAGCTGTTCGGCGTCAACCACATCAACTGCGGTCTGATGGAAGACTACTCCGTCGAACACACCGCTCAGAAGCTGCGCGAGCTGTGCCACCGCGCCGGCAAGTACACCATCGGCGTGGAACCCATGCCCTACAGTGGTCTGCCCGATGTGAAGAAGGCTTGGGCTGTGGTCAAGGAATCCGGCTGCGACAACGCAAAGCTCATCCTGGACTCCTGGCACTGGATCCGTGCCGGTCAGAGCTATGACCCCTCCGTCCTGGCTGACGTCCCTGCTGACAAGGTGGTCGCCGTCCAGATCAACGACGTCCAGGCTCATCCCTATGCCGCTCCCGTCCTGCGCGACGAATCCATGCATGACCGCATGATGCCCGGCACCGGCCACGGCGACACCGCTGGCTTCGTGAAGATGATCCGCGAAAAGGGCATCGAACCCACTGTCATGGGCGTGGAAGTCATCAGCGACGAGATCCTGAGCGCCGGCGTGGCAGAAGCCGCTAAGGCAAACTTCGACGCAACCCGCGCCGTCCTGGAACAGGCTTGGCCTGAAGTAGTGGAACAGTAAGCGCCACACACCCAACCCTTAACTCGATCTACGACTTTTTTGGAGGTATTACAATATGGAAAGCAGAATCTCTGGACACACTAAGCTCTTTTGCCTGATCGGCTCCCCCGTCGGCCACTCCGGCTCCCCCGCTATGTACAACTACACCTTCGAACGCCTGGGCATCGACGCCGCTTATATGGCCTTTGACGTGCCCCTGGAACAGGTGGAAGCAGGCGTAGAAGCCATCAAGACCCTGGGCGTAGGCGGCTTCAACGTGACCATGCCCGACAAGACCGCTGTCTCCCACCTGGTGGACGAGCTGTCCCCCGCAGCCAAGCTCATCGGCGCCTGCAACACTGTCACTGTGGACGAGAACGGCAAGCTGACCGGCCACAACACCGACGGTGTGGGCTTCGTCCGCAACCTGCATGAGCATGGCGTGGAAGTCAAGGGCAAGAAGCTGGTGGTCATGGGCGCAGGCGGCGCAGCAACCGCAATCTGTATGCAGACCGCTCTGGACGGCGCTGCTGAGATCGCCATCTTCAACCGTACCGGCTATGACTTCTACTCCAATGGTGAACTGACCGTCAAGAAGCTGGCAGAAGCTGTGCCCAACTGCAAGGTCTCCATCCAGCCCCTCCAGGACAAGGAAGCCCTGGCTGAAGCGGTCAAGCATTGTGACATCCTGGTCAACGCCACCAAGGTGGGCATGAAGCCTCTGGAAGACCAGAGCCTCATCGACCCCTCCCTGTTCCGTCCTGACCTGGTGGTTGCTGACACCGTCTACAACCCCAGAGAGACCCGCATGATCCAGGAAGCCAAGGCAGCCGGCTGCAAGATCGCCGTAGGCGGCATCGGCATGCTGCTGTGGCAGGGTGTGGCAGCATTCAAGCTGTACACCGGCAAGGATATGCCTGCGCAGGAAGTCCTGGAGAAGTTCTTCTCCTGAGTTCCCGCCTGTAACGTCTGAAATTACCGAAGATACCAAAGAGGAGGAGTTAAGATATGAAGTTTCCGACTATGTTTTCCCCGGTGCAGATCGGCACTGTGACCGTCCCCAACCGTTTCGTCGTGCCTCCCATGGGCAACAACTTCGCCAATACCGATGGCACCCTCAGCGACCGTTCTCTGTCCTACTACCAGGCACGCGCCAAGGGCGGTTTCGGCCTGATCACCATCGAATCCACCGTCGTCTACAAGGAAGCCAAGGGCGGCCCCCGCAAGCCCTGCCTGTTCTCTGACGACACCGTCGATAGCTTCCGCCGAGTGGCAGACGCCTGCCACGCCTACGGCGCTAAGGTCTCCATCCAGCTCCAGCACGCAGGCCCCGAGGGCAACTCCGCCCTCACCGGCTACCCCCTGAAGGCAGCCAGCGCCATGCCCGCCGCTGTGGGTCGTGAGATCCCCGTGGCCATGCCCACTGAGGAAGTGTACCACCTGATCGAGTGCTACGGCGACGCCGCTCGCCGCGCCCAGCAGGCTGGTATCGACATGGTCGAAGTCCACTGCGCCCACGGTTACCTGGTGAGCACCTTCATCTCCCAGCGTACCAACAACCGTACCGATGAGTTCGGCGGCTGCTTCGAAAACCGGATGCGTCTGCCTCGGCTCATCATCGAAAACATCCGTCGGAAGACTGGCGGCAACCTGCCCATCCTCTGCCGTATCAACGCCAGCGACGAGGTCGAAGGCGGCCAGACCGTTCAGGACGCAGCTGCTGTGGCTGCTTACCTGGAACAGGAATGCGGCGTAGACGCCCTCCACGTGACCCGTGCTGTCCACCTCCATGACGAATTCATGTGGGCACCCGGCATCACCCACGGCGGCTTCAACGCCAACCTGGTCACCGAGATCAAGAGAGCCGTCTCCGTTCCCGTCATCGCTGTTGGTCGTTTCACCGAACCTCAGTACGCAGAACTGCTGGTCAAGCAGGGTCGCGCCGACCTGATCGCCTTCGGCCGTCAGAGCATCGCCGACCCCGACCTGCCCGCTAAGGCAAGAACCGGCAACCTGGAGACCCTGGCTCCCTGCATTGGCTGCCTGCTGGGCTGCGTGCCCAATATGTTCGCCGGCCGTCCCATCTCCTGCGCCGTGAACCCCTGCGTCGGCCGTGAATCCGAGCTGACTCCCGCTGAAGTGTCCAAGAACGTGGTCGTGGTCGGCGGTGGCCCCGGCGGTCTGTACGCCGCTTGGATCTGCGCTCTGCGCGGCCATCAGGTCACCCTGCTGGAGAAGAACCCCGAACTGGGCGGCAACTTCCGCATCGCCGCTTACCCCACCGGCAAGGGTCAGATCACCGAAGTCATCCGCTCCTTCATCGTCAAGTGCGAGAAGGCCGGCGTAGACCTGCGCTGCAACGTGGAAGCAGACGAAGCCCTCCTCACTTCCCTGCATCCCGATGCCATCATCCTGGCAACCGGCTCCAACCCCCTGATCCTGCCCATCCCCGGCCTGGACACCTGCGGCTATGTCACCGCTCAGGATATGCTGGAAGGCAAGGCTCCCATGGGTCAGAAGGTCCTGGTGGTCGGCGGCGGCATGGTAGGCTGCGAAGCTGCTGAATACCTGGCAGAACGTGGCCACGAGGCTGCCATCATCGAGATGAAGGACGTCATCGCCGCTGACGTCACCCCCGAAAACCGTCGTTATATGTTCGCGAACTTCGAAGAACACCATGTCCTCCTGCGGCCCAGCGCCAAGGTCAGCCAGTTCTATCCCGATGGCGTTGACTACACCCTGGCTGATGGCACTGCCGGTTCCCTCCGTGGGTATGACAATGTGATTCTGGCTATGGGTTCCCGTTCCAACGCCGTGCTGAAGGAAACCGCCGAGAAGGTCGCTCCCCAGGTCTTCGTCATCGGCGAGGCTGC
>CAKTQP010000037.1 GCA_934597165.1 uncultured Oscillospiraceae bacterium
TATCAGGCCGCTCACATCTCCCGACGCCCTTCCAAGGCGCGCATGAGGGTGGCGTCGTCGGCGTACTCCAGGTGGCTGCCCACCGGGATGCCGTAGGCCAGGCGGGTGATCTTCACGCCAAAATCCCGCAGGAGGCGGGACAGGTACATGGCCGTGGTCTCCCCTTCCGTGTCCGGGTTGGTGGCCATGATGACCTCTTCCACCCCACCGGCGGCCACACGAGCCACCAGCTCTTTGATGCGCAGGTCGTCGGGGCCTACGTGGTTCATGGGAGAGATGACCCCGTGGAGCACGTGGTACAGACCCTGGTACTCCCCCGCTCGCTCCATGGCGATGACGTCCTTGGGGTCGGCCACCACGCAGATGGTGGACTTGTCCCGCCGAGGGCTGGCACACAGGGCGCAAAGCCCCTCCCCTTGGGTCAGGTTCTGGCAGACGGGACAGTGGGTGATGGTGCCTTTGGCGTTGCGGATGGCATTGGCGAAGGCTTCCGCCTCTCCGTCTGGCAGGTTCAGGATATAGAACGCCAGGCGCTGGGCGGTTTTGGTGCCGATGCCGGGGAGCTTGGCAAACTGTTCCGTCAGCGCTTCCAAGGCCGGAGGCAGATATTGCATCCTTACGCCTCCCGCAGCGCCTGGATGGCCGCTGCACGGTCTTCCTGGCCGTAGATGCCGCTGCCAGCCACCAGCACGTTTGCGCCAGCTGCTTTCACCAGGGGTGCAGTCTTCAGGTTGATGCCGCCATCCACCTCCAGCAGACAGCTGGGGTTATACCAGTCGATGAGCTCCCGGCACTGGCGGATGACGTCCAGCTGATCCATCATGAAGGACTGGCCGCCGAAGCCCGGTTCCACCGTCATGACCAGCACCATATCCAGCCGTTCGATATAGGGCAGGATGGCCTTGGGGCTGGTGATGGGACGCAGGGCGACTGCCTTCTTCACGCCGCAGCGCTCCATCTCGTTCAGGGCGTCCTCGATGCCACGGGGGCCGTCGGCCTCCAGGTGGACGCTAATGAGGTCCGCGCCGGCCTTGGCGAAGTCCTCGATGTAGCGGGCGGGCTTTTCGATCATCAGGTGGGTGTCCAGGAACATATCGGTGTACTGGTTCACCGCTTTGCAGATGGGCATGCCGTAGGAGATGTTGGGCACGAAAGCGCCGTCCATCACATCGAAGTGCACCATGTCAGCGGTAGCGATGGCATCCAAGTCCGCACCCAGCTTGGTGAAGTCGGCGGACAGGATGGAGGGGGCAATTTGAATCATACGAATCGGCTTCCTTTCCGAAAAATCAACATTCCTTCTATTATACCTGACAGAAGCCCTTCTTACAAGACGGTAGCCACTTCCTTCACCTGATAGCCCGCCTCTGCCATTGCAGTCAGGATGGCGTTCTTGTGGTCGTGGCCGAAGGCTTCCAGGGTCACCCGCAGCTCGACGCCGTGCTGGCGGTTGATGTTGACGAACTGGTTGTGCTCCAGCTTGATGATGTTCCCCCGCTCCTTGGCCACGATGCTGGCCACCTGGAGCAGCTCGCCGGGTCGGTCGGGGAGCTGGACGGAGAAGGTGAAGACGCGGCCGCGGTTGATGAGGCCGTTCTGGATGAGGGAGGACATGGTGATGATGTCCATGTTGCCGCCGGTGAGGATGGGCACCACGTTCTGGTTCTTGCAGTCCAGGTGGTACAGGGCGGCCACGGTGAGGAGACCCGCGTTCTCCACGATCATTTTGTGGGTCTCGGTCATGTCCAGGAAGGCGGAGACCAGCTCGTCGTCGTTGATGGTGATGATGTCGTCCAGGTTCTCCTGAATGTAGGGGAAGACCTGGTCGCCGGGGGTTTTGACGGCCACGCCGTCGGCGATGGTGTCCACGGTGGGCAGGGTGACGATGTGCCCCGCCTCCAGGCTGGCCTTCATGCTGGCCGCGCCGGTGGGTTCCACGCCGATGACCTTCACGTTGGGGTTCAAGAGCTTTGCCAGGGTGGACACGCCGCTGGCCAGGCCGCCGCCGCCGATGGGGACGAGGATGATGTCCACGTCGGGGAGGTTGCTGAAAATTTCATAGGAGATGGTGCCCTGACCGGTGGCCACCCGCAGGTCGTTGAAGGGGTGGATGTAGGTCAGGCCGTCCTCTTTGCTCCGCCGTGCCGCTTCCTCTGCCGCGTCGTCGAAGGTGGCGCCGTGGAGGACCACATTGGCACCGTAGTTCTTGGTGTTGTTCACCTTGATGAGGGGCGTGGTGGTGGGCATGACGATGGTGGCGGGGACGTTGGCCTGCTTGGCTGCGTAGGCCACGCCCTGGGCGTGGTTGCCGGCGGAGGCGGTAATGAGACCGGCGGCTTTCTCCTGGTCGGACAGGGTGCTGATGGTGTAGTATGCGCCGCGAATCTTGTAGGCACCCGTGACCTGCATATTCTCCGGCTTCAGGTAGACGTAATTGCCAGTGGCCTTGGAGAAAAATTGGGAGTAAATGAGGCCCGTGTCGTTCAAAATGCCTTTGAGGACGTTACGTGCCGCTTTGAAATCATCCAGTCTCATCATTGGGGTTCATCTTCTTCCATAATATAGTGATTTTCCGCCGGTTTGTCTCGATACGGATTGTTTTATTCTATCCCCTTCCCCATGAATTGTCAAGGAACGGAAAGTCTCCTTTTCCCCGAAAAATGCCACATTTTGTCCCCATTCCGGCACCATTTCGCCCAATCGTACGCCACCGACGCACACAAAACCCCCTGCGCGCGCTCCAGCACAGGGGGTTTTTGCTCGCTTTCGTTCAGGACTCGAAGGCGCACAGGATGTCGTGGTTGATCTCCCGGTAGAAATGCCGCCGGATGGCGTCATAGTCTCCCTCGAACCGCTTCATCAGGTACATCAGCTTGGTCAGGGTGGCCTCCAGGGTCATGTCGTAGGATTCCAGCAGCTTGAATTCCTTCTTCACCCGCTGTCCCACCTGGTAGATCTCCATGTTGGAGCCCTCGTTGACCACCTGGGTGGTCATGACGATGAACTTCCCCTTGGACGCCCATTTCTCCATCTCCGCATAGAACTGCTCCAGCATCTTGGCCGGGATGCCGCCCACGCCGAAGCTCTCGATGACGATGCAGTCGTAGTGCTCGAACAGGTACGCCAGCATTTCCGGGCGAGAGCCGGGGATGAGCTTCATGACGCAGATGCTGTCGCTGACTTCCCGCTGGAACTGGAGGGGTTCCCGGATGGGGTCGTAGGGCAGGTAGCGGATGATGTGCTCGTCCTGGATGCGAGCCAGCACAGGGAAGTTGACGCTGTAGAAGGCGTTGAAGGAGCGGGCCATCATCTTCTTGGCGCGGGTGCCGGCGATGACGCTGCCGTCAAAGACCAGGGAGACGTTTTCCGAATAGTCGTCGCAGGCGTAGTAGATGCTGTCCCGCAGGTTCACCTTGGCGTCGGTGCTGTCGGTGTTGATGGGCATCTGGGAGCCGGTGATGACGATGGGCTTCCGGGAATTTTGGATCATGTAGCTCAGGGCGGCGGAGGTGTAGGCCATGGTGTCGGTGCCGTGGGTGATGACGAAGCCGTTGTAGTGGTCGTAGTTGGCCTCGATGGCACGGACGATCTGAGACCAGATTTCCGGGGACATATTGGTGGAGTCGATGTTGCACACCTGCTTCACGTCAATGTCGCAGTAGCGCTCCACGCCCGGCACATACTCCAAAATCTCCGGCGCCGTCAGTGCGGGCTGCAACCCGTCCTCGGTCTGCTTGGAGGCGATGGTGCCTCCCGTGCCCAGCAGCAGTATCTTTTTCATCGCTTTGCTCCCTTCCCCTCCTGCGGCGTCGCCGCAAAAGAAAAGCCCCGTGGGTGGGGCGTCTGTTTTTCTGGGTTTAGCATAGCATAGCTGCGGCGAAAACGCAACATTTCTGTCAAAACCCCTGCCCAAACGAAAAAAACACGCAGGAGGAACCCTCCTGCGTGCGCGCTTGGTCAGCGGTCACGAAACACTCCGCCCCAGCTGGTAAGCCTCCTGCAAAGCCCCCGTCTGGCGGATGTCCCCCGCTTCCATGGCGTTGGTGCCCAGTACGATGCCCCCCTCTTTGGCGTCCGGGACGCAGCAGGTAAAGCCCCGCAGGGACGCCAACATGGTCTCTGTGTAGGACGCATCCGGCGCGCCGCAGGTGACCAGGAAGTAGAAGGTCTTCCCTGCCAGCTGCTGGTAGAAGGCATAGGTGCGGTCGATGACTGCTTTCAGCTGGGCGCTCATGGAGTAGAAGTAGATGGGGGACGCCAGCACGATGATATCCGCCGCCAGCAGCTTTTCCCGGATCTCCTCCATGTCGTCCTTCTGCACACAGGTGCCCCCATTGCGGTAACAGGCATTGCACCCCAGGCAGCCGGCGACTTGCTTCTTCGCCACCTGGATTTTTTCAACACTGCATCCGGCTTCCTCCGCGCCCCGCGCGAAGGCGTCGCTCAGGAGGTTGGTGTTCCCGTTGCCTCGGGCACTGCCCACTAAGATCACAACTTTTTTCATATCCATTTTCTCTCTTTCTCGCAGAAAACTCTGCGATGATGTACGAAATCAGCCCCTCACCGATAGACCAGCCGGCTGGTCTTGTTCAGCACCAGCGCAGCAGCCAGCGTCACCAGCTCGGTCACAAAGGGCGCCACCCAGATGGCCTACGTGCCAAAGAGGAGCGGGAGGCAGAAGATCATCAGCGCCTTGACCACAATGCCTCGGCTGATGGCGATGGCGTTGGCGGTGCCGGTGCGCTTGGTGGAGAAAAAGTAGGCGGTGCAGATGAGGTTCAGCGCCATGGGCAGGAAGGACAGGGCGAACAGCGGCAGTGCCGCCGCTGCGGTCTCCACCAGCTCTGGCTCCTGGTTGAACACCCGGATGACCGGCACGTCCAGCCAGAACAGCAGGCCGTAGATGAGCGCCGACAGCACCAGATTGATGCCGATGCCACTGCGGAAATACCACGTCAAGCCCGCTGTATCCTTCCGGCCATAGCACTGCCCCCACAACGGCTGTAGCCCTTGGGCGACCCCGGCCAGGATGGCGTTGGCCAGGGAGTACAGAAAGCTCAGGACGCTGAAGGTGGACACGCCGATGTCCCCCACCAGCCGCGCCAGCATCAGGTTATAGCACAGGGCAGTGACCGGCGTGGTCAGCTGGGTGACCGCCTCCGGCACGCCTCGTTTGCAGACCTTTCCCACCAGGGAAGCGCTGAGCCGGAAGGGTCTGATCCGCAGGTCGCCCTTCTTGCGCACGAAGTGGGTCAGCAGGACCAGGACGGTCAGCACCTGTCCCAGCCCGGAGGCGACGGCGGCTCCGATGATGCCCATTTGCAGGGGGAAGATGAACAGCCAGTCCAAAAAGATGTTCGCGGCGGCGCCGGTGCACATCCCCACAAAGGACAGGGTCGGCGAGCCGTCGTTGCGGACGAACACCGCCAGGCAGGTGCCCAGGAGCATGGGGATGGAGAAGGCGGAGTAGTAGAACAGATACTGGGCGGACAGTGCTTGCATTTCCGCGCTCAAGCCGCTCCCGCCGCTGAGGGCGATGATCTGCCGGGAACAAGTCATGCCCACCACCATCAGGAGGGCGGACAGGAGGAGGGTCAGGGAAAAGGCGGTCATAAAGGCGTGGTTGGCGCCCACTTTGTCCCCGCGTCCCATGCGGATGGCCACCACCGTCGCGCCGCCCATGGGGAACATGGCCGTGAGAGCCACCACCGTGGTGATGAAGGGCACCGCCACATTCACCGCCCCCAAAGCCGCGGCACCTACGCCGCGTCCCACAAAGATGCCGTCCACCACGTTGTAGAGGTAGGTCACAAAGAGACCACCCAGCGCCGGGAAAATGTAGTGTAGTAATGTGTTCGCGTTTTTGTTCATGCAGGTATCCTCCCAAAACAAGAAATGGGGCAAAGCCCTCTCGACCTCACCCCCTGCAAAAACAAAAGCGGGGTAAGGCCCGTAACGGTCTTATCCCACTTCAACGATCAAACCCCGATCGCAAGTCCTCTGATAAGTGCGTTGATTATACCATGTCCCTGCGCCATCCGTCAACCGGTGTCTGAGGCAAAGCCTTGGCGCGAGTCAGATCACCGAAGGGGTGACGATCTGGGATCAGACCTCTGCTGTGGTTGTTCTTGCGTGCTTGCCTGCGATGTGATAAGATGAGACCCAAATAGAACGACCGATCGGGCGGGACAGCGTCGGCAATTCCAATTTCATGCATCGGAGGGATCTTGATGTTTCCTGACAAGAAAACCAATCCGGTATCATCCAACCATTTCGTCAAAAAGCTCGTGGTCATTGTGGCCGGTTCTGTGATCGCCGCCTATGGCATCACCCTTGCCTTGTACGCAGGATTTGGCGGCGCAACCCTTGCGGTACTGTGGCAGGGGATTTCTGAAACAGCTCATATGAGCATCGGGATGGCGTCCTTTGTTGTCGCACTGGGCATGATCCTATTCGCCCTGCTCTACGACAGGACACAGATCCACATTGGAACCATACTATATCAGCTCGTGTACAGCGCGTGTGTGGATCTGTTTGCTGACCTTCACGTTTACAGCAGTCACACGTGGGTCAATTTTCTGATCATGCTGCTGGGTGTGATCTTGTTCGCAGCGGGAATCGGCCTGTATGCCTCGGCCTCGCTGGGACGAGGGTCCTATGAAGCGGTCACCTTTGCATTGGCAGAAAAAAACAACTGGCAGGTCAAAATCGTCCGCATGATATTGGACATAATCGTAGTCGTGATCGGCGTCTTGCTGGGCGGCCAGTTTGGCGTATGTACCATTGTGACGGTCATCGTCTCAGGGCCGATCATCCAGTTTGTAAACGGCAGAGCAAAGCAGCTCTTCCGGCTATGAGGATGCAGGAGGAAACGATGATGACAGAATGGGAAAAAATGCAGCGGCAGCAGCTTTATGATGCCAACCATGATACCCTCCTGGCCGAACGGAGGAAAGCGAAAGAGCTGTGTTATCAATACAACCAACTGCACCCTTCTGAGGAGGCTGCACAGCGGAAGATCCTGAAACAGCTTTTCGGACGGACCGGCAGGAACTTCTGTATCATGGCGCCCTTCTGGTGTGACTATGGCTGCAATATCGAATTGGGCGAAAACTTTTATGCAAATCACAACCTGGTGATCCTGGATGGCGGCAAGGTGACGTTTGGTGACAATGTGTTTGTGGCACCGGATTGCGGGTTCCATACGGCAGGACATCCCATCGATTGGGAACGCCGCAACCAGGGGCTGGAATACGCCTACCCCATCACAGTCGGGAACAATGTCTGGATCGGCGCAGGCGTACAGGTCATGCCGGGTGTGACGATCGGCGACAATGTGGTCATCGGCGGCGGCAGTGTCGTTGTCAAAGATATTCCCAGCAACTCGGTTGCAGTGGGCAACCCTTGCAAGGTCGTTCGCGCGATCACCGCGGAAGACAGAAAGACCTGCTGGGACAGATAGCTTCATGACAGGAACCCGCCAAACCCGCCGGAAGTCCGGCGTCCCAAGCGTTTTGCACAGCAAAACCTTGGCGCAGGCGGAATTTACTTCCGCCGAGCAAGTGCAATCACCGAAGGGCGAAGCACCCGAAGGGTGCGGAGCCCAAAAAAAGACACGACCCGTGGTCGTGTCTTTTTTTGGTGGACCAGATCGGATTCGAACCGACGACCCCCACAATGCGAATGTGGTGCGCTCCCAGCTGCGCTACTGGCCCATAGCTCCGCCTATTGGCGGAACATTTTTATTATAGCACAGCTTCCGCCGCTCTGCAACGTTGAAAACTGCACAAATCTAGCGGTCATTTGTCCGGATTGTATTTCTCACACAGCGCTAAGAGCTTTTGCTGATAGCCCTCTGCCGTCCCTTCCACTCCTTCGGGAGCTTGCGGTTGGTGTCATACCATCTGTCCAGCACTTGCTTTTCTCGTTCAAAGGTCATCACCGGCTCTTCCAGCTCCTTGCCGTACTTTTTGCGCAAATCGAGGAGGGCTTCATTATACCGCTCTATGGCCCACCTGGCGGCCAACGTGCCGGGACCGTCTCTCCCCGCCGCCAGCTCATCCAATGTTTTCGCCGCTTCCAGTTCCCGCCTGCAGCGTGCAGCGATCGCCTGTTTCTCCCGCTCGAAGCGCACAGTATCCCCTCCTTTTCCATACCGTCTCACACATTCTCCCTTTTGTCAATCCTTGCCACGCCAAAACACCCCCGAACATCTGCGTTCGAGGGTGTTTTCTCTCACATTTATTTCACCGCATACCGCAGCCAGACCGCTCCGCTGTCGAACGGCTGGACACTGGTGAGCTTCAAAGGGGTGACCGGCTTATCCATGGGCAGGCCGTCAAACACCGCGGTCATGCCGCCCCGGCCGTCGATGCCGGCGCCCATCAGGATGCTGACCTCGTCCAGCAGACCGGCCGCCAGGAAGCCTGCGTTGATGTGTCCGCCGCCGACCACGGCCATGCGCGCTACGCCGAACTCTTGAGAGAGAATCTCACAGGCACGGGGCAGGTCGATGCGTTCTGCACCGCAGGCGATCCAGGAAATGTGCTTGCTGTCCAGGTAAGCCAGATAGGCGGGGCTGACCTGCTCACTGGTGAGGATGAGCAACGGGCGCTCCCCTTCCTCCGGTGCCTCCCACAGCAGGGTGCCGCGGGTGTCCACCACCACTTCGTAGCCAGGGGCGTCCTCCGCCTTGGAGAACGCTTCCTTCCCCAGAGTGGTGTGGTCGTCGCTCTGGAACGTCCCGGGCTGGGCCATCTCCAGCTCCGCGGTCACGCGACCGCTGACACAGGTGGGAGCTGCCAGGGCGTCCAGGGTCTCGTAGTACTCCTGCACCCCAGGCAGGTGCTCGGTCATGGCGCAGTCAATGCGTCCGTCTACGGCGGTCATCATGTGGCAGATGATATAGGGCTTGTTCATGGGGGTTCCTCCTTGCTGTTCGTCTTGGTTGTGTCTACTTTACAACTTAAAGTCCACTTTCAGTCAAGGGATTTCTGCGAAAAAAGACGCTTGAGCAATCTCAAGCGTCTTTTGGTGCTTTTTTGTTATTCCCACTCAATGGTTCCAGGAGGCTTAGAAGTAATATCATACACGATCCGGTTGATGCACCGCACCTCGTTGACGATGCGGACGGACACCTTATCCAGGATCTCGTAGGGGATACGCGCCCAGTCAGCGGTCATGAAGTCGCTGGTGGTGACGCCGCGGAGGGCTACGGTGTAATCATAGGTACGGCCGTCGCCCATGACGCCCACGGAACGCATATCGGTGAGGACGGCGAAATACTGGCTGATCTTGCTGTCCCAACCGGCCTTAGCCACTTCCTCCCGGAAGATGGCGTCGGCGTCCCGCAGGATGTCCGCCTTCTCCTTGGTGATGGCGCCCAGGATACGGACGGCCAGACCGGGGCCGGGGAAGGGCTGGCGCATGACCAGGTATTCGGGCAGGCCCAGTTCTCGACCCAACTGGCGCACTTCGTCCTTGAACAGCATCCGCAAGGGCTCGATGATGTCCTTGAAGTCCACATTCTTGGGCAGGCCGCCCACGTTATGGTGGCTCTTGATGACGTCGGCGTCACCGGCACCGGACTCGATAACGTCCGGGTAGATGGTGCCCTGGACCAGGTAATCGACGGTGCCCAGCTTCTTAGCCTCTTCCTCGAAGACGCGGATGAACTCTTCGCCGATGATCTTGCGCTTCTTCTCCGGGTCGCTGACCCCAGCCAGCTTGGTCAGGAACCGCTCTTCGGCGTCCACCCGGACGAAGTTCAGATCCCACTTGGCAAAGGCGGCTTCCACCTCGTCCCCTTCGTTCTTGCGCATGAGGCCGTGGTCTACAAAGACGCAGGTGAGCTGGTTGCCCACTGCTTCCGCCAGCAGTGCGGCGGCGACAGAGGAATCCACCCCGCCGGACAGACCCAGCAGGACTTTGCCATCGCCCACTTCCTCTCGGACGGCCTGGATGGCCTGCTTGCAGTAGTCCCCCATGGTCCAATCGCCAGCGGCGTGGCACACTTCATAGAGGAAATTGCGGATCATATCCACACCGTGCTCGGTGTGGTTCACTTCCGGATGGAACTGCACGCCGTAAAACCCACGGTTCTCGTCGGCGATGGCCACGTTGGGGCAGGCGTCCGAGTGGGCCATGAGCTGGAACCCGTCGGGCACCTGAGCCATGTAATCGCTGTGGCTCATCCAGGAGATGCCCTGGGCAGGCAGACCCTTGAACAGCTTGCAGGTGGTCTCATAGAAGGTCTCGGTCTTGCCGTACTCTCTGGCGCTGTCCTCCTGGGCGGCGGTGACCTTGCCGCCCAAAGTGTGCGCCATGAGCTGGCAGCCGTAGCAGATGCCCAGGATGGGCACGCCCAGCTGGAAGATGGCAGGGTCGTAGTGGGGGGCTTTTGCGTCGTAGACGCTGTTGGGGCCGCCGGTGAAGATGAAGCCGATGGGGTTCATGGCTTTCAGCTCTTCCAGGGGGGTCGTATAGGGCTTGACTTCACAATATACATTGCACTCACGGACTCGTCGGGCGATCAGCTGGTTATACTGTCCGCCGAAATCCAGTACAATGACCAGTTCATGCTTCATGCATTCCATCCCTTTCTCTCGTTCTAAGGAAAATACACACTCCGGCGTCCGCTCAAAGCAGCGCCGGAGCGTTTTTACTTTACAATTAAATCGTGGTAATGTCAATAGGCGTCAGGTCTTCGCTCTTGGCCCGTTCCCGCGCGGTGAGGATGGCGTGGGCGGTATCCAAGGAGGTCAGGCAGAGGATGGAGTGTTCCACGGCCATACGGCGGATCTTGATGCCGTCGCTGCCTGCCTGTCTCCGGCGCTGGGGGGTGTTGACGATCATGTCCACGCTGCCGGACTGGATCATGTCCTGGAGGTTGGGGTGTGCCTGTCCCAGGCGGTTGACCTTCTGGACGTCCACGTCCGCCTTCTTCAGGTACTCATAGGTACCCTGGGTGGCGAACAGCTCCACGCCCAGATCGTTCAGCTCGCGGGCAACGCCCACCGCTTCGCCCTTGTCCTCGTCCTTGACGGTGATGATGACGCGACTCCCCTTCTTGGGCACCTTCATGTTGGCACCCTTGAAGGCCTTCAGCAGCGCCTGAGGATAGGACTCGGCAATGCCCAGGCATTCGCCGGTGGACTTCATCTCGGGCCCCAGGTTGATGTCCACGTCGGTGAGCTTCTCGAAGGAGAAGACCGGCATCTTGCAGGCGAAATAGTCCGCCTCCTGGTAGATGCCCGTGCCGTAGCCCAGGTCTTTGAGCTTGGCGCCCAGCATGACTTTCGTGGCCAGGTCGATGATGGGCACGTTGGTGACCTTGGAGATATAGGGGATGGTACGGGAGGAACGGGGGTTGGCCTCGATGATATAGACGATGTCGTTATAGATGATGAACTGGACGTTGATGAGGCCGATGACGCCCAGGTGCTTGGCCAGGTTGCGGGTGTGCTTGAGGATGGTCTCCTTGTGTACCTCATCAATGTGCAGGGGCGGATAGACGGCGATGGAGTCGCCGGAGTGGATGCCGGAGCGTTCCACGTGTTCCATGATGCCGGGGATGAGCACGTCCTCCCCGTCGAACACGCCGTCCACTTCCACCTCTCGACCCATCAGGTACTTGTCCACCAGGATGGGGTGTTCCTGAACGGTCATGTTGATGATCTTCATGAAGTCAACAATGTCCTGATCCTTATAGGCGATCTCCATGCCCTGGCCGCCCAGGACGTAGGAGGGACGCACCAGGACGGGGTACCCAACTGCGTTGGCAGCAGCCAACGCCTGCTCGGTGGTGAAGACGGTACGGCCTTCCGCTCTGGGGATCTCGCACTTGTTCAGGATGACGTCGAACCGTTCTCTATCCTCTGCCGCGTCCACGCCGTCGGCGGAGGTGCCCAGGATGGGCACGCCCATCTCAGTCAGGGCCTTGGCCAGTTTGATGGCGGTCTGACCGCCGAACTGGACGACAGCGCCCCAGGGCTTTTCCAATTCCACCACGTGTTCCACGTCCTCGGCGGTCAGCGGCTCGAAGTAGAGTCGGTCGGCGATGTCGAAGTCGGTGGAGACGGTCTCGGGGTTGTTGTTGATGATGATGGTCTCCAGACCCATCCGCTTCAGCGCCCACACGGAATGGACGGAGCAGTAGTCGAACTCGATGCCCTGGCCGATACGGATGGGGCCGGAACCCAGAACCAGCACCTTCTTCTTGCCGTTGTCCTCCATGATGGCCTCATTTTCCCCATCGTAGGTGGAATAATAATAAGGTGTCTGGGCGTCGAACTCGGCGGCGCAGGTATCGACCATCTTGAAAGAGGGATGGATGTCGTATTTCTTCCGCAGCTCCTTGATGACCTTGGCGTTGGTGCCCACCAGCTCGGCGATGAAGGTGTCGGCAAAGCCCAGTTCCTTTGCCATCCGCAGGGTGGCGCTGTCGGGCAGACCTTCGGCCAGCTTGTGTTCCATGTCCACGATGATCTGGATGCGGTCGATGAACCAGATGTCGATTTTGGTGATGGCGTTGATCTCCTCCGGAGTGATGCCGCGGCGGAGGGCCTCGGCCACCACGAAGATACGTTCATCGTCCACGTCGGACAGCTTCTGATGCACTTCGTCGTCGCTGAGCTCCTTCAGCTTGGGCAGCTGCAGCGAGTGGACGTGCTGTTCCAAGGAGCGGATGGCCTTCATCAGACCGGCCTCGAAGCTGTTGCCGATGGCCATGACCTCGCCGGTGGCCTTCATCTGGGTGCCCAGGGTACGGCTGGCGGTGGTGAACTTATCGAAGGGCAGGCGGGGGATCTTCAGGACGCAATAGTCCAGGGTGGGTTCAAAGCAAGCGGTGGTCTTGCCGGTGACGGCGTTGGGGATCTCGTCCAGGGTGTAGCCCAGGGCGATCTTAGCGGCCACCTTGGCGATGGGATAGCCGGTGGCCTTGGACGCCAGGGCGGAGGAACGGGAGACACGGGGGTTGACCTCGATGACCGCGTACTCGAAAGAGTCCGGGTTCAGGGCGAACTGGCAGTTACAACCGCCCTCAATCTCCAGGGCACTGATGATGTCCAGCGCGGCGGTACGGAGCATCTGATATTCCTTGTTGGCCAGGGTCTGGCAGGGTGCCACCACGATGGAGTCGCCAGTATGGACGCCCACCGGGTCGATGTTCTCCATGCCGCAGATGGTGATGACGTTGCCAGCGCTGTCCCGCATGACTTCAAATTCAATTTCCTTCCAGCCTGCGATACAGCGTTCGATCAAAACTTCATGGACACGGGACAGCTCCAGACCACGGTCGCAGATTTCCCGGAGCATGAACTCATCATAGGCGATGCCGCCGCCGGTGCCACCCAGGGTGTAGGCGGGACGGACGATGACAGGCAGGCCGATGGAGTTGGCGAACTCCACTGCGTCCTCCACGGTGTGCACGACCTTAGAGACCACGCAGGGCTGGTTGATAGACTCCATGGTGTCCTTGAACCCCTGGCGATCCTCTGCCCGGCGGATGGAGTCGGCGGAGGTGCCCAGGAGCTTGACGCCGTAGCGATCCAGGGTGCCGTCTTCGTACAGGTTCATGGCCAGGTTCAGGCCGATCTGACCGCCCAGGGTGGGCAAAACTGCATCGGGATGCTCTTTTTCGATGACCTGGGTGAGCGAATAACTATTCAGCGGCTCGATATACACGTGGTCGGCGATATCCTTGTCGGTCATGATGGTGGCCGGGTTGGAGTTGACCAGCACCACCTCGATGCCCTCTTCCTTCAGGGCGCGGCAAGCCTGGGTGCCTGCGTAGTCAAACTCGGCGGCCTGACCGATGATGATGGGGCCGGAGCCGATGACCAATACTTTTTTGATGTTGGTATCCTTAGGCATGACGGATGCCTCCCTTCTTCGCCAGAGCGATCATATCCATAAACTCGTCAAAGAGGTAATCGGAATCCACCGGGCCGGGGGACGCCTCCGGATGGAACTGGACGGTGAAGATGTTCTTCCCCACGTAGCCCAGACCCTCGCAGGTGCCGTCGTTGACGTTCTCGTGCTCCACCCGTGCGATGGCGGGATCGATGGTCTCTTTCATGACGTAATAGCCGTGGTTCTGAGAGGTGATGAAGACCCGCTTGCGATGGATGTCCCGCACCGGGTGGTTGGCGCCACGGTGGCCGTAAGGCAGGGGGCCGGTCTGTGCGCCGGTGGCCAGAGCCATGAGCTGGTGTCCCAGGCAGACGGCGAAGATGGGCAGGTCGGACTGGTACAGCTTCTTGACCTCCTGGATGATGTCCACGCAGTCAGCCGGGTCACCAGGGCCGTTGGAGAGCATGACGCCGTCGAAACCGCCGCTCAAAATCTCCTCCGCCGGGGTGTGGCAGGGGAAAACGGTCACATCGCAGCCCCGTTTGGTCAGGCAGCGGGTCATGTTCCGCTTCTCGCCGAAGTCGTACAGGGCGATCTTGTAGCCGGTGCCGCCGGGCTGGCCGGGGAACTCTTCCTTGGTCTGGATGGACACTTTCTCGACAGTGCCCTCCACCCGGTAGGCTTTGATCTTCTGGAGCACTTCGTCCAGGTCGTATTCCTCAGCGCAGGTGATCATGCCGTTCATGGTGCCCTGCTTGCGGAGGATGCGGGTGATGGCGCGGGTGTCCACGTTCTCGATGCCCGTGATGTTGTGTGCCTTCAAGTAGTCGTCCAGGCTGCCCTGACAGCGGAAGTTGCTGCCTCTGGCGGCCAGGTGGCGGACGATCAACGCCTCTGCCCAGGGGCGGAAGCTCTCATCGTCCTCCTCGTTGACGCCGTAGTTGCCGATCAGGGGGTAGGTCATGACCACGCCCTGGCCGGCGTAAGAGGGGTCGGTGAGGATCTCCTGATAGCCCACCATGGAGGTGTTGAAGACCATCTCACAGACCCGATCCTCTGTGCTGCCAATGCTGGTGCCAACAAAGGTCTGTCCGTTTTCCAATATCAACGTTGCCTGCATATCGCGTACCGTCCTTCCTTCGTCGCTGTCCAAAAGACGTTATGTATAAATCTCAAATATTCAGCGAGATTTCTGCATAAATATACATACCCGTCTACCAATTCTCATTATCCTGACTATTATGCCACAATCCGACGCCCTTTTGCAAGGGCTTCCGCGATTTTCGGCAATCTTTCCCCCTCCGGCACATATCCCCCCGCCCTTTTGGGTATATTAACAACGCTTCGGCCGGAAAGGAGTTGGGAGGTTTGGCCATCGCATTCATCCGCACCATCATCTTATACCTGCTGCTCACCGTGGGCATCCGCATCATGGGCAAGAAGCAGGTGGGGGAGCTGGAGACGGTGGAGCTGGTGTTCACCATGCTCATCTCCGACCTGGCCGCCGTGCCCATGCAGGACTTCGGCATCCCCCTGGCCTACGGCCTCATCCCCATCATCACCCTCTTCTCCCTGACCATGCTCCTGTCCGTCCTCTCCCTCAAGAGCGTCACCCTCCGCAACCTCCTCTGTGGCCGCCCCAGCGTCATCATCGACCATGGGGCGATTTTACAGCGGGAGATGGCCAAGACCCGGTTCACGCTGGACGAGCTGCTGGAGGAGCTGCGCTTGCAGGGCATCACCGACCTGTCCACGGTGAAATACGCCATCCTGGAGAACTCCGGTCAGGTCTCCGTCCTCCTCTACCCCCAGCACCAGCCGTTGACACCGGCGCAGATGAATGTGACGCCAGACGAGCAGGGTCTGCCGTTGGTCATCATCAGCGACGGCAAAGTGCTAAATCAAAATCTGACCCTGCGCAGCCTGGATCGCGCCTGGCTCCAAGACCAGCTGACCCAACACGGGCACAGCAAACCGGAGCAGGTGTTCTTGCTGACGGTGGACGAGAGCGGCACGGTGTACTATGTACCAAAGGAGGGCAAGGGGCATTGAAACGACTGTGGATCTCTTTGGGCATCTTACTTGCCATCTTCGGCCTGAGCCTGGCCAACATCCGCTACACCGCCCAGGCGTCCAACCAGCTGGTGACCCTGCTGAACCAGGCGGAGGAGGAAGCGGAAGCCGGTCAGTGGCGCCGCGCCACGGTGCTGACCCGACAGGCACAGGAGGCGTGGGACGGTTATACGGGTCTGCTGTATGTCACCAGCTGTCACGCCAACGCGGACGCGGTGAACACCGGGTTCCGGGAGGTGCTGGAGCTGCTGCAGCAGGAGGCGGAGGAGGAGTACAGCGCGGCCAACGGGGTGCTCATCGCGGAGGTGGAGCATCTGGCGGAGGTGGAGGAGCTGTCGCTTGCCAATCTGCTGTGAATGGAAGAAAACACGGAAAAAGCAATCCGAAAAAACCGGGTTGCTCTCTCCGTGTGTTCAGGCACGCTCCGCCAGGAGCTTATTCAATTCGGTCATAAAGGTGTTGATGTCCTTGAACTGGCGATACACCGAGGCGAAGCGTACATAAGCCACCTCGTCCACGCACTTGAGCCGATCCATGACCAGCTCGCCGATCTTCCGGCTGCTGATCTCCCGCTCCAGGGAGTTCTGCAGTTCCTGTTCGATCTCGTCCGCCAGACGCATCAACGTATCCACCGGCACCGGCCGCTTCTCGCAGGCGCGCATCATCCCCCGCAGGACCTTCTCCTTGTCAAAGCTCTGCCGACTGCCATCCTTCTTGATGACCATCAGGGGGAGACGTTCCACGGTCTCATAGGTGGTGAACCGCTTGCCGCAGGACAGGCACTCCCGACGACGGCGGATGGAATCGTATTCGTCAGTGGGACGGGAGTCGATGACCTTGCTCTCTCTCATGCCGCAATAGGGACACTTCATCAGGCGTTCCCTCCTTTCCTTCGGACTTAATTACTGAAATTGTAACATATCCCCCTCTTTTTGGCAAGCGGACGGCGGGAGAAAAAGGGGCTCCTTCCCACAGAAACCTGGGAAGGAGCCCCTCGTGTTCAGCTCATGGCGGAGAACTTCTGATACGCCTGATTGATCTGGGTGCCGTCCGCGGGCATGGTCTGATACCAGCCACGGCTCTGGGCGGCGGAGAACAGGTCAGACTGGATGGTCTGCCCCTGTTTGAGGGCGTCCAGGAAGGCGTCCTTCAGCTTGGGGTGGATGCATTCGGAGGCGAAGAGGTTGTAGTTGGTGGACATCTTCTTCTCCGTCAGCAGCAGGTCGGTCATACGTTCCTGATCGTTCATGGATAAACCCTTCCTTTCTTTGGTGCTCAGCGCAGGAAATTCAGCAGGTTGTTAAAGATCTGCTGATGCTGCCCGGCGTACTGGTTGAAGCTGTTGCGCAGGGCGGTCTCGGTGGTCTCCTGGGCGGCTGCCTGGTACTTGCAGACGCAAGTGTGTTCAAAGTTCAGCTGATCTTCCAGGGCGTCCAGTTCCTTGCTGGTCAGGTTGGCCATGGTATCATCTCCTTTCACAGTTTGCGTCCTTATTCTGCCACCGCTTCCTGATTTTATACCATCAATCCCAAGGGTTTTCCCATCTCATCCAGCATCCACGCCAGCGTCCCGCCCCGCTCCGGCGACCAGGACGCAAAACAGCACAGCGGCATACAGGGCATGGGCTGCCCGATGACCCAGGGACAGGTCACCGCAATGCCCCCCTGGATGGGACGCCAGCGCCCCCCTTTCAGCCCTCGTATCTCTCGCGCCAGACCAGCTTCCAGCGCCGGCAGCTCCAGCCCCTGGGTGGAACGCCACTCCGAGCCTGTCCGCTCCGCCGGGGTCGCTTCTGCCATCCCTTCGGACACCACCATCGCCGCCGCGCAGTGCTCCACGCCTTTCTCCCGGAGCATGGCGTTGGAGATGCTCCGTTCCAACGTGAACACCTCCCCTTCTGGCACCAGCGTGCCCAGCAATAGCGCCTCCCGCTCCCCTTGGAGCCAAATTTTGTACACCCCCTCGCCCCACTTGGGACAGCGGACGTGGAAGATGGTGCGCAGCCCCTGCCGTTGGGCGGTGAGAATGCCTCGTTGGGTGGTGCCGTCGTAGATGGGTAGCTGCCAGTCCATGGTATCGCCTCCTTGTTTGGTTGGGAGGAGGATATGCGATACCGGACAAAAAAAGAACCACGCAACGTTTGAAAAAACGTTACGTGGTACGCATCAGGGGAAACCCCCGGCGAGGGTTTCCCCTCTTTTGGGCTGCGCCCAAAATTCACCCCTTCCTGCGCTTTTAGAAGCACAGGAGAATTTCGCTGACTGCGGTCAGCGACCAGGGGCCTTGCCCCTGGACCCCACTTCATTTTCTTCGAGAAGAAAACGAAGCAAAAAAAGCTTAAATGGCGCTGCGCGGCTTGATTTTCGCAAACGAGTTCTCAGTTGAAAAGCCTCACGATCTCCTCCACACACTCCTCAATACTCTTCCCCGTCCCATCCACAGTATAGTCACTATACTGCTCATACAACGGCACCCGCTCCACAAAAGCATCCTGCAAGCTGCACCCGTGCTTGAGCACGATGCCTCGGGTGGTGATGTTGGTCACCCGCTTCTCCACCTCTTCGTAGGTGGCGGACAGGTACACCACATCCCCATTCCGTTTCAGCGCCTCCATCCCCGCCTGGGAATAGACCACGCTGCCACCGGTGGCGATGACGGCGTGTTCCACGTCCACGGACAGCAGGACTTGTTCCTCGATCTGCAGGAACGTCTCGATGCCGTCGTTGTCGATGATGTCCTGGAGCAGCCGCCCCTCCCGCTCCTGGATGAGCAGATCGGTATCCACGAAGCGGCGACCCAGGGCTTTGGCCAGCAGGACACCCAGGGTGCTCTTGCCGGAGCCGGGCATGCCGATGAGAATGATATTCCGGTTTTTTTCTCTGTTCATAACGTCTGGTTCCTATCTTTATTCTTTCAACAGTTTGATGCGTTCCTTATAGTCCGGCAGCACCGAGGCGATGAGCTGGTAAAAGGCTTCGCCGTGGTTCTTGTGGCGGATGTGGGCCAGCTCGTGGACGACCACATAGTCGATGGCCTCCTCCGGGTAGCGCATGAGCCGCCAGGCGAAGGAAATGCGGTTTTTGCCGCTGCAGCTGCCGAACCGCTTTCGGGCGTCAGTGATGGTCAGACCGGTGGGCATGAGCCCCATCAGGCGGCCATAATACTCCACCTTTTGGGGTAAGATCTCCTTGGCGCGGGCGATGCAGTCCAGCCGCTCCTCTTCGGTCGGCTCCGGGTGCTGCTCCTGCCACTGACGGCAGCGCTCCCGGTGGGCAGTGATCCAATCCTGCTGCCGTTCCACAAAGGCGTCGATGCGGCTCTGGGACACCTGATAGGGCGCCCGCACCAGCACGGTCAGGTCTTCGGTGATCTCCAGGGACAGGGTCTTGCGGGCTGACCGGATGACACGATATTCCTCCACGGTATCCCCTCCTTTGGCTCATTATAGCAAGATTCCACAGAATTGTCCACGAAAGAAGGTTTTCCCACTCTTTCCTCGCCTTGACACCCGTTTGAAAATCGCCTATACTACTATAGTATGTTTTGTCATCTGCAAAAA
>CAKTQP010000038.1 GCA_934597165.1 uncultured Oscillospiraceae bacterium
ACCTTCTTGGTGGTGCCGGTTGCGGAAAAATATGCTACCAATGCGTTCATGTTGTCTTCCTCCTATTCGAAATCAAAGTTGTGGTTTTTGGTCAGCGTGAAGCGCAAGTAATCCAGCCGATCCAGTTGGGTCTGCCGCCGGTGGATGTCCTCCAACAGCTGTTCCCGCCGGGTTTGCAGCATCTGCATCCGTGCGTCGTCCGCGCACAGATAGTGTTCCACCTCCGGGCTGGTAAAACCCACGTCATAGAGGGTCATGATGAGGCTGAGCCGTTCCAGGTCGGTCTGATCGTAGCAGCACCTTCCCTCTCGTCTCCCCCACCGCTCGTAGTCGCGCAGAATGGATAGGGGGATGTTGTACCGCTGGCTCACTTCCTGTCTCGTCATGAAATCCCGTCCTTTCCCCTCCAAAAAGAGGGTGTTCCCATCTGGGAACACCCTTATTATATCCGCGCATCCACTTCATGTCGAATGCCTATTTCCTATCGTCAGATATGCCTGTAATGTATTGTTTTGCAAAGGCGAGAAAGGCCGTGGTGGCGGCGGAAAACATCTGCTCCTTCTTCCACGCCAGCGCCGTCCCATTCTCCAGGGGCGGCTGAAAGGGGATGAATTTCAGGCCGTCATAGTGGCAGTCCAGCTGGATGGCGATGACCGCCCCCTGACTGCTCCGAGCCAACAATGCCTCGTTGTAGAGCAGGTTGCCCTTGCCGATGATCTCCACCCGCTCCAGCGCCTGTCCCAGCCAAGCGCCGATGTTGCTCTGCGCGATGTCGCTGGTGGCGGAGACCAGTGGAAGCCCCACCAAATCCTCCGGCGTGATGTGCGCCCGCTGGGCCAGAGCGGAGTCCTCCCGCACCAGCGCCCCCCAGCGCTCCCGAATGGGCATGGGGACGAACTCGTATTTCCGAATGTCCACCGGCTCGGCCATGAGCCCCACGTCCAGCAGCCCCCGATCCAGCCGTTCCCGCACGCTCCCGCCGTGGCCGCTGTACAGCTCGTATCGCACCAACGGGTGCTGCGTCCGGAAGGCGGCCATGCAGTCGGTGAGGATGCGGGTGGAGAGGAACTCTCCGCTGCCGATGGCGATGATGCCCTCCAGGTTGGCTTCCTTGCGCAGGAAGTCCTGTTTCGTCCGGTCAGCTAAGGTCAGGATCTCCTGAGCACGCCGCTTGAGCATCATGCCGTCCTCGGTGAGGATGATGTTGTGGTTGCTCCGCTGGAACAGCTTCACCCCCAGCTCCTCCTCCAACTGCGCGATCTGCCGGGACAGGGTGGGCTGGGTCACGTGCAGCTGCTTGGCCGCTTTTGTGAAGTTTTCCTCCCTCGCTACGGCCAGGAAGTAGTTGAGTACCCGTAATTCCATCGTATCCCTCCTGGGGGAAAGTATAGCATAGGTGGGGTGGTGGGAGCAATGCGGGGGTGCTCTGGCAGCGGTTGCATGTCCGCTCAAAATCCAGTATACTGGAAGTAACATGATGTAATTGAGGGAGGCATAGTAGTATGGCGTTGAATTTGTCGAAGGCGCTACGGGAGCGGTTGGAAACTAGCTTGAAAGAAGCGGAACCGTATGCCCCAGATGACCCGATTTTTAACACGCTTGATGCTGACATCGATTTTGACCGTTATCGTGCTACGGTAGCTAGACGTTTGTTGGCACGAGACGATGAAGAAAAAGCCCAACTTGCGCAGAGGCAACTTGGAGCGGAAGAATGAGGTGATTAGAATGGGATTTTCAAAAGAGTGCAAAACTGAACTGATTCAGGCACTGCGCAAAATCTTTGATGACAAAGATTTCGTGCTCGGTGTATTATGCGACCTGGGATCGGACAACGATATTCAGACGGTGCTGGACTATATTGATAATCATAAAGACGCCAACTCAGAAGATATTATTTTGTTGTCGCTGCGTATCGCAGAAGCAAATGCGGCAACCCCAAAGAAGAAAAAGCGGAAATCGTTAAATTTATCGAAAGCCGACCGGGAGTGGTTGGAAACCGACCGAAAAGCAGCGGAACCGTATGACCCGGATGACCCAATTTTAGCGTTTGATGCTGACTTTGATGACGCTCGAATTCGTGCTACCATTGCCAAGCGATTCTTAGAACAGGATGATAGAGAAAAGGCGGAGCTTGCGCAGAAGCATTGAGATGGCAAAGTGTATACGCAACGTTGGCAACGGTGTAGAATGGAGGTATTTCAATGAAAGTCACCTATGAAAGTATCTGCGAGAAGTTGGGGTTTGACCCCTTTGTGAATCCGCCTAAACCTGTGTTCAACGGGCATGAGGATGATTCGCAGGAAAACCCTTATTCGATTTTAACTTTTGAGGAATCTGATTTTCTCGCTAAGCTTGCGATAGAGCGTTTCAAAAGCGGCAAAAGCTTTGGAGGAAACAAAAAGCAAGAATAAGTTTATGCGCAGAAAGCACAGTGCAAACGCACTGTGCTTCTTGTTTCTTAGAATTTAAGCTCAATCCTCAACGATAATAGCAACCCTCTCGTCATCCGGTTTTGGTGGAAACAAGATTTTTTTGATCTCATGCTTTTCTCCGTTGATGATAACGCTTTGTCCCACTCTCAATTTGCGATCACCTTCTACAATGCAAACAGTTCCCCTTGAGGTATGAAATATTTCTATTGATTCCAGTTCAATCATGCGAATACCCCCAACTTAACGCGACAAACCTTAACTTTTGAGCACTTTCGTACGCTGTAGTTTTGCCATGCCGCTATTTGCTTTTGCTCAGATGTTCCATTATGGGAGTGGGACAGTCCTACTGCTAGGTCGTCTAACTTTAATCCACCTGCATGGGGTGGGACAGTAGGGATAAACAGCTCGATCGGCGTCGCATGCGATTTCAATCCACCCACCCGCAAGGGGTGGGACAGCAAAAGTTCACAAAACGAACCTCACATTTCATACGAAAGCAACGAAATAGCATTGCTATTCAGCTCGTATCAAATGCTTTCCATCCTTTATTTTCCAATCACTTGCTATTTATTGCATTCTTTCGGTGCGAACTCAGTGTAATATTTCTGCTTACTCTCCCTTCACACTGATAGGCTACAAACATTTTACATCACGTAACCGCCTTTGGCAACAAAATCAAAGGCACCTCATACTACTTTTCCCGATTATAGATTTCGGGCAGTTCATCCACCGTGATGACATAATCATCTACCCTGCTCGCATCCTCCGTTTTGACAGCATTTTTTACCATTCTTGTCTTGGCAAACTTTACACCGACATGAGGTGATACCCACAAAAAACCACCGCCCCAAATTAGGGCGGTGGCCGGTGCTGATCTTCTATTTTATCACTTAATCTTGATCTCCGACGCCTTGCGCAAGGTGCCGTTCTCGCTGACAGGGTAGAGAATGGTGAGCTGGTCGCCCTTGTTGTAGGTCACTGCCTCGGGGCAGTCGGCGGCGCTGATGCCATAATAGCAGGCGTTCTCCTTGCCCTTCAGGCGGAAGTAGTACCAGGTGTTGCCGCTGATGACCGAACTTCTGATTTCGGCCACTTCACCGGTGACGGTGCGCTCCTCGCCCGCCGGTTCCTCCTCCTTCACATCCTGCTTCACTTCGATGCCGTTCTCCACCAGCTGCTCCTGGTACGCCTTCTGGCAGGCGGCCACGGTGGTGCCGGTGGCGGTGATCTGGTAGTCGCTGACGTTGACCATGGCGTACATCTTCACCAGTTCCGCGCTGTCCTTCAGCGCCATAAAATAGGTGGGCTGGTCGGAGATGTTCAGCAGCAGGGGGAAGGTGGCGGCATAGTTCAGGTGCTGCACGGCGCCCTCGGCGGAGGACATGGCGGAAAGCTCTTCCGCGCCGGTCACATTATAATACTTGGCCGACTTGGTGCGCTGGTTCACCAGCAGGAAGCCCACGTTGGACTCATCGGAACCGGCGGAGGTGACGCCGGTATACATATAAACGTCGTCGTTCAGGGCAATATAATTGTATCCCGCTGTGGTGGTGGTCACCGCCTTCTGACCCAGCCAGCTGTTGATCCAGCCGTTGACCAGCTTGCCGTGGAAGTCGTACTGGTTCACGATGATGTCCGGGTCGTACACCCGATCCACCCAGGTGGGCACGTCCCGTTCATAATAGGTATGCTCGCCGGTGACCGCGTTGACCAGGACGGCGCCACGGATGTCCTCGCCGCCGAAGAGGCCGATGGTCTTATCCACTCTGGAACAAATCCAGTAGGGCGTCCCGTCCTCGTCCACCTCGAAGTTGATGTCGCCGAACATATAAGTGGGGTACCGGAAGCGGAGATAGCGGCGGAGGTTGCGGTTGAAGTGCTCACAGGTGGACACCTGCATGCCCTCCTTCAGCTGCACCAGCCGCGCCTCCTGAGTGACCATGTTGACCACGATATAGCCAGGCAGGCCGTCGGAGCGGTTGTTGAACCACTTGATGACGTTGCCGTACTCCAAGGGGGAGACCCGCACCGGGTTGCCGTTGTAGTTGATCTGGGTGTAGTAGTCGCTGACCTCGAACTGGGAGACCAGGTTGGAGTTCTGGCTGATGCTGCCCATGGCGCGGCGACCCAGCTGCTTGGCGGAGTCGGCGTCCAGCATGGGGATTTTGTTATACGAGATCTCCGTCACGTCCTGGGCGAAGTCGCCGGTCTCCACCTGGAGCAGGTTCTGATAGGCTTTGGCGTGGAACGGCACGGCGGAGATGACGCTGCCCACCACGCAGACCAGCAGGCACAGGCCCACGATGACCATGGGGATGCGGTAGACGCTGCCTCGGCCGGGCTTGTTCCACTTGCGCCGGTGGGGGCCGTTGACCTTGAAGCCACCCTTGCCGTCCGGCTCCAGGATGGTCTGTTTGGGCTCCTTTTTCTTCTTCCCCTTGCCCGACTGGCTGTCCTCACTGCTGAACAGGAATTTGGCCAGCATATAGAGGACGCAGAGGACGATGACGAAGAGGTAGAAGCTGAAACTCTTGGGGTTGAGGGCGGGGATGGCGATATAGAAGTAGATACCGCCGCCGATGAGGGTGACGAGCAGACTGAGCAGAGTGCTCACCACGGGGCTGCGCTGTTTCATGGGCATTTCCTCCTGATTCGTTGCAAAAACTGCTGTCATCATATCATACCTGACAGGCCCTTGCAAGGGGCGTCCGGCGGAGCGGTCTTTCGAAAATATTAAGAAAAATTTTCCGACTCTTTCAAACCCTTTCCAACCGTCACACTTGACTTTTTCGCCGCCTGTGGTATGCTTTTACTGTATTGCCTGAGAAAGTGCTCGCTTTTTGTCGAGTCCTTCCGCCGGTGCCTGGCAAGCGCCAAACAGGATTAGATTGGAGCCACTGTATGAACAAATTCACTCTGCACGACATTTTGACCTTCCCCAATCTCCTCAGCTTCCTCCGCATCCCCATGGCCTTCCTGTTCTACTACTTCTACAACTGGGGCACCGGGGTGGGGGTCATCCTGGCTGCTGTGACCCTGCTGGTGTCCGCCCTGACCGACCTGCTGGACGGGAAGATTGCTCGGCACTTTGACCAGGTCTCCGAGTTCGGCAAGATCTTGGACCCGGTGGCGGATAAGATCACCCAGGCCACCTTCATCCTCTGCCTCTTCCAGCACTACCCGGCCACCATCCCCCTGTTCGTCTTCTTCCTCATCAAGGAGGTGACCATCGGCATCCTGGCCCTCATCGCCGTGACCAAGAGCGGCGAGAACCACGGTGCGCTGATCTACGGGAAGGTGAACACGGTGTTGCTGTATATCTGCCTGGGGCTGCTGCTGTTCTGGGTGGGGATGCCGGGGTACGTGGCGAGCCTGATCCTGGACATTGCGTTCCTGTCGCTGTTCATGGCGATGACGTTGTATGTGATCGCTTATGTGCGGATTATTTTGTCGCATCGGAAACCCAAAAAATAAAACCACCTAACGAAATTCAAGCCCCGCAGGGCAATTTAAGCTTTTTTTGCTTCGTTTTCTTCTCGAAGAAAATGAAGTGGGGGCCAGGGGCAAGGCCCCTGGTCGGCATCCGCAGATGCCGAAATACCCCAGCGCAAAAAAGCGCAGGAGTGGGTGAATTTTTGACGCAGTCAAAAAGAGGGCGAACCCTCGCCGGGGGTTCGCCCTTCGACATACTTCTACTTATAAATGATATGTTCCTACCTATAAAATAAAAAGAAAGGTGACGACCATGCTCTACTTCAACAGCGACTATCTCGAAGGCGCGCATCCTGCCGTCCTTCAGCGGCTTCTGGACACCAATCTGGAACAGACCGTCGGCTACGGTCAGGACCCCTACTGCGCCCAGGCCAAGGACAAGATCCGCGCTGCCTGCCACTGCCCCGACGCTCAGGTGGAATTCCTGGTGGGCGGCACCCAGACCAACGCCACCGTCATCCGCAGTCTCCTCCGGCCCTATCAGGGCGTTCTGGCGGCAGACACGGGGCACGTCGCCCTCCACGAGGCAGGTGCCATTGAGGCGGGCGGTCACAAGGTGCTGACGGTACCCCAGCACGAG
Organism: uncultured Oscillospiraceae bacterium; assembly: GCA_934597165.1. Classification (GTDB taxonomy): domain Bacteria; phylum Bacillota; class Clostridia; order Oscillospirales; family Oscillospiraceae; genus Onthomonas. The sequence goes on from CAKTQP010000038.1 coordinate 6,505, forward strand.
GGCAAGGTGGCGGCAGCTGACCTGGCTACCTGGGTGGAGCAATTCTACCGGGACGAGAACTGGGAGCACATGGTGTGCCCGGGGATGGTCTACATCTCTCACCCCACCGAGTACGGCACGTTGTACACCAAGGCGGAGCTGGAGGCCATCCGTGCGGTATGCGACCGGTATGACCTGCCCCTCTATCTGGACGGCGCCCGTCTGGGCTACGGTCTGGCGGCTCATGGGACGGATGTGACCCTGCCTGACCTGGCGGAGCTATGCGACGCCTTCTACATCGGCGGCACCAAGGTGGGCGCGCTGTTCGGCGAGGCGGTGGTGTTCCCCAAGGCCGACCTCATCCCCCACTTCTTCACGCAAATTAAGCAGAACGGCGCCCTGCTGGCCAAGGGACGGCTGCTGGGGCTGCAATTTGACGCGTTGTTCACCGACGGGCTCTATCTGGACATCTCCCGCCACGCCATCGCCATGGCGGAGCAGCTCAAGGACATCCTGCGCCGGAAAGGGTATCGGTTCTACCTGGAGACCCCCACCAACCAGCAGTTCGTGGTGGTGGAGAATGGGCAGATGGAGGAGCTGGCCAAGCGCGTGTCCTTCGGGTTCTGGGAGGAGCTGGACGAGGGCCACACCGTCATCCGCTTCGCCACCAGCTGGGCGACTCGGCCGGAGAGTTTGGCGGAACTGGAAGCGTTGCTGTAACGTTTTTCGGCAGAATGCGGCTTTCCCTTGACACCTTTCGATTTTTATCTTACAATTTAATATTGTAGCACTGAACGAGAATTTTCCCAAGGGAAGTGATTTTATGATCGAATTAAAACACATCACCAAGGTCTTCCCCACCGCCGACGGGGAGCTGACCGCCTTGCATGATGTGAACATCACCATCCACGACGGTGACGTCTACGGCATCGTGGGCATGAGCGGCGCGGGCAAGTCCACCCTGGTGCGCTGCATCAACCTGCTGGAGCGTCCCACCTCCGGTCAGGTGGTCATCGACGGCAAGGACTTGTGCGTCATGCCCGCCAAGGAGCTGATCCAGCAGCGCCGTTCCATCAGCATGATCTTTCAGCAGTTCAACCTGCTCATGCAGCGAACTTGTCTGAAGAATATCTGCTTTCCCATGGAGATCGCCGGCGTGAAAGCCGCCGACGCCCAGAAGAAGGCCAAGGAGCTGCTGGAGATCGTCGGCCTGCCCGACAAGGCGGACGCCTACCCTGCGCAGCTCTCCGGCGGACAGAAGCAGCGTATCGCCATCGCCCGTGCCCTGGCCTCTGACCCCAAAATCCTGCTCTGCGACGAGGCCACCTCCGCTCTGGACCCCAAGACCACCCAGGACATCCTGAAGCTGGTCAAGGACATCAACCAGCGGCTGGGCATCACCGTGGTGGTCATCACCCATGAGATGGCGGTGGTGGAGGAGATCTGCACTCACGTGGCCATCCTGGACCACGGCGTATTGCAGGAATCCGGCACGGTGGAGGACATCTTCTCCAACCCCCAGACCGAGGCCGGTCGTCGGCTGGTGTACCCCAACGGGGTGGTCATCGACCAGCTGCCTGCCGCCAACGTCATCCGCATCGCTTTCAACGGCGGTTCCTCCTACGAACCGCTCATCGCATCCCTGGCCATCGACTGCGGCGTGAAGGTGAACATCCTGGGCGCTGACACCCGGAACATCGACGGCAAGGCCTTCGGCACCATGCTGCTGGGTCTGCCCACCGACCCGGAGGAGGCGGCCAAGGCTATGGCATACATCAAGAGCCAGCCCAACGTGACTATGGAGGAGGTTCGTGACTATCATGGATGAATTTTTCGGCACTCTGTTTGGTTCCACCGTCGTCAGCCAGCAGCTGGCCTATCTGGAAGCCAGCCTGCTCAAGGACATCTGGGAGACCTTCTACTCCACCGTCCTGTCCACCTTCTTCGCCTACGTCATCGGCCTGCCTCTGGGCATCATCCTGGTCACCGGTGAGCCGGACGGCGTCCGTCCCCTGCCCCGCGCCCTCATGCGGGTCATCAACGTCATCGTCAACCTGCTCCGCTCCGTGCCCTTCCTCATCCTGATGGTGCTGGTCATCCCCCTCTCCCGGGTCATCATCGGCACCAGCGTGGGCACCGTCGCGTCCATCATCCCCCTGGTGGTGGCCGCCTTCCCCTTCGTGGCACGTCTGGTGGAGGCCTCCCTGCGGGAGTCTGACCACGGCATTTTGGAGGCAGCACAGGCCATGGGCTGCACCCCCATGCAGATCACCTTCAAGGTCATGCTGCCGGAGGCACTGCCCTCCCTCATCAACGGTTTTACCACCGCCTTCATTACCATCCTGGGCTACGGCGCTATGTCCGCAGCCATCGGCGGCGGCGGCCTGGGCAGCTTGGCCATCAACAACGGCTATCAGCGCCGGATGTACCTGGTGCTGTACGTGTCCGTCATCCTGCTGGTCATCATGGTGCAGATCTTCCAGTCCCTGGGCACCCACACCGCCAACCGTCTCGATCGCCGCAACACCAAGACCCGGAAACGGGGCAAGCGTGGTGCCGGTTCGGCGAAAGCCACCGACGAAACCTGATTTTTGTAAAGAGTGGACAAGGTTCGCCCCTTGCCCACTCTTTTTCTGGGCAAAAGCTCCCATTGACACCGGTGGCATTCTGTGGTAAATTTAATGCTAACGAATCCAAAATAATGATTCAAAGGCAATGAAGAGAAGAGTACGCGCGGAAGTACGGTATAGAGAGCCTGGGCAGCTGGAAACAGGCACGGAGCGCCACGCAGAACATGGTCTTGGAGCCGCGCGACTGAGGGTCAAACTTAGGCCGCGCCGGGTGCGCCCGTCAACGCGCAGGAGTATCGGACGACATCGTCCCGCACTCTCTGAGGTCGGAGCTGTGAGGTTTCGACGAACCAAGGTGGTACCACGAAGCTGCGCTTTCGTCCTTGACAGGTTGTCGAGGGCGTTTTTTATTGCCCTTGTTTGGATGTCCCCCCTGTTGCGTTCCGCTCTGTGCGGTTCACATAGCATTGTTATCTCATGCAAACCATTTTTAAGCAAAGGAGAAAATGAAGATGAAGAAAAGACTGTTCGCACTGGCACTGTCTGTCGTGACCTGCCTGTCCCTGGCCGCTTGCGGCGGTGGCTCCAACAACGCAGCCACCAGCTCCAACCCCGCTGACGCCGCCACCAGCGCTGCCACCAGCACCCCCGCTTCCACCGAAGGCACCACCCTGAAGGTGGGCGCTACCCCCGCTCCCCACGCTGAGATCCTGGAACAGGTCAAGCCCATCCTGGCTAAGGAAGGCATCACCCTGGACATCGTGGAATACAACGACTACAACACCCCCAATGACGCGGTCGAAGACGGCTCCCTGGACGCCAACTACTTCCAGCACATCACCTACATGAACAACTACAACAAGGACAACGGCACCCATCTGGCAAGCGTCGCGGAAGTCCACTACGAACCCTTCGGCCTCTATGCCGGCAAGACCGCTACCATCGCCGACCTGCCCGACGGCGCTCAGATCGCTGTCCCCAACGACGCCACCAACGAAGCCCGCGCTCTGCTGCTCCTCCAGCAGGAAGGTCTGATCAAGCTGGCTGACGGCGTAGGCATCAACGCCACCAAGCTGGACATCACCGAGAACAAGAAGAACCTGGAAATCCTGGAACTGGAAGCTGCTCAGATCCCCACCCGTCTGAAGGACGTTGACCTGGCAGTCATCAACGGCAACTATGCCATCGACGCTGGCCTGAAAGTCGCTGACGCTCTGGCCGTGGAATCCAAGGACGGCGACGCTGCTACCGCTTATGTGAACGTGGTCGCAGTCAAGGAAGGCAACGAAAAGAACGCTGCCATCCAGGCTCTGGTCAAGGCTCTGGAATCCGACACCATCCGTGAATACATCAACAACACCTATGGCGGTGCTGTGGTTCCCGTATTCTGATCGAATCTGACTCATATAAAAATCCTCCGTATCGCTACGGAGGATTTTTTTCGCGCTCAGGGCAGTCTCATGTAGAGCAGCGGGTAGGGGTTCCCCTGCTCGTCCTGGTCTGTCCGCTGGTAGGTCACAAAGCCCAGGTGCTGGTAGAAGCCCACCGCCTGGGGGTTCTGCTCGTTGACGGTGACGGTGCGTATCCCGTAGGTTTGGATGCCGTATTGGAGCAGCTGGCGCCCTGTCCCCTGCCCGCGCTCTGACGGCGCCAGGAACAGCATCTCCAGCCGGTCGCCTTCCACGCCTAGGAAGCCCACGGGCACGCCAGGCGTCCGTTCTGCCACGATGAGGTGTGGGACGGCTGCTAACGCCTGGGGGACGTAGGTTTTGATGTGCGCAATCTCCTCGTTGGATAGGAACAGGTGGGTCGCCCGGACGGAGGCCTCCCAGACTGCTAATAAGGCGCTCATCAGGGCAGGTTTTCGCTCCTGCACTTCGTAGATCTTCATGCGCTCCCTCCTTTTGGGTTGTCACGTCCGCTCCCGTCTTCTCCACCCTCGGAACTCCAACCATGCCAAGAGCACGCACAACAAGCAGGTCAGGACATCCGCAATGGGTGCTGCCAAGAGCGCACCGTCCAGCCCCTGTCGCGGAGACAGCAGCAGCGCCAGCGGGATGAGCAGGACTCCCTGCCGGACCAGCGGGATCACTAGAGACTTTACCGGCTTGCCAATCCCCTGGAAGAAGGACGCGGTGGTCATGTGGACGCCGTACAGGCAGAACGCCAGCATATAGAGGCGGAACACGTGCTGGGCGCAGTCCAAGTAAGTCAGGTTGTCGGAGACAAAGAGCAGGGCGATCTGTCTGGGGAACAGCAGGAACACCAGCCACCACAGGACAGAGATGACCAGGGCGATCCCGGTGGCCAAGCGGTAGGTCTTCCGCACACGGTCGTAGTTCCCTGCACCAAAGTTGTAGCCATTGATGGGCTGGATGGCGGAGGATACCCCCACGAACATGGAGTGGGCAATTTGGTAGACCTTCATCAGCATGCCGTAGACAGACAGGGCGATGTCGCTGCCGTAAACACTGGCCGCGCCACAGACTCGCATCAGGTTATTGAGGACGATCTGCACCAGCGCCGTCAGCCCCTGGGTGAGCAGGCTGGGAAATCCCAGCTTTAAGATGCGCCGCGTCAACGTCCAGGTCGGACGCAGTGCTCCCCTTCTGAGCTGCACTGTCTGGAGCCGCCGCAGGTAGAGCAGGCAGAAGGTTCCGGCGGCCACCTGGCCGATGACGGTGGCAATGCCAGCGCCCACTACCCCCATGTGCAGCGGGAAGATGAACACCGGGTCCAGGATCAGGTTGATGGCTGCGCCGAGCATCATACACTTCATGGTGTACTGGGGCGCGCCGTCAGCCCGGATGATGGCGGCGAAGGCCGGACAGATGAGCTGAAAGGGGATGCCCCAAGCGATGGTGCGCATATAGGCCAGGGACTCGCCATAGGCGGTGTCTGTGGAGCCAAAGAGCCGCACGATCTGCGGCGCAAGAATGCCACAGAGCAGAGCCATGACCACACCGCTGGTGATGATCCAAGTGACTGCGTGACTGAAAATGCGATCCGCCGTCTCCTGCTCCCGGCGACCCAGGCACAGGCTGACGTTGGCAGCACAGCCATCGCCCAAGAGCAGCGCGATGGCGTTGACCAGGATGGACAGGGGGAAGGCCACGTTAATGGCCGCCATGCCAGTGATGCCTACGCCCTGCCCGACGAAGATCTGGTCTACGATATTGTACAGGTAATTGACCATGAGGGTCAATGTTGTGGGGACAGAATACCGGATGAGCAGCTTTGTGATGGGTTCTGTCTCTAAGGGATTGTTGTTTCTTCGTACTGTTTCCACGATACCGCTTCCTTTCCATGTGGTCGGATGTCTCTCCCGTGGGAGCACGCCGGAAAAAACAAAAAGGCATCCAGCGGCAACCACTCCCAACGGGAGCACAGCTGCACCGGATGCAGACCACATCTCTGATCTTTGAGCGGGAGACGGCATCCGGCAATACACCAGAAAGCCTTCTTCTCCCTTCCAGACCTGACTGTTGGCTTCGGAGTTGCACCGAATTAGCTTTTGATCGCTCGCGGGCTGTCACCGCCAGTAGAGAACACGCTCGTTTCCGAAGAAAACTTTACTTACCCTTACTTTAACAGCATCTTGCCCCGCTGTCAACGAAAAAGAACGCTGTAACGCGCCACAAAAGCGCGCTACAGCGTTTTTCGTTGGATGTACGGGAAAATTTCCCCTGGGACTTAACCGCCCAGATAAGCCTTCTTGATGGCCGGGGAGTCCAGCAGCTCTGCGCCGGTGCCGGAGGCGACGATCTTGCCGGTCTCCATGACGTAGCCCCGGTCGGCCACGGACAGGGCGGCCTGAGCGTTCTGTTCCACCAGCAGGATGGTGGTACCGGCCTCGTGGAGGTGCTTGATGATCTCAAAGATCTCCTCCACCAGGATGGGAGCCAGACCCATGGACGGCTCGTCCAGCATGATGACCTTGGGCTTGCTCATGAGGGCACGACCCATGGCCAGCATCTGCTGTTCGCCGCCGGACAGGGTGCCTGCCACCTGCTTGGAACGTTCCTTCAAGCGGGGGAAGTAGTCGTAGACCATATCCAGCTCCGGCTTGATGTTGTTCTTGCGGATGTACGCGCCCATATCCAGGTTCTCCTGGACGGTCATCTGCAGGAAGATGCGCCGTCCTTCGGGGACCAGTGCCAGACCTTTCGAAAGGGTCTTGTGAGGGGGCAGCTTGCCCAGATCCTCGCCGTTGAAGTGGATGGAACCGGTCCGGCTGCGGAGCAGGCCGGAGATGGTGTTCAGGGTAGTGGATTTGCCTGCGCCGTTGGCACCGATCAGGGTGACGATCTCGCCAGCGTTGACTTCAAAGGAAATGCCCTTGATGGCATGGATGCTGCCATAGTAGACGTTGATGTTATCAACCGTTAAAATCGCTCCCATCGTCACGCCTCCTTCTTCTTGCCCAGATAGGCTTCAATGACCGCAGGGTTGGCCTGGATGTCCTTGGGGGTGCCCTTGGCGATGACCTTGCCGAAGTTCAGCACGCAGATGCCCTCGCAGATGTTCATGACCAGGTTCATGTCGTGCTCGATGAGCAGGACGGCGATCTGGAAGGTGTCACGGATCTTGCGGATGTTCTCCATCAGCTCGGAGGTCTCAGACGGGTTCATACCGGCAGCTGGTTCGTCCAGCAACAGCAGACGGGGCTGGGTGGCCAGGGCGCGGACGATCTCCAGACGGCGCTGTGCGCCGTAGGGCAGAGAACCGGCCTTGACGTTGGCCTCGTTCTCCATATTGAAGATGGACAGCAGCTCCAGCGCCTTCTCGTGGGCCTCCTTCTCCTCCCGCCAGTAGCTGGGCAGGCGGAAGAGGCTGCTGATCATATTGTAGTGCATCTGGTTGTTCATGGCCACCTTCACGTTCTCCTCCACGGTCAGGTTGGAGAACAGGCGGATGTTCTGGAAGGTACGGGCGATACCGGCACGGTTGACGTGGGCGGTATCCATGCTCTGGATGTCCTGGCCGTTGAGCAGGATGGAGCCGGTGGTGGGCTGGTAGACCTTGGTGAGCAGGTTGAAGACGGTGGTCTTGCCTGCACCGTTGGGGCCGATGAGACCGGCGATCTCGGTCTGACCGATGCCCAGGTTGAAGTCCTCAACTGCCTTCAGGCCGCCGAAGGTGATGCCCAGGTTGATACATTCCAGCACGGGGGGTTTATCTACGTCACGTTCCGGAACCATGTTCTTGGAAGGGACGGGTACCAGTTTCGGTGTCGTCATCTCAAACGCCCTCCTTTTCTTTCGTATCTTTGTGGGTGATCTTGTTCTTCACGTTCTCCAGGAAGCCCTTGATGGTGGGGTTGTTGGTGGCCAGCATCATGACGATCAGGAGGATGGCGTAGACCAGCATACGGTAGTCGGAGTACTCACGCAGTGCCTCGGGCAGGATGGTCAGGACGGCGGCGGCGATGATGGAGCCGAGCATATTGCCCTGGCCGCCCAGGACGACGAAGACCAGGATGAGGATGGAGGTGTTGAAGTCGAACTTATTGGCCACGATGGTGGAGTAGTTCATGGCGAACAGGGGGCCTGCTGCACTTGCCATAGCGGCGGAGATGACGAAGGCGGTCATCTTATGGGAGGTGACGTTGACGCCCACGCTCTCTGCGGCGATACGGTTGTCCCGGATGGCCATGATGGTGCGGCCGGTGCGGCTGTTGATGAGGTGGAAGACCACGATGAGGGTAATCATAATCATGATGAACCCGGCGGTAAAGGTGGAGATCTTCTGGATACCGCCGATGCCCATGGGGCCGTTGATGAGCATTTTGCCGTCTTCGGCCAGGTTGGTCTTATCGCTGAGCAGGCTGGCGTGGAGACCCTTGCTGTCCATGCCCAGGTAGAGGTTATTGAAGATGCTCTTGATGATCTCGCCGAAGGCCAAGGTGACGATGGCCAGATAGTCACCCTGCAGGCGCAGGACGGGGATACCGATGAGGAACCCAGCCAGGGCGCCGAAGAGGGTGGCGACGATGACGGCGATGAGCAGGCGGACGCCGCCGCTGGGGATAACGTCCTGGAGCATGATGGCCACGGTGGTGCCGGTGAAGGCGCCCACGCTCATGAAGCCGGCGTGACCCAGGGACAGCTCACCCAGGACACCGACGGTCAGGTTCAGGGAGATGGCCATGATGACGTAGGCGCAGATGGGCACCAGCATGCCCTTCAGGGTGGCGGGGATAGCGCCCATGAAGATCTGGATGATGATGAAGGCCACGATGACCAGGCCGTAGGTCAGGTAGTTTTGGCGGGTGGTTTTGTTCATATTCAGCTTTTTCATCTTTTCCACCTCACACTTTCTCGCGGATCTCTTTGCCCAGCAGGCCGGCCGGCTTGAACAGCAGGACGATGATGAGGACGACGAACATGACGGCGTCAGAGAGCTGGGTGGAGATGTAGGCTTTGGCGAAAATCTCGATGATGCCCATGAGCAGGCCGCCCAGCAGAGCGCCGGGGATGGAGCCGATGCCGCCGAAGACGGCTGCGGTGAAGGCCTTGATGCCGGGCATGGAGCCGGTGGTTGGCACCAGGGTGGGATAGGCGGAGCAGAGCAGGACGCCTGCGATGGCCGCCAGACCAGAACCGATGGCGAAGGTGGTGGAGATGGTGGCGTTGACGTTGATGCCCATGAGCTGAGCGGCACCCTTGTCCTCGGAGCAGGCGCGCATAGCCTTGCCCATCTTGGTCTTGCTGGTGAAGAAGGTCAGAGCCAGCATGATGATGATGCAGATGACGATGGCGATACCGGTGACATAGGGGATGGCCAGTTCACCGCCGAAGAGGCTCAGTCTGCCCTTGCCGAAGATGGAGGGGAAGACCTTGGGATTGGGGGACCAGAGCAGCAGGGCTGCGTTCTGGAGGAAGTAGCTGACGCCGATGGCGGTGATGAGCACGGCCAGGGAGGGGGCAGCACGGAGGGGTTTGTAGGCCAGGCGTTCGATGAGCATACCCAGGAGGGTACAGACGATCATGGCCAACAGGATGCCCACCAAGGGGGGCAGGTTGAAGCTGGAAATGGCGTAGAAGCACACATACGCGCCGACCATGATGACGTCACCATGGGCGAAGTTCAGCATTTTGGCGATGCCGTACACCATGGTGTAGCCCAGCGCGATGATGGCATAGATACTGCCCAAGCTGATCCCGTTGATCAGGAAATTGAGAAATGTCATCGCAGTTTAACTCCTTACATGTTCTATCTTTACTTACTCTCACAAATCACTTCAGTGCGCAAACGAAAAGGATCGCGCGATCCGATCCCTTTCAGTTGCGCACTGCACGACCCGGAACAGGCCGGGGCCGCCCGAAGGCTGCCCCAGCCAGAAACCGTGGCCGGATGCCAAAGCGAATGTCACGCCCTGACGATTACCGGATTGCTGTTTGGATCAGAAGAAATTAGTCCAGGCCAACATAGGCGCCGTTCTCGATCTTCATGCCCTTGGGCTCCTTGGACACAGCACCCTTGTCCCACTTCATGCCAGCGCCGGTCAGGCCGTCGAAGGTCATGGTGGAGAACTGCTGGATCATTGCGTCGCACAGGTCGCTTGCGCTCATGTCGGGGGTAGCCTTCGCAGCTTCCAGAGCCTGCTTGTAAGCATACACGCAGTCATAGCCGTCTGCTGCGAACTGGTTGGGGATCTCGCCAAACTTTTCCTGATACTTCTTGACGAAGGACTTGGTTGCCTCGTCTTCGGAGTCAGCGTTGAAGGGGGTCAGGAGCATGACGCCTTCTGCCAGCTTGGTGTCGAAGCCTTCCTGGGTCAGGATGCCATCCATGCCGTCCACGCCGAAGAACTTGGGTTCATAGCCCATGGAGCTGGCCTGAGCCAGGATCAGGGATGCGGGCTGATAGTACATGGGCAGGAAGATCAGGTCAGCGCCCTTGTCCTTTGCATCAGTGATCTGGACGGAGAAGTCGGTGTCGTTGCCGTCAGCGAAGGTGGTCTCGGAGACGATCTCCAGGTTCAGTTCCTTAGCCTTTTCGGTGAAGGTCTGATAGATGCCCTTGGAATAAACGTCGTCGTTCTTCCAGATGATAGCGATCTTGCTGCCCAGCTTCTTCTCAGAGATGTACTGAGCGGATGCAGAACCCTGGTTGGGGTCCATGAAGCACATCTGATACTGGTTGTCCTTACCCTCGATGACTGCCTTGGAGGAAGCGGAGGGGGTCAGGGCGAAGATACGGTCGGAGTTGGTCTCGGTGGAGGTAGCTTCGCAGGGCTTGGTGGTGACGGAGCCCAGGGAGATCTGCATACCCCAGTCCTTCAGGGTGTTGTAAGCGTTGATGGCCTTTTCAGCGTCGTTCACGTCGTCTTCGTAACGCAGATCGAACTGAATGTCGCCGCCGGCAGCGTTGATCTCTTCCACAGCGATGGCTGCGCCGTTCTTCGCAGCGTTGCCATAGATCGCAGCAGCGCCGGTCAGGGGAGCAGTGCCGCCGATCTTGAAGGCAGCGCCGGTGGGCTTGGTATCGGTTGCGCCGCTGGTGGCTGCGGTGCTGGTTGCAGCGCCGCTGGTGGCTGCGTTATTGGAGCCGCCGCCGCAGGCAGCCAGGCTGAGCATCATGCCAGCTGCCAGCATGAAGCTGATCACTTTTCTTTTCATGTGTTTTTTCTCCTTCTTACAAGAATTTCTATACAAAAAAGCGGCTCTGCAACGTGTAGAGCCGCCTTACTGTATCATAGTCACAGTACCGCACACACTGCCGCTGTTCGTCTTCTTCTATTCATTTTCTCTACCAGTTCTACCAGTACCGCCAGCAGGAGGACTGCCAGCGGGGTGAGGACTCGAAAGCCTACAGAAAACAAAATGGATGTCGCGACGGCGACACCCACGACTTTGGAGGCGAAACGAGGATAGAAAGCGGGCATAGCGGCCTGATAAAAGGCGCAAGGAGCCATATCCATGCAGGACATGGACTGCTCAGACGTCAACACATCGGACATTTTCTCGAACGGTGCTGTCATCTTCAACGACTCCTTTCTCTCGCGAATTTCTGCTTTTGATTGGTATCATCATAGCACCATAAAGTATAGAAGTCAATGTTTTTTTACAAGAAGCGCCCACTTTTTCCCCCAGCAAATCGGGTCGGTTCTTGTGAAAAAATTCGCAATTTCTCCGGAAACCGCAACATTTACTGTGGGAAAGGCTTCCGTTTGGATGGGGCGTTCTTGGGGGTGGCAGCACAGAAAAGCACAGGTTTTTACCCTCTCTGTCTCCCCTCTCTCCGTCCCTTCCGCCGAAAGGCCCTTCCAACTGCCGGACACAGGTTGTCAACCTCACTTTGCAGGACGCGTTCCGGGCAGGTTCTTTCCCAACGGGGCGGCCGGGTGCGTTGACAGGTGGAAAGGGGGAAATCCTCCCGTTTTTTTGACGATTTTGCCCACCGGACTCCCTCGGATACATTAAAATATAAGCAACCCATCTAAAAACCCATCCAAACCGGTTGGTTTTTCCGGAAAAACCCTGCTGGAAACTGGTTCTCCTGCCCCTCTCTGCCATTTCCACACTATGTTGCCCCACTCCCTCCCCCCTTCCGCACCCCCGCTCCCCCGCCCTTCCGGCAGCGCCCCTGCTCAAACCCGGTGCGTCCCCAGCCATCCATTGTCCGTCCGCCGCTCACAGTTTGCAACAATTTCGCCCCAAACGCCGCCGCCGTCCTGCCGGTCAGACACTCGCCCGGTCGGCAAAAAAATTTTCTCGCGCCTGTCCCGACCCATAGAAAAAACGCACTGCGTATCCTCACGCAGTGCGTTTTGATGCTCGGTCAGCCTTATTCGTCTTC
>CAKTQP010000039.1 GCA_934597165.1 uncultured Oscillospiraceae bacterium
GCCGTGGTGGGCACCGGCCGCAGCGACTTCCCCAACCAGATCAACAACGTCCTGGCCTTCCCCGGCATTTTCCGCGGAACCTTCGACGTGCGTGCATCCGATATCAACGACGCCATGAAGATCGCCGCCGCTCAGGCTCTGGCCAACCTGGTGCCGGCGGACAAGCTCAGCGCGGACTATATCCTGCCCTACGCCTTTGATGATGCCGTGTGCCCTGCTGTGGCTCATGCCGTGGCGGAGGCAGCTAAGGCCAGCGGAGTGGCTCGGATCTGAGTTTTTAATCCCCCTTTAAGAAAAGAACAAAGACCTGCAAAGGTTTCCGGTGTATACTGTAGGTAATCTGAACGGAAAGGGCGGTGACCCCTGTGAGCCAAATGGAACAACAGATGGAACGCTTGTGCGCCCACACCGGCGTCTCTCCCGAACAGGCCGAAACTGCACTGGAAGCCTGCGACGGGGATCTGCTGGATGCGCTGGTGTGGCTGGAGCAGCAGGGTATCATCGCTGCTGCTGGTGTCTGCACCTATTCCACCAAGGACGGTGTGACCGTGGAACCGCCCAGCCAAAAGGAGCCGGAACCGGAACCGTCCAAGGAAAAGCGGAATTGGCTGCTCATGGTGTGGAACTGGCTGGTGGACAACCGGCTGGAAGCCTACCGAAAGGATTCTGACGACCGGAGCATGGAGTGTCCCATGGCGGCATTGCTGGCTATGCTGGCGTTGGCCTGGTGGGTGGTGGCGCTGCTGTTGGTGGTGGGATTCTTCCTGGGCTGGCGTTATCGCCTGGCAGGACCCAACCTGGGGCGCAGCCAAATGGTGCAGGACGTGATGGAAAAGCTGGACGACGGGGCAGAGACCGTAGTAGACCAGGTGCGGCGGAATATCCGTCATAAAAATCCGAAGAACGGGGCGTGAGGATCGATGGCAAACCGTATTTTAATTGTAGAGGATGAGGAAAAGCTGGCTCGTATGGTGGAGCTGGAGCTGACCTATGAGGGCTACCAGGTGGAGAAAGCCCTGGACGGCCGCACTGGCCTGGAACGTGCCCTCTCCGGCGAACATGACCTGATCCTGCTGGACATCTTGCTCCCCGGTCTCAACGGCCTGGAAGTGCTGCGCCGCTACCGGAAGGACGGCGGGAGCGCTCCCGTCATCCTGCTCACAGCGCGGGACACCGTGGTGGATAAGGTGGCCGGACTGGACTCCGGCGCCGACGACTACGTGACCAAGCCCTTTGCCATCGAAGAGCTGTTAGCCCGCATCCGTGCCGCCCTCCGCACCGCCGGCGGCCGACAGGAGAGCCAGTCCCATCAGCTCACCGCCGGGTCTGTGACCCTGGACCCGGACAGCCGGAAGGTCACCGTCAACGGCACCCCAGTGGAGCTGACTCGCCGGGAGTTCGACCTGCTGGCCTGTCTGCTGGAGCACAAGGGCAAGGTGCTCTCCCGCAGCGCTATTTTGAACACGGTCTGGGGCTATGACTACGTGGGCGAGACCAATACGGTGGATGTGTACATCCGCTTCCTCCGCTCTAAGCTGGACGAGGTGTTCGGCATCCACCTGATCGAGACTGTGCGCGGGGTGGGCTACGTGATTCGGGGGGATTGAGATGGATCTGTATCAAAACCTCTTCCACACCCCGGAGCTGCCCTATGCGGCGCGGAAGCTCATCAATCAGCTATTCTTCCGCAGCTTGGCCGGATACCTGGTGCTGGACGCGGTGGTGTTCCTGCTCTTCTCCGGCGGGGGGAGAGCTTGGTGGCTGCTGCTGGCGGCGGAGGTGGTGGCGCTGCTGCTGGGGATGCAGAAGAACACCCAGATCGTTCAGCAGATGTTCGCCCCCATCCGCGCGCTGGAGGAGACGGCTGACGCTCTGAACGGCGAGCGGGTGGATACGGAAACCCTCCGGCGGCTGGCGAAACGGCTGGACGGCATCAACGTGACCAGCTTAAAGACCAGCCGCATCCAAATCCCCGGTGGACAGGAGGAGCTGCGCGCCCTGGCCAGCGCCATCAACGCCATGCTGGAGCGCATCGACCGAGAGTATCAAGTCCAAGCGCGGTTTGTCTCCGACGCCTCCCACGAGCTGCGCACCCCCATCGCTGTCGTCCAGGGCTACGCCAATATGCTAGACCGGTGGGGGAAGGACGACCCGGAGGTGCGTCAGGAGGCCATCAGCGCCATCCGAGCGGAGGCGGACTCTATGGCCACCCTGGTGGAGCAGCTGCTCTTCCTAGCCCGTGGGGACAACAACACCCAGGCGGTGCAGTTCAAAGTGTTCGACCTGTCCGCGGTGGTGGACGAGGTGTACCGGGAGACCGAGCTGTTGGAGACCGGCCGCCAGGTGGGCAGTGCCATCCAGCCGGGCATCCAGTTCTACGGAGACACCGGCCTGCTGAAACAGGCCCTGCGCATCCTGGTGGACAACGCGGTGAAATATACCACAGAGGGCGGCGCCCTGTTCGTCCGGCTCCAGGGGATGGATGGCGTGGTTCAGCTGTCCGTCAGCGACACCGGCCAGGGCATCGCTCCGGACGACCTGCCCAAGGTTTTTCAGCGGTTTTTCCGCACCGACGAATCCCGCACTCGCCAGACCGGCGGCACCGGGTTGGGGCTGTCCATCGCCCAGTGGATCGCCGTCCGGCATGGCGGTTGGATCCAGGTGACCAGCAAACAGGGGGTGGGGTCCCGGTTCACACTGATCCTGCCCTGGGTGGAACAGGCGCCGGAGGAGCCCCAAGCATCTGCATAATTGGCTGAGAAGCTGGAAAAAGCGAGAAAAGACTCGCTTTTTCCAGCTTTTTTGTCCCCTCCGTCTTGTCAGCGTTTTGCCCATGCAGTAAAATAAAAAGGTTCCAATAAAAAAACCGAAGCATTCGGAAGGAGATAGAGCAACATGAAACTGTTAGAAGAGCGCATTTTGAAAGACGGCCGTGCCTTAAATGAAGACGTCCTGAAGGTGGATGGGTTTTTGAACCACCAGATGGACATCGAACTGTTCAACGAGATGGGCAAAGAGTGGTATCGCCTGTTCAAAGACGAGCAGGTCACCAAGATCCTCACCATCGAAGCCTCCGGCATCGGCATGGCCTGCGTGGCCGCCCAGTATTTCCACTGCCCGGTGGTCTTTGCCAAAAAGAGCAAGACCCGGAACCTGAGCGGGGAGTTCTACACCACCCAGGTGGCCTCCTTCACCCACGGTGTGGTCAACCATGTCATCGTGGCAAAGCCCTACCTGAACCCGGAGGATCGGGTGCTCATCATCGACGATTTCCTGGCCAACGGCGCTGCCCTGGAGGGTCTGATGGACCTAGTGCAGCAGGCAGGCGCGACCGTTGTCGGCGCTGGCATTGCCGTGGAGAAAGCCTTCCAGCCCGGCGGTGAACGCATCCGCGCCAAAGGGGTGCGGGTGGAGTCCCTGGCACGGGTGAAGGAGATGCACGAGGGAGAGATTGTTTTTTGCTGACCGTTTTTCTTGCGCAGGTTAGACAACTTTGGTATAATATTAAACTGGCCGAATGTTAGGCTTCAAGAGGCAGGAATCATGAAAAAAGTGTCAAATATTGGATGAGGCGATTGGGGTGCTACGGCATTGGGCTGTTAGTGCTCACCTGTGGCATCACCTTGAACACCAAGACCCTCCTGGGGGTCTCGCCCATCATCTCTGTGCCCAACAGCCTCTCTGTCCTCTTTGGATGGGATTTGGGATTGGTGGTCACTCTCTTTTACCTGCTTTGTGTGGTAGTACAGCTGCCCATCAAGGGGCGACGGTTCGGGATTCTGGACGTGCTACAGTTTCCAGTCAGTTTTCTTTCCGGCTGGCTGGTAGGATGGTACAGCAAGACCTTGTCCTTTCCCAACCCCTCCTGGCCCCTGCGCTTGACCCTGCTGGCATTGGCCATCCTGCTCACCGGCATCGGCGTGTGCATGATGGTCAACATGGAGCTGGCGCCCAACCCGGCGGATGGCCTAGTGGACAGCATCAGTCAGCGCAGCGGGAAGAACATGGGCCTGTGCAAAAACCTCTTCGACCTGGCCTGCGTGGTGGTGACTGTGACCATCAGTCTGCTGTTAGACGGTACAGTCATCGGCATTGGCTTGGGCACGGTAGCCACCGTCCTGTTCACCGGACGGGTCATCGCCCTGGTCAACCGCTTCCTGCGGGACCCTATGCGCCGGATGGCCGGGTTAGCGTAAGCCTATCAACTGCATCGGCTCCGTTCTATGGGAACGGATGGGAGGAAGGAAACAGAGCGACTCCGGTCAGCCTCCCTGCCGTCGGAATGACGGAACCAAATTTGAGAGATGGCGGCGTCTTTTGGCCGCCTGAAGGAGCAATCAACCTTTGGATTTTGAACAGTTACAGTTAATCGAACCCATCCGAAGGGCACTGTCTGAGCAAGGATACACCCAGCCTACTGCCATCCAGGCTGGCGCCATCCCCCCGGCCTTGGAAGGTCGGGACGTGCTGGGCAGTGCTCGCACCGGAACGGGAAAAACCTGCGCCTTTGCCGTGCCCATCCTACAGCGGCTCACCCAGCATCCGGTGACCGGCAAACAGGGCAAGCCCCCCATCCGGGCGCTCATCCTGACCCCCACCCGGGAGCTAGCCATTCAGAACCAAGAGCAGGTGGAGCACTATGGCAAGTATCTGCCCCTGAAGAGCGTGGTCATCTACGGCGGCGTGGGTCAGAAGCCCCAGGTGGACGCCATCCAGGCCGGGGCAGAGATCCTCATCGCCACGCCCGGTCGCCTGGCAGACCTGTACGGACAGGGGCTGCTGGACTTGTCCCAGCTGGAGATCTTCGTGCTGGACGAGGCAGACCGGATGCTGGACATGGGGTTCATCCATGATGTGCGGAAGATTCTAAAGTGGCTGCCGGAGAAAAAGCAGACCCTGTTCTTCTCCGCCACCATGCCCGACGAGATCATGGACCTGGTCAACCGCCTCTTAGACCACCCGGCACGGGTGGCTGTGGACCCAGTGTCCTCCCCGGTGGAGGTCATCCAGCAGTCCGCTTGGCCGGTGGACCGGGAGAACAAGACCAAACTGATGGTCTGGATCTTGGAGCAGAAAAACATCTCCTCTGCCCTGGTCTTCACCCGCACCAAGCACGGAGCGGACAAGGTCAGCCGTGACCTGAACCGAGCGGGGGTCTCCGCCGCCGCCATCCACGGCAACAAATCGCAGACTGCCCGGCAGACCGCCCTGGCCAACTTCAAATCCGGAAAGATTCGGGTGCTGGTGGCCACCGACATCGCCGCCCGCGGCCTGGACATCCAGGATATGCCCTGTGTGTTCAACTACAACTTGCCTGAAGTGCCGGAAACCTATATCCACCGCATCGGTCGGACCGGCCGCGCTGGCCATGACGGCATGGCCTTCACCCTCTACGACTACGTGGAGCAGCCCCTGCTGAAAGAGGTGGAGAAGCTCATGGGCAAACAGGTGCCCAAGGTGGAGGATCACCCCTGGCCTATGCAGCGCTTTGAAGCGCCGGTGCGGGACAAACGGGGGAAGATCGTGAACCCGGAGGATCAGGAGTCTCGCAAGGCGGCGCGGGAGAAGCGCAATGCCCGGAAGGCGGAGGCGGCCAAGGCAGACACAGCAGTCAAGCCGGTGCTGGAGCCTTCTGTGAGCGCGAAGAAAAAGTCCAAGAAAAAAGAACAGGTCAAGCCTGACATGACGCCTAAGGAAGTGCTGCCGGTCACCCAGCCGGAGGAACTGCCGACAGAACCGGCTGCACCGGTGTGGTCGGAGGAAGGGGAGATCCCCTACTACTCTCTGGACTTGCTGCCGCCGCGGACGGAGCAGATGTTGGACAACAGCACGCCCTTTGACAGCAAGGATATTTTGACCCGCAAGTATAAGCGTCCTGCCCGCCGGGTGGTGCCCTCCCTCAGCCGGGTGTCGCTGCTGCCGGGTGGGGAGCTGAAGGAGACCTTCTCCTCGCGCCTGCGATTGGAGGACAGCGAACCGGTGCTGACCCAGGGGAAGGACGCCACTGACCGTCTCCTGGCCAGAAAGAAGCCGGAACGTCGGCGGAAAAAGACCAACGAACCTTCTGGGAAAGAGAAGGATTCGGCCAAGACCAAGCAGACGGCGCAGCCCAGCAAGGCAGTTGCGGTGACGGGGGAACAGAAGCCGAAAAACAGTCGGAAACGGCGGAGCGGCAAGAAAACCAACGGCGCCAAAGCCAAGCCGGCCGCAGCGGTAACGACCCAGCAGGTCAAGGAGCCCAAGGCCAAGCAGGCCAGCCCACAGAAATCCAGCGGAAAGGGTGTGGCACCCAAGGCCAACCATGCCAAGCGGACAAAGCCGCCCAGACCGCCTCAGCCCATCAGCCACTCCCGCCAGAAGGATTCCACCGAGCAGAGTTCCCTGATGAAACCCTATTACCTCAGCGACCTGAAAAAGCGGTAAATCTTCCGAAAATGGAACAGCAAATAGAAAAAGGAGCTGATAGTTTATGATTTTCTTTGTCATTGCAGCACTGCTTGTCGTCCTGGATCAGGCCACCAAGTTCTATATCCGCGCCACCATGGCGGTGGGTGCCACCAAAGTCCTCATCCCCAACTGGCTGGGTCTGAACTACGTCCAAAACACTGGCGCAGCCTTTTCCTCCTTTGACCAGTACACCATGATCCTGGCCATCGTCTCCCTGGTGGTCTCCATCCTGCTCATCCTGGCCATCGCATTCAAGTGGATTCGCCACCCCTTTGGCCGCTTTACCCTCATGCTCATCCTGGCTGGGGCAGTGGGCAATCTGATCGACCGGTTCTTCATGGGTTATGTGACCGATATGATCCAGGTGCTCTTCGTGAAATTTGCCGTCTTCAATGTGGCGGACATCTTTGTGGTGACCGGCGCCATCCTGTTGGTCATCTACGTCCTCTTCTTCTGGGATCGCTGCGAGCGGGTCCATGGGAAGCGAGAGATTCGAGGCAAGCGGAAGAAATGAGTCAGCTCACCTTGACGGTGGAACAGGCTGGCCAGCGTGCCGACCAGTTCCTAGCCCAAACGGTAGATAACCTCACCCGCAGCGGCGCGCAGAAGCTGCTGGAACAGGGGTTGGTGACGGTGAACGGAAAACCGGCGAAGAAAAATACAAAGTTTTCTGCGGGCGATACCGTGACCGTCCAGCTGCCGGAACCGGAACCGGTGGAAGTTGTGCCGCAGAACATCCCGCTGGATGTGGTCTATGAGGATCAGGATGTCATCGTGGTCAACAAGCCGGTGGGCATGGTGGTACATCCCGCTCCCGGTCACCCGGACGGCACCTTAGTCAACGCCCTGCTCTACGCCTGCGGCGACTCCCTCTCCGGCATCAACGGCCAACTGCGGCCGGGCATCGTCCACCGCATCGACCGAGACACCAGTGGGCTCATCATCGCGGCGAAAAACGATATGGCACACCTGAGCCTGTCCGAGCAGCTCCAAGACCACTCGTTAGCCCGCACCTATGAGGCCATCGTGGTGGGCAACTTCCGAGAGGAGACCGGCACCGTCGATGCTCCCATCGCCCGCCACCGCACTGACCGGAAACGGATGGCTGTGGCCGCCGATGGCCGCCGAGCGGTGACCCATTGGAAGGTGCTGGAGCGCTATCCGGGCTACACCCACATCCAGTGCAATCTGGAGACCGGCCGCACCCATCAGATTCGAGTCCATATGGCCTATATCGGGCACCCGGTGCTGGGCGACCCGGTGTACGGCGGGAAACGGAAGGAGAATTTCGGCCTGACCGGCCAGTGCCTCCACGCCAGAAAATTGGCTTTCCAGCACCCCAGAACGGGGGAGCGGATGGAGGTGGAGTGTCCGCTGCCGGACTACTTTCAGGAAGTGCTGCGAAAGCTGTCCATGCGAAAATAAGCAATAAAAAGAGCGCCAATCATGGCGCTCTTTTTCTGTCTATTAGGCGTCCCGCTGATTACGGAAAGGAATCTGGACACGCTCAATATTGTCAAATGCCTGCTGGCACAGACCTTCAAAGTCGTACTTGGTCTCGATGTCGTCAAAGTCGCTGACCTTGGGCTGGGTGCGGGGATGACGAGGGGTGAAGACGGTGCAGCAGTCTTCGTAGGGCAGGATGGAGGTGTCAAAGGTGCCGATGTGGCGGGAAATCTTGACGATCTCCTCCTTGTCCATGCCGATCAGGGGACGGAAGACAGGCTTTTTTACCACGTCCTCGGTGACTGCCATCGCCGCCATGGTCTGGCTGGCAACCTGTCCCAGGCTCTCGCCGGTGACCAGAGCGCCAGCGCCCACCCGGTCTGCGATCATCTCAGAAATGCGCATCATGAACCGACGCATGGCCAGGGTGAAGTAGGGTTCCGGACAGCTCCGGCGCAGCTCCTCCTGGATGCCGGTGAAGGGGACGATGTTCACGGTCAGACGACCGCAGTAGCCAGTCAGCAGGCTGGCCAGCTCCAGCACCTTCTCCTTGGCTTCGTTGGAGGTGTACGGGTAGCTGAAGAAATGCACCATCTCCAGTGCCAGACCGCGCTTGGCCATCATGTAGCAGGCCACCGGGGAGTCGATGCCGCCGGAGAGCAGTGCTACAGCACGTCCGCCCACGCCCACCGGCAGGCCGCCGGCGCCCGGTTCCGGGTTGGCGTGGACATAGCCGGCGAAGTCGCGGACTTCCAAGTGGACGATCAGCTCCGGATTGTGGACGTCCACCTTCAAATGAGGGTAGGCTTCCGAGAGCAGGCCGCCTACGTACTGGCTCAGCTCGATGGAGGTCATGGGGAAGGTCTTGTCGCTGCGCTTGGATTCCACCTTGAAGCTCTTAGCGTTTTTCAGATCTTCATCCAGATAGGCGCAGGCGGCCTGGAAAAAGGCGTCCGGGTTCTTCTCGCAGGATTTGGCACGGGACAGACCCACGATGCCAAACAGCTGCTTCATGGACTCCCATGCGCCGTCCAGATCACAGGTCTCCTCCAGGGGCTCCACATAGACGATGGACTGGCGGGAGATGGCGCGGAATCGGCCGTAGGGATGGAGGCGGCGCTGAAGGTTGCCCATCAGCCGCTCTTCAAAGCGACGGCGGTTCAAGCCTTTCAGGACGATCTCGCCCATCTTCAGTAAAAACAGTTCTTGGTTCATGATGTTATGGATTCCTCTCTCTTTTTCTATCCCAACAAAGCCTTATTCTGTCGGCGTTGTCGGGTCAGTAGTCGTAGTGTCGCCGCCTTCACTGGGGGTGGTGGGTTCCGTGGGGGTGGTCGGCTCAGTGGGCGTCGTCGGTTCTGTTGGTTCGGTGGGAGTCGTGGGTTCCGTCGGGGTGGTGGGTTCCGTGGGAGTGGTCGGCTCGGTAGGAGTCGTGGGCTCCGTCGGGGTGGTCGGTTCGGTGGGTGTGGTGGGTTCTGTGGGCGTCTGGTTGTTGTCGCCGGTGTTGTTGTCAGTGTTTGTGTTCTGGTCGTCCTTTTTGGAATCTGTCTTGGTGTCCTTCTTGTCGTCCTGCTTTTTGTCGTCCGGTTCTGCCTGACTGGACGTGGGGGCGGAGGTGTCCGCCGTGGTGCTGCCCAGACCGCGCATGACGGCTGCACCGCCGACGATGAGTAGGAACAGGATGACGATGCAGAGCAAAATGGCCAGGATGGGGATCTCCCGCCGCTGCCGCTTTTTCTTCGCCGGCTTCTTAGTTGTCGGCGTTTTAGCGGGGGGCGGGGTGGGGATCACCGGTTCCGGTGCGACCGGTACGTCGTCCAGGATCAGCGGGTGATCCAAGATCATCGTGGCGTCCGGATCCACCTTCTTGGGCGGCGTGATGTGCCGCTTGGGGGTCTCCGGCGTGGGTTGCTGCTTGGGGGGCTTGGGAGCCGGGTGGCTGCGCTTGCCCATCAGGGATATTTTCTTCCGTGCCTTGGCCTGATTCTGTTCCGCGGCTGTCTTGCGGCTACAGACCGGGCACTCCCCCAGGCTCACGTCATAGGGGCGATGACACTTGGGGCAAAAAGTAGTAATCATAAAGGTATCGTCCTCTTTCCACAGGGTTTGGATGGTATCGAATCATTATATACGCGCCGGGGGAAATTTCAAGAACAAAAAAGAAACAAAAGAATGAAAATTTTGGGACAGGAAGTGGTCAAACTCACTTGCCCACACAGAAGCGGGAGAAGATGCGAGCGGTCACGTCCTCCGTGACCCGTCGTCCCGTGACCTCCGCCAGGGCAGCCATGGCGAACTCCACGTCGGAGAGCACCGCGTCGGGAGACATGCCAGCCTCCAGTCCGTCCCGCACGGCCTCCAGCGCCTGTTCTGCCCGCTGAGCAGCCTCTGCCTGCCGGGCGTTGGTGAGCAGTTCCCCCTGCTGTTCTGCACCAGCCGGGAACCGCCGAGCGATCTCCGCTTCCAGGGCGTCCAGACCGGTGCCCGCTTTGGCGCTGATGAACAGGGGAGCCTGTGCCAATCCAGACAGGTCAGCCTGCTGGGGCAGGTCGGATTTGTTCACCAAAATGATGCACTCCTCCACCTGACCGGCGGCGTCCAGCACCATTTTGTCGTTGTCATCCAGCGGGGCGCTGCCGTCCAGGACCACCAGGGCCAGTTCGGCTCGCTCCAAAGCGTCCAGGCTCCGGCGCACGCCCATCTGTTCCACCACGTCACCAGTCTCTCGCAGACCAGCCGTGTCGATGAGACGCAGCAGCACACCGCCCAGCACGGCCTTTTCCTCCACCGTGTCCCGGGTGGTGCCGGGGATGTCGGTGACGATGGCGCGATCGTAGCCTAGGATGGCGTTGAGCAGGGAGCTTTTCCCGGCGTTGGGTCTGCCGACGATGGCACAGGGGACGCCCTGGGTCAGCTGTTTGCCCCGGCGATAGGTGGCGCGGAGGGCGGCCAGGTCTTGGGCGGCCTTGCCCACACTCTGGGCGATCTCTTCCGCTTCGAAAGGTTCAATGTCTTCATCTGGGTAGTCCAGCACTGCGTGGAAGTGGGCCAGCAGGTCAACCAGCTGGTTGTAAATCCCGTCGATCTTCTTTCCCATCGCGCCGGACAGCTGTCCCACAGCGTTCTTGGCGGCGGAGACGGTCTCTGCGTCGATCAGGTCAATGACTGCTTCCGCCTGGGTCAAATCCATCTTGCCGTTCAAGAAGGCGCGCCGGGTAAATTCCCCCGCCTTGGCCTGTCGCGCACCGGCGGCGAACAACGCCTCCAGACCGGCGGCCAGCATGGTGGGGGAGCCGTGGCACTGCAGTTCCGCCGTGTCCTCGCCGGTGTAGCTGGCGGGAGCGACGGAGAAGGTGGCCAGGCAGTTGTCCAGCACAGCGCCGTCAGCGTCGTGGAGCTGACCGTAGATGAGGGACTGAGCGGGACGCTCCAATAGAGGTGTCTTTCCAGCGAAGGGGGTGAAGACCTTAGCCAGCACCTGACGAGCCTCCGGCCCTGAAATACGTAAAATGCCGATGGCCGTCCGGGCGTAGCCGGTGGCGATGGCGGCAATGGTGTCGGTCATACGGCATCCTCCCCTCGGATCATCTGCACCACCTGGGGCAGGATCTCCACGTGGGTGTCCGCATGGTCACCGCCGTACTCGCCGTCCAGGGTCCAGGCCACTGGGGTGTTGCAGTGGAAGGAGATGTTGCTAGTCTGGAAGGAACGGACCTTCTCGTTGGGCGTCCGAGCAAGCAGGGCGGCGATGATGGCGTTGAGCTGCGCCAAAGAGGTGGGCGTCTCCACCAACAGCACTTCAAACTTGCCGTCGTCCAGGATCACGTCGTGGTTCTTCATCCCCTGGAAACCGCCCACGGAGACGGAGTTGGAGACCATACCATAGATAAAGTTGCCTTCCTCCATCACGCCGTCATGCTCGATGGTCATGGAGTAGCTGGTGATGTCGGTCAGGCTCTGGATGCCTTTCAGTACGTAGGCCGCGTGCCCTAAGATCTGCTTGATCTCTTGGGGGGTCTCATAGGCTACATTGGTGAACAGGCCAAAGGCAGCCACGTAGACAAAGATGTGGCTGTCGTTGAACTGCCCCATGTCGCAGGCGAAGGGTTCCCCGGCTGCCGCGATGGCGGCGGCTTTTGAGAGGTTGGCAGGGAGGCGGAGGGTCTTGGAAAAATCGTTGGTGCTGCCGGCGGGGAGATACCCCAGGGGCTGCTTGAGGCCGCCGTGGATCATGCCGGTGACCACTTCGCTGAGGGTGCCGTCGCCGCCGGAACAGACGATGCGGTCATAGGAACCGCCCAGCTCTTGGACGGCGTTCACAGCGTCTCCGGCTGCTTTGGTGGCGTACAGGGTGACCAGCCAGTCTTCCTTCTGAAACAGAGCGGTCACTTCTCCCAGGGCGCTGGTGATCTTGGCCTTGCCAGCGGCGGGATTATAGATGAAAAGAAGTGTTTTCATGTGCGTTCACTCCCATTGGACAAAATATGACAGAAAGAATACTCCTATTATGGAAGACGGGGCGAAAAAAAACAACCTTATTTTATGAATTTTCCCCTTGGGAGGAGGGGAAAGACCGGGAAAAGGGACGGAATGTGGGAGAAAATGTATCATACGATACAGTCTGGTCATTTAGTTGGTTGTATGATACAATAACAGCGAAACAGATCGCCCTCTTTTCAGGTTCCCCTGAAAAGGTGATGATTGATATTGATTAGGGAGGCACCTCTTATGTTGGATATCCGTGTTGAATTGACTAAGACCCCGAAGGCAAAGCCTGCTGATGAGAGCAAACTGGGCTTCGGCAAGGAATTTTCCGACCATATGTTCGTCATGGACTACGATCCTGACAACGGCTGGCATGACGCCAGAATCATCCCCTATCAGCCCTTCCAGATGGATCCCGCTTGCGTGGTGTTCCACTATGCACAGGAGATCTTCGAAGGTCTGAAGGCATATCGTACCGCAGAAGGCAAGATCCAGCTCTTCCGCCCGGACTGCAACGCCCAGCGCAGCAACGACTCCGCTGACCGTATGTGTATGCCCAATATCCCCGTGGAAGACTTTGTGCAGGCCGTCAAGGCTCTGGTGAAGGTGGATCAGGATTGGGTGCCCCACACCGACGGCACTTCCCTGTATATCCGTCCCTTCATGATCGCCACCGACGTGGGTCTGGGCGTCCACGCTTCCAAGCACTATCGCTTCTGCATCATCACTGCTCCCTCCGGCGCTTACTATGCCGAAGGCCTGGCTCCCGTGCGCATCTACGTCGAGGATGAATACATCCGTGCAGCACCCGGCCTGACCGGCTTCTGCAAGTGCGGCGGCAACTACGCTGCTTCCATCAAGGCCGGTGACCTGGCCGAACAGCAGGGCTATGCTCAGGTGCTGTGGCTGGACGGCGTGGAAAAGAAGTACGTGGAAGAAGTCGGCGCTATGAACATCATGTTCAAGATCGACGGCAAGATCTACACCGCTCCCTGCGTGGGCACCGTCCTGCCCGGCGTCACCCGCCGCAGCTGCATCGAGCTGTGCCGCGATTGGGGCTATGAGGTCATCGAGGACAGGCTGGCCATCGCTGACATCATGAAGGCTGCCGAAGACGGCAAGCTGGAAGAGGTCTTCGGCACCGGCACCGCCGCTGTTGTCTCCCCGGTCAAGGAACTGAAGTGGATGGACAAGGTCGCCCACATCTCCGACGGCAAGATCGGCCCCCTGACCCAGAAGCTCTACGACACCCTCACCGGCATCCAGTGGGGCAAGATCGAAGACACCAAGGGCTGGACCGTTCCTGTGGAATAACATCGAATCAAAGGTAAAACCCAAAGAGGGCAGACACAACGGTGTCTGCCCTCTTTTTCAGCGCAGCTGGTCAATCTCCCGCTGCAGATTCCCCAGGAATCTGCCCGCATGGGCGCCGTCCATCTGCGTATGATGAAATTGGAACGAGATGGGCAGGTCATACCGGAACCACCGTTTGCGGTACTTCCCCCAGATGAGGAAGGGGTTGTTGAAGATGCCGCTGTTCATCCCAACGGCTCCATCCAGCTCGGTGTCCACAATGGCTGATGTGCCGATGACCATGCTTTCCTCTGACAGGTCGTGGTCTTGGCAGGTCTCTGCTGTCTGGGTGGTGTAGGTCAGATAGTCCCGGTTGAACTGCTCCAGGGTGTCCGAATAGGGGAGGTCGCAGGAGCTGACCTGGCCGGTTCGATTCAAGACGATGGTGTTGACGGCGATGGAGTCGTATTGCATCAGTGCTTTTCCCACTGGGAGGAGAAAAAATTCTGGGATACTTGCCGCAGCTTTGCCGATGCAGTAGTCCAGCAGCATATTGAATTTCAGTCCCCGCTTTCGGGACAGCTTCACCAGATGGGTCACATCCAGGGTCTTGAAAAAGGTCACCATGGGATTGGGCGCTTGCATCCAAAGTTCGTATGCAACCGCGCGTGTGGTGTCATTGGGGTTGACTGGTCGTGGCATTTTGTGCTCCTTTCCAGAATATTATGTCAGTTTGGTCATGTTCTGCCTGGCGGCGTGGGTGCTTTCATTTTGTTGAAATCCAGCGCCTCCGCTTCTCATTCGTAGTCCAGCCGTTCGATCTTAAAAATAACCGGTCGGGTGCCGTCAGAGCAGCAGGCGATCATGGTGTTCTCCTCCTTCATCCAGCCCTTCATGATGGAGCCGCCTTGCAGACCGGTGTAGATATACCGGGAAATAGCGTCCCAGGCTTCGGAACAGAAGGGGAGGGTCGGCCCGCCGGCTACGGTGTGAGGGTCGCCGGTGGTCTTTGTCAGGGTGTCCAAGCCCATGTGCCAGAAATCATCCCGCGCCTCGTCCCGATAGAAGACAAATTCATCCCCCACGTTGTAACAGGGACAGACGCCGGCATGGGGGTCGGCGCAGTAGTGCTGCTGCAATTCCGGATACAACTTTTTGTCAAGGACGGTCACTTTTACTTTGTGTTTCATGGTCGCTTCCCTCCTAATAGAGTGTGTTGGTCTTACATTTGCTGAATAGGAAAAAGATACAGAATGTAGAGTATACCAGAAAGGGACGCAGAAAGCTACCTCCCTTTTTCAGATGCTGTTTTTTCGGATTTTGCAGGCAATCCTGCTTTCTGCCGAGCTTGCTGGGAAGGGGAGAATTCCACCTTTCTGATGGGGAAGTCCCTAAGGTGCGAAAGCGGACTATTTTTCAGAAAAACGAAGATTTTTTATTCATACGGGCAAAAATAACGATATTTTCCCTGGAAAAAGCGGAAAATGGTGTTGATTTTCAAATGGAATTGGGCTAGAATAGACCGTGCTAAAAATCATTCCTCGGCCGGACGGGTCTGTATCCAACAGATGCGCCGGGTGAGGAAAGTTGAATGGGGAGGTGCATGGTTCGTGGTGCATATCGTTTTAGTAGAGCCGGAGATTCCGCAGAATACTGGAAATATCGCCCGTACCTGTGCCGTGACCAAGAGCAGTCTGCATTTGATCCGTCCTTTGGGCTTTGACGTCAGTGCGTCAGCAGTGCGCCGGGCAGGTCTGGACTATTGGAGCCAGGTGTCCGTCACTGTTTACGAGGATCTGGCGGATTTTTTTGCCCAACATCCAGATGCCAAAGATTGCCTGTGGCTGGCCAGCTCCAAAGCACCCCAGAGCTATACCCAGGTGCGTTACGAGCCGGACTGCTACCTGTTCTTCGGCAAGGAGACCGCCGGTCTGCCCGAGTGGTTCCGCACCGAGTATTTTCATCGTTGTGTCCGCATCCCGATGGTTCCGGGTGCGCGATGCCTGAACCTGTCCAACTCCGCCGCTGTCCTGGCCTATGAGGCCCTGCGGCAGCAAGGTTTTCCGGGTCTGTCCGGAGAGGGGGAAATGGCGGAGACAGGATTGGTTTAGACGCTTTTTATGGTAAGGGATAGGAAAGGAGTAGGAAAGATGAACTACAACAAGAAGACGGTTACTGATATTGACGTGGCAGGCAAGAAGGTCCTGCTGCGCTGCGACTTTAACGTGCCCATGGCAAAGAGCAATGACGGCACCATCCTGGACGACAAGCGCATCCGGGAGGCTCTGCCCACCATCCGCTACCTGCTGGAACAGAACGCGGCAGTCATTGCCTGCTCTCATATGGGCAAGCCCAAGGGCAAGTGGAAGGAAGAGCTGACCCTGGCTCCCGTGGCAAAGCGCCTGAGCGAGCTGCTGGGTCAGGATGTGCCTCTGACCGCTGACGTCATCGGCCCCGACGCTACCGCTAAGGCTGCCGCACTCCAGCCTGGTCAGATCATGCTGCTGGAGAACCTGCGCTTTGAACCGGGCGAGGAGAAGAACGACCCCGCTTTCGCCAAAGCACTGGCTGACATGGCAGACATCTACGTCTCCGACGCCTTCGGCACCGTCCACCGCGCTCACGCCTCCACCGCTGGTGTAGCCAACTATCTGCCTGCCGTGTCCGGCTTCCTCATCCAGAAGGAACTGGAGATCATCGGCGGCGCTCTGGCCAACCCCAAGCGTCCCCTGGTAGCCGTTCTGGGCGGCAGCAAAGTCTCCTCTAAGATTGGCGTCATCAACAACCTGCTGGAGCTGGCTGACACCGTCATCATCGGCGGCGGCATGGCTTACACCTTCGCCAAGGCACAGGGCGGTGAGATCGGCACCTCTCTGCTGGAAGAGGACTGGATGGATTACGCCAACGAGATGATCAAGAAGGCCGCTGACAAGGGCGTCAAGCTGCTGCTGCCGGTGGATAACGTGTGTGCCGCGGAATACTCCGCAGACTCCAAGCCCGAAGTGTATCCCGCTGACAAGATCCCCGCTGACAAGATGGGCATGGACATCGGCCCCGAGACCCGCAAGTTGTACGCACAGGCCATCGAAGGCGCTGGCACCGTCATCTGGAACGGCCCCATGGGCGTCTTTGAGTTCCCCGCTTTCGCAGAGGGCACCCGTGCCGTGGCACAGGCGCTGGCGGACAGCGACGCCATCACCATCATCGGCGGCGGTGACAGTGCAGCAGCCGTTCAGCAGATGGGCTTTGCTGACAAGATGACTCACATCTCCACCGGCGGCGGCGCTTCTCTGGAATTCATGGAGGGTAAGGAACTGCCTGGCGTGGCAGCGCTGATGGACAAAGAATAAAGAACACAGCTCCCTGGGTTCCCCGGAGCGGCCAGGCTTTGGGGAACCGAAGAGGGAATGACATAAGGGAACTGGGGATCGGGCGCAGATCCCCCCAAAGTGCGCCAATCGGCGCTCTTCTGGCATCCCGGCATAGAATGGAGCGCGCAACAGACAATCCCATGGCGACAGAACCCTATCTGCGCGCATGATAATGATAGAAAGAGGGAATTTTATCATGAATAGAAGATATCGTAAGACCATTATCGCCGGTAACTGGAAGATGAATAAGACCGCTTCCGAGACCAAGGCGTTTGCGGACGAACTGAAGACCATGCTGCCCAAGGCAAAGTGGTGCGACATTCTCCTGTGCGTCCCCTTTGTGAACATCCCGGCAGCTCAGAAGGCATTCAAGGACACCCGCGTGATGATCGGCGCGCAGAACATCCACTTTGAGGATCACGGCGCATTTACCGGCGAGGTCTCCGCTGCCATGCTCAAGGAGCTGAACGTGAAGTATGCCATCATCGGCCACTCCGAACGCCGTCAGTATTGGAATGACAACGACATCATCGTCAACCGCAAGACCCACGCCGCCATCGACGCAGGGCTGTACCCCATCGTCTGCGTGGGCGAGTCCAAGGAACAGCGGGAGCTGGGGGTGACCAAGGAGGTCATCGACCTGCAGGTGAAGACCGCTCTGTCCGGCATCCCCGCCGAGAAGATCCGTCACGTTGTCATTGCATACGAACCCCTGTGGGCCATCGGCACCGGCGACACTGCGACGGCAGAGCAGGCCAACGAGGTCTGTGAAGAGATCCGTACCGTCATCCGCAAGCTGTACGGCGCACGGGTGGCACGGAGCGTGACCATCCTGTACGGTGGCTCCATGAACGAGAACAACGCCCATGACCTGCTGGCACAGCCGGACGTGGACGGCGGCCTCATCGGCGGCGCTTCCCTGGTGCCGAAGAAGTTTACCGAGATCATCAACGCAGCCAACCAGGAATGACCCTGGTCGGCTGCTGCCACAGCATCGGGCAGGGCCATCCCCGCCCGATCCGTCTTTGTCCAAGATATAACTTGAGTCAACCGGCATCAGCTGCGTGCAGCGGCTGCGCTGGCGTTGAGAGAGAGGTTCCACATGAAAACACCGACAACATTGATTATCATGGACGGCTTCGGACTGCGGGACGAAGAGCAGGGCAACGCGGTCAAATCCGCTCCCACTCCCGTCCTGGATAAGCTCTTTGCCGAAAATCCCACCAGCAAGCTCTCCGCTTCCGGTATCGACGTAGGTCTGCCGGCTGGGCAGATGGGCAACAGCGAGGTGGGTCATACCAATATTGGTGCAGGCCGCGTGGTCTATCAGGATCTGCCCAAGATCTCCAGAGACATCGACCAGGGCACCTTCTTCCAGAACCCGGCCTATCAGAAGGCTATGCAGGCCGCCAAAGACCAGGGCACAGCTGTCCACATCATGGGTCTGCTGTCCGATGGCGGCGTCCACTCCCACATCACCCATATCCAGGCGGCGGTGAAGATGGCCGCTGAGTTGGGTTGTCCCAAGATCTACGTCCACTGCTTCCTGGACGGCCGTGACGTGCCGCCCACCTCCGGCAAGGGCTTTGTGGCGCAGATGCAGGAGTATTGCAAGCAGTACGGCGCGCAGATCGTCACCGTCCAGGGCAGATACTACGCCATGGATCGAGACACCAACTGGGATCGGACGGAGAAAGCCTATGCAGCCATGGTCTACGGGGAAGCCACCTATAT
>CAKTQP010000040.1 GCA_934597165.1 uncultured Oscillospiraceae bacterium
AAGATCGTATTCAATTTTCCTGTGCCTGTTGATGGTGAGGAAGTGAAAGAACTTCCCTTGGAAACTGAAACAACTGTTGAGACGGTGGTATTGATGTCACGGGAAAACAAATAAAGGCCGAAAATGATGAGTTCAAAACTTGTCTTGAGCAACTCTACTCTGGTGCGGATAAATTAAAGGCTTATAAGGCAAAACATTATACCCCTGATGTTGGAATGGAGTTTACGACTTTCGAGGAGTTCTTCTTGGAGCGAGAAAAACTTCTGGTTAATGCATTGAGGGTAGCTTTGATGCAGAAAAGGTAAGGATAATTGTTATGAAATTAGATAAATTTTTAGATAACCCAAGTTTTTCAAAGTATAAAAAAGAAGTTGCGAAATTTAGAGAAGAGTTCATTGCAGAAGGATGTGAGCTGTTTTTGTGGCCTCCTTTTGCAGATAAATTGAAAGCGAACCAGTTCACTTCGGAACTTGTTAAGAAAAGAGGCTCAATTAATACCAATTCGCATATTGAAGAATTTATCAAGCAACTATCCGCTATTGATGAAAAACAACTTGTCTTTATTTTTCCAGAGGATTATTCACCCAAATATCTAATGGCCAAAGAGATCGCTAAAGCAGCGAAGCAGGCCTATATAATCAAGAACATTTTTAAAGAGGATGATACAAAAAACTGGATTGCCATCTTTGATCCCAGTGATGAGCAACACATCGGAATGATGAATCAGATAGTATATTCACGTGAAGGCTTCAAGGGTGATACTTTTGGAGGATATAAACTCTTTGGAAAGGGGCTAATGTACTATGCCGATTGTTTAGAATATGACGGACAGCCACTAGAGCCTGAATGGCCTAATTTGTTAGCACATTTTCAAGGGAACTTTATTAGAAGAGATATAAATCCCAGAATAATTCTTGAATCGCGTAGAGTCTCAAAAATGCTTGTTCGTTTGGGCTATTTTAATGATGAATATGAATTATTCTATAATTTATGGAAGGTTCTTTTACCTTTCTTGCAGGAAATGTATGAAAAGGCACAAAAATATCTGGAAGGCAAAAGTGGAAAATGGAAGGACGATGTCAAAGCGTTACAAAGCCAGATGGTTGCAGACGGAGTAATTGTTTCAAAGTGGAAGTCCGAGCAGACACTATTCACGCTGGTAAAAAAGAGTATCCCGACGCACTTTTTCAATTCCGTCCGCGCTGGCTTGAGCCTCAAAATCTGGACATTTTTATTCCTTGCTTGAATATAGGAATCGAATATCAAGGAATACAGCACTATGAATGTATCGATTTTTTTGGCGGTGCAGAAGCCTTTGAGCATAGAAAAGAATTAGATGCTCGGAAGGAAAAGCTTTGTGAGGCAAATGGGTTAAGACTTATTGCTTGGCCTTATACCGATGACATTTCTGCTAAAAACTTAAAGTCAAAAATTGCAAAAATCATAAAATTGCAAAAATCATAGGATAAGATATATCAAGAAATATCGTGTTGATATGTTTCCAAAAACTTTTTGTTTGCTAGGGTGAGAAAACGAAATCGATTTGCTCCCGAGAACTACCAGGGGCAACTTGACATCACTACCGTTTTCTCGTCCCATGTGGAGACGGTGGTGCGCCTTTCTAAGGGATGAATCGCCCCAACTTTGACAGAACATAAAGAATCACGCAGGGTATCTCCCCCCACGTAACAAACCGCCCCGTCACAGAAACTCCTCTGTGACGGGGCGGTCTTCTCTCTATTTATGTCCCCGGCAGCGAAGGGCGATCTGTCCGCTCGCAGCGGACGGTGACGCGGCTTTGCCCGCCCAGGGTGCAGGTGAACAGGGTCAGGTCCCACTCCCCTGCCTCCATCTCCTGGATGGCGGTGGGCTGCAAGGTCTCCAGCTCCACCACCTGATAGTGGAACTGGTTCCCGTCTACATCGGTGAAGCTCACCTGATCGCCAGGGTGCAGGGTCTTCAAGTTGCCGAAATGGGCGGGGTAATTATGGGCGGCTAGGATCAAGTCATCGGTGTAGGCGGAGCCTTCATAGCGGCAAGGGGCTACTTTCAAGTCCGGGTAGCTCCACTGGCTGATGATGGGCAGCGTCAACCCCAGGGTGGGGATGCGCAGGATGCCGATATAGTCCCTGCCGTCGATGCGCTGGGTGGGCATCTCCATCTCCGGTGTGGTGAGATAATCCGGGACGCCCTCCTCCGGCGTCAACTGCGCTATTTGCGCCGCTGCCGTCTGTGCGGAACGCTCGGCTCGGAACCGGTCGTAGAGGTTATAGGCCGTGAGCAGAAGAGCTGCTGCGATCAGCAGCAGCCCTAACTTGATCCACAGGCTCCCTCGCCCTCTCATGTATCGTCCCTTCTCCGGCGGAGCACGCCGATGAGCACCAACAGCAACCCCACGCTGAGCAGCACGGGGACAGGCCACCAGAGCTGTCCGGTCTGGGGCAGCTTGGTATCGGTCTTTTTGCCTGGGGTGGGGGTTTGATAGGTGTTGGTCACCACGAAGGTCTTGCCCTCCTGGGTCACGGTGACGGTGTAATCGGCGACGGTTTTCTCAGTCACCGTCCAACGATAGCGGCTGTCCAGGTCGGACCAGCGGTGACGCCAGTTGTTCTGGCTGTTGAGGGTGACGGTATCATAGACCTGACCCCCGCGCAGCAGCTGCACCACCACTTCCTGGGGGCGTGCCTTCTCGTGGCCGTCGTCCTTCCAGACCTTCTGCATCGTCCGGGTCACTTTGGTGGGCTGGTCGGGGACGGGGGTCTTGTCATATTTCACGTCGGCGGTCACCTGATAGGTGTAGTCATTGGCCTCCCGATCCGCCGTGGGGAGGAGGACAAAGAAGGGAGACGGGTCATAATAGGAGCCGTTCTGGGTGTGGCGACTGCCCAAAATGAGGTACAGCCCCGGCGTCAACTTCTTCCCGCCGGTGGGCAGGGTGAGTTGTCCCTGTCCATCGGTACTGCCCTGAGCGGTTGGCTGGACGCTATCCCGCAGGACGTAGCCTTCCAGGGTGGAGGCCAGCTGTCGCCAAGTGTCGTCCTGCTTGCCGGTCATATCCACCCGGAAGGACTGGAAGGGTTTCGTGGTGGTCAACTGACCAGATTCATCCACGGTGGCCACCAGGTAGGCCGAAAAGTCCGCGCCGGTCAGGGGCGTCCCACCATCCTGGTAGGACAGGGTCAGGCTGACAGGCTGGGTCAAGTCGATCTTCCCCGCCGCAAGGACACTGACGGGCAGGAGCAGCAGCACTGTGATGAGGCTGAGCAACAGGCTGGGAAACCGATTTATCTTTTTCATCCGTGTTCACCTCCGGGGGGTTCGGTATGTTTCTTCCGCTTCCGCCGCTTGGGCAGCAGCAAGGCCAACAGCAGAATGAGCAGCAGGACGATGGCCACGATGGGCGCCACCAACAGCGGCTCGATCTGCATGGCGTCCGCTGTCACGCGAACAGACTGGGCGTCCGCCTGGTTCTTGATGCGATGGCCGCGCACCAACAGGCGGTGGGTGTTGATGCCATAGGGGGTACAAGTGACCAGGGTACAGAGATCCTTGCCTGGGATGATCTGCAAATCCTCCATCTCGTTGGGGAGGACGATGCGGATCTGATCCACCTTATAGGTCAGCGTCTCGTCCAGCACCCGGAGCAGGAACGTGTCCCCCTCCTTGAGCTGATCCAGGTTGGTGAAGAGCTTGGCGCTGGGAAGCCCCCGGTGGCCGGAGAGGACACAGTGGGTGCTCTTGCCGCCCGCGGGGAGGCTGGACCACTCGATGTGCCCTACGGCGATCTGGAGGGCGGATTCCTCGGTGCCGTGGTAGATGGGCAGAGAGCATTTGATGGACGGAATTTCCACGTAGCCCATCACGCCCAGGCCGGACACATCCAACATTTTCTCGTACTCCGCCTTCTGCGCCTCGGTCAGCGCGTAGCCGGTGCCTTGCTTGGCCAGCTTTTTGTTGTACGCCTGCGCCTGTGCCCAGAGCGTTTCATAGGTCTTGTCGTCCAGATCGGCCACTGCTTGGGTGTAATCGGCAATGGCCTGGGTCTGATGGAAGGAGTTCCAATAGTCGCTGAGGGTGGGATACAGCAGCAAGGAGAGCCCTACAAGAAAGAGCACGACCAAGAGGATGGTTATGAAATTGCTCGACCGTTTCTTCATCCAGGGTTCTCCTCCCTGCTGCGAGCCGGGGAGGCGGGTGCCTCCCCGGTCACAACAAGTTTCTCAATTAGGTAACGGTATCATCCACGCACAGACGCAGCCTTATGCCTCGTCCTTCATGCGCTTCTTGACCACCAGCAGAACGCCAGCGCCCACGACCAGGATCGCGCCGACCACGTAGAAGATGGTCGTGCCGATGCCACCGGTGGAGGGGAGTTCGGTGCCGGTTTTGTTTTCGACTTCGACGGTCGCTACAGCATTCTCTGCGCCATCCACATACACTTTGCCGTCCTCGTCAATTACAATCGTAATGGGATCCTTCAGCTTATTGTAGCCAGCGGGGTTCTGAGTTTCGGTCAGGTAATAAGTATCGCTATCCAGACCCTTAATGGTGAATTCACCAGTCACATCTGTGGTAATTTCAGTAATCGTGTTTGTTTCACCAGCTTTAGCGACACGATATACATTGTTGCTTTCAGAAATCAACGCAATACGAGGCTGACCACTAACATCTTTGCTCAGAGTAAACTTTGCGCCAGGCAGAGGTTTCTCTTTGTCACCATCCTTGGTGTATTTGAACACGTCAACATCCCAGGTGTAAGTCTTAGTCTGGCTGTCCGGAGTATACTTGGTATTGCTCTTATCATCATATTCCAGCTTGCTTGTATTGGGATTGCCCGGCTCGCCGACAACAGCTTTTTCGTTCAGAACGGCAGCGTAGCCTACGTACAGCATAGTATCGGCAGCCAGACTGTCCAAATAATCCTTAGTAAAGGAAATCTCAAAAGTGCAATTCGTTTCCAATCCAGGAGTTTTAACAACATAGTTGCTAGTAGCAAGTTCTGTTTTCAAATCTGCATCAGTATAAACTTTAATAGAATTATTGGTCAGAGTCAGACCTGCGCTCATGGTATCGTGGAAAACAACATTTTCAGAACCCTTGGGCAGCTTAATGGTGCTCTTGAAGTTCACAGTCTGGCCAATGTCAGCATCGTTCGTTTCGCCATACTTATTGTTTGAATCTTCTTGTACTTCCTTCTTATTTTCAGGGACTTCATTCTTTTCTTCCATGGTAACGTCAGGATTGGTGGTGTCCAAAGAACACAGCGTACCCAGTGTGGAGTCTACCAGATACCAACCAAGTTCGAAATTATCGAATTTAACAGTAGTGTCGGTTGCTGTCATACTTTTGGTAGCAGTAATGGTAGAACCGGCTTTAGTTGCTTCTGCCTGCGCTAACTTAGCAAACGCCTGAATTCTATCATCCGTGGTTGCGCCTTTCCAGGTAACATAGCCCTCGTCATTTACTTCTACATAAACGTCCTTGATGCCATCGCTTTTGATAAAAGCTTCCCAATCAGCAGTAGCCTTGTAGGAATAAGCGCCTGTATCCTTATTATAGCTCTCCAGCTCAAGAATCTGATAAATCGTATATGTCTGGCCTACAACAGCATTTTCGATAGTAATGCTCCCCGTTTCACCAGCCGCAAACGCTGTGACACTCAACCCCAGCGTCATGAGCAGCGCCAACAGGATGCTGGTCAATTTTTCCTGTATTTCATGTTCGTCTTCCTTTCTATCATGTTCGTTTTCCATTGGGTTCCTCGCGTCAAAGAGATACCTCATTCCTCCCTTCCGCGCGTTCTCACTCTATACAACAGGTATCCCCCCGCCGCCATCATCAGCAGCAGGCCTCCTGCGGTATATGTTTTCGTTCCGGCTCCGCCGGTGTTGGGGAGTTCGTAGCCAGTGTAGTTTTCAATGACACCAGTCCAGTCTTGCGTCTTCCCATTTTTGCTCACAGTCACAGTCACCACATTATAGGCAACTTGAACCTGATAGGTCTCGCCGGTCTTACTATAACCAGCTGGGACTTTCGTCTCCTCTAGCGTATAGATATGGCCGGACGGGATGTTTGTGAAGGATACGTTGCCGTTTTCGTCCGAAATTGCAATTTGTGCAGTCACTTCCTTTACCGCCGTTCCATCACCACGGCACACACTGCAATTCGCATCATGCGTCAGCGTAAACTCCGCTCCGGAGAGCGCCTTGCCTCGGTTGTCCTTTTTCGTGAACTTCAATTCACCTAGGTAACCGTGGACAGACGGGATGGGGAAGTCGATGGTTTTCGGTTCCGAAATGGTCACGGTGCCGTCCTTTGTCTCTACCACACGGTATTGGAGGGTGGTCCTGTCATTGGTCTGATAAATCTTACCTTCTTCAAAGCCAGATTTCTCATTTTTTAGTCGCACTCGATAGGTCAACTGGTAGGTATACGTGGTGGTATTCCCATCCGTTGTCTTTTGGTACCCGGAGTTTTTCAAGTCCCAACTGATGGCGTACTTTGATGGGGCAAAGGTTGCGGTGTTTTCGGTACCCTCGCCTTTTGCACCCTTCAAGCTGTCGCCGGCCAACTTAGGTGTCTTGTCATACAGCCCGATGAATTCCACTGCGTCAATGTTCTCGCCCACCGTTGGGATGGGGTCGGAGGCGACCCAGTCGGCTTGGGAGGCAGTTGCGATGGTGCTCTTGATTTCAGTAAAAATTTGATCGTATGCGTTTTTTAAGCCAGTCGTGTTTGTACTGTCGTAATAGTGTCCGGAACCAATCTTGTCTCTGAGCCAACTTTTATATGCTTCTGTACTTGTGGCATCACCGATTTCATAATTTGTCCCGGTGCGGCAACAACAGAAAACCCCTTTTCCTTCTCACTTTGTGTAATGTATTGTTGAATCGTCTGACCGCCAATATCTACACCGATCGAGAAAATAGTAGTGTTTTCCGCTTTTATTTTCATTGCCATTTTTTTAGCTCTGATAGCGGCCTCATCAGAATAGCTGGTGCCATTGCTACAAGGTTTATTTAACACATGGTCATAAAAGCGACCTGTTGTATCATATGGATCGTATCCTAAATAGTTTGTTGTATCGCTCATATAGGTAGTTGGAAATCCATCGCTCAAGAAGATAATAAACTTATGTTTATTATCTTCTTTCTTCAACATATCTTGCCCCATGGCAAGACCAGCTTCAATATTTGTGAAACGCCTGTGCGCATCCCCATATCCAGTTGCGTTAATGATTTTCTCTGTCTCGGTACGCATTGTATTTTTAAGTTTTTTTGCCTGCGTTTCATTTGTACAAGACTGTAATCCAAAAATCTTATGTGCATCGGTATTAAACGCAACATATCCGATTTTGCTAACACCTAAGCTGCTACTTTTTACAAACTTATCCAGGAACTGCTCCGCAGAATCCATTGCGGCCTTATATCGCGTAGAATTGCCAAACGCTTTTTTCATCGTATTAGAAATATCCAT
This sequence comes from uncultured Oscillospiraceae bacterium, assembly GCA_934597165.1. GTDB lineage: Bacteria > Bacillota > Clostridia > Oscillospirales > Oscillospiraceae > Onthomonas. Next base: position 7,477 of record CAKTQP010000040.1, read on the forward strand.
CACGATGACCACCGCCATATCCGGCTCGTTGATGCTCTCGACGATCTTTTCCGGCGTCTGCACCTTCAAGGTGATGTCAAAGACGTTTTCGATGTCCGTGCCCGCAATGGTCTTGCTGACAGATACACCGTCATCCGCGTTTGTATTTGGGCCGCCTTTCTCATTGATCTGCTGGCTAGACGGTGCTGCATCTTCACCCGTCGTCGCGTCCTGCGTCGCGGCCATGACCGCTTTTCGGGGCGCCATGTCTTGAGTGCTGATGGCGGAATCGCTGTATTCCTCAAACCAGCCGCTGTCCCGGAGGCGTTTCCAATTGGTGTCGTCATCGCAAGACTCGCCGACGAGGGGCGACTTCTCCTCCAGCAGCGCAGCGACGCGGGCATACAGCTCATCGTAAGCTTCCTGGGTCAGCTGCTCCAGCCGCCGCGCCTCCTCCAACCGGGAGAGTAAGTCCTCTGCCGCGGTACGAGTCTCCTCGTCCCACGTCTTTTTGGCTTCCAGCGCCTCCACTTCCTTCAGGAACTTGTCATAGACGGCCTGCTGCTCCTCCGCACTGAGGGACGCCACCACCGTCAGGTCTTTGGCGGCCACGGTGCGTTTTTCCTCCATGTCATGGGTGGCGCAGGTGCCCGCCCAGCGGTTGAACTCGGTGGCTGCGCTCACCTGGAGGGAGATGGTATCCCCCGGTTCCGCGCCGGTGAGCTTGACGACGATCTGTCCTTGGAAGGTGCCTGGGATGGCGTTGCCCTCCTGCTCGCCGCGGAGCAGGGCATAGCCGGTGAGCACCTGGCAAGTGGTGGTATCTGAATCCCATTTTCTGGTCTCCGTCTCCACCTTCGGGGCGTACTTGCCGCTCTGCTCCAGCCACGGCATGGCGTCCAGATCAAAGGTGGCCGTCTCCGCCTTGGCCGGGAGCACTGCCTCGATCTTGAGCCGTCCGGCGTCAAAGGCTGCCCCTTCCTCGTAGGTTTGGAGCTTGGCTGTGAAGGGATACACTACGGAATCCGGATTCCGCACGGTCTCCGGCGTATCGTTGGCCGTGTCCCGCTCAGACTGCACCGTCGTTTCGCCCATGGACAGGGAATCCACATAGGCGCTGTCCTCGGTCAGGGGCGTTTGCCCGGCCGGGGTGGTGTCCTCTGCCGTTGCCTCCTTGCCGTCGGTCGGTTCGGTTTTCTCCGGCGTCTGATCCGGTTCCGTGTCCTCCTGCTTCGGGTCAGTATACTTGGGATTTTCGGGCAGCTTCCCGACCCCCAAGATGCTCTTATCGTCCAGCGCGTAACGGTTCTTGCGCACCTGGTCCTTGCTGTTGCCTTCGATGACCTGGAGCGTTTCGGTCTTCTCGTCCAGCTCCGCCACCAGACCCACGTGATCCGCTATCCGGTCGCCGTCGCTGTCGAAGAAGATCAGATCCCCTTTGGCCGGCTGTCCGTCCTGGGCGGACTGGTACAGCTTCCAATCGGCACTGGCCAGGGTTTTGACCCACTGGGGGCAGGACGCCTCGTAGGGCAGGGCGGTCTTGGGTATCTTGGCGTAGTTCAGGCAGAAGGAGACGAACATGGCGCACCAATCCCCATAGGGGTCGCCGTACCAATCGCCGTAGCGGGTATAGCCCTGGAGGGTCTTCCCGTCGGCCTGTTCCTGGTAGTTCTTTTCGCTCTCCTGGTAGCCCAACTGGCTCTCTGCGATGGCGATGACGTCATCCGCCCACACGCCGGTCAGCTCCACCTTGTTCATGGTGCGTTCCCACACCTGCTTGCTCTCCACGTCCGCTTTCGGGTTGGAGAAGCAAGGGAGGCTGTGCTGATGCTCCTCTTTTCCGCACACCAATTTTTCTTCATAGCAGGCGTCCGTATGGGTGTGCTTCTTGGGCGTCTTCGCCTGCTCCGGTTCGGTGCAGGTCAACACCCGCTCCGTCTCGTAACATTCCGCGGTATGGCTGTGTTCCTCTGACTCCTCTTGCCCACAGATCAGATGCTGTTCTTCTGTGTAGCAATCCGCCCCATGGGTGTGGCCAGCGTCCGCAGGATCGTTCTCCTCTGTCTCCTGCGTCTTGCCACAGATCAGCTGCTTTTCATAGCACTCTGCGCTATGGGTGTGGGCTTCTATCCCACAATATGTATCCTGCTCCGCTGTGAGCGCCGGCAAGATCAGCAGATACACTGTGCAGAACACCACCACGCAGGCCAGCCCACCGACCAGCTTCTGCCAACGCTTCCGTCGGCTGTGCCGCTCTGTGTACCGCTCCGCCTGGGGCAACTGTTCTCGTGCCATACTCTGTTCCCCCCTTTCCAATCGTCCTCTATGTCACCGTTCCCAGCCGGTAGAGCGGCCAGATCCGGAAGACGATCTTTCCCACGATCTCCTCCTGTGCCACGCACCCCACCGCGGTGTTCCGGGAATCCACCGACGTGGAGCGATGATCGCCCATCACGAACACCTTGCCGTCCGGCACCTGGTAGGGCAGCTGTAGATTGCAGTCCCCAAAGGCCTTTTCCGTCAGGTACGGCTCCTCCAGCAGCTGATTGTCGATGTAGACGTTGCCGTCCTCGTCGATGTTCACCCATTCGCCGGAGCGGGCGATGACACGTTTGACCAAGATCTTGTTGTTGTAATAAAACGCGATGATGTCCCCCGGTGCAAAGTCCGAGGTCTTGACCGTGAACAGGATCTCTCCATCCACCAGGGTCGGCGTCATGGAGGTCCCGTAAATTTGCAGCACCGGCAGCCACAGGGTGGCCACCAACACCGCGCAGGCTGCCACGGTGATGAGGGTATAGATGGTGCTGCGCAGCACCGACTGGTACCGCCGCCGGTACCGCACCCGGTTTAGCTCTTCCTCCACCTCTCCGGTGGTGGGCAGCTCCAATGTTCTATCCTCTTTCTGCTTCATGCGTCCTCATCCTGCTTCTTCGCCGGAATATCCATGGTCATCAACTCCCGCAGACCCGTGTACTGCTGGTAGAATGTTTCCAGCTTGCTGGACACCTCGTCCCAATAGCGCTGAGATTCCGTTTTTGCCTTCTGGAGCATCCCTTCCGCCGTGGTCTTGGCCATCTGCATCATATCAGCTCGCTCTTTTTCCGCTGCCGCTACGATCTCCTTGGCTTTCGCCTGGCTCTCCGCCTCCATCTTCGCGCACACGGCCTTCTGCCGCTCGCTCATGGCGCGGACGCTGTCGCTGTACTGCTGACTTGCCCGCTGGGCTGCCTCAAATACCTGGTTCAGGCGCAAAGAAGCCTCGGCAATGGAACCGGCCTCGTCTAGGACGATGGTGCGCTCCTCCAATTTCGCCTGCGCCTGAGCCAACGCTGCCTCCAGCTCCTCCACCTTTTTGCTCTGCGCCAGCAGCATTTCCAACAGCTCCTGGCGGTTCAATTTCCGCAATTCTCTCTCCGACATACTATGTCCCCTCCTACCGGGCTATGCAAAAAATGGAGCAGTTAAGACCTTCGGTCTTTCCTGCCCTCAATCAATCATCATACGACATCCTATTTTTGAAATCCAATTTTCATGCCGCAAGTTTCTTCATCCGGGCAACTTAAAATGTATAGATTTTCGCAAATGCACTGTTTACACCTGTAATCAATCACACTTGACAGCCCATGTCAACCTGAGAACATTTTTGTACTAAACGCCTAGTGCCCTACTAAGTTTCAAAAAATCGGATATTTGCAAAGAATCATCCATTTTTCTTTGATTGGGATTGCATTTCTGCTTATTTTTCTATTTTTCGTGGTTTCATCTTTTTTCAATATAGTATTGTTCTATTATTACTACCCGTGCTGTAATAATATTTCCTACATATTTAACCGGAAAACACCCTGCCGCACGTATCACACGCAAAGCAGGGTGTCCTTCTTTCAGCTATTCAGATCTGTCGTATGGAACTGCTTCAGGTTCCCGGTCTTGCCATTCCGCTTGTCCAGGGCGTCCCCCAGCCACTGGGGCTGGATGCCCTTGCAGACCATCATGACCATCAGGTGATAGTACAGATCGCCCATCTCTTTGGCGATGCCGACCTTGTCACCAGACTTGGCGGCGATGAGCATCAGGCTGCACGCCTCGCCCACCTTTTTGAGAATCTTATCCAAGCCCTCCCGGAACAGGTAGGCGGTATAAGAATTTTCATCCTCACTGTGCTGCCGCGCCCGGATGACGTCAAACAGGGCGTCGATGGGCTGGCCTTCCTGCTGGCATCGGGTGTTCACCTCCGCCAGCACCGCATCCAGGGGCACGTCCTCGCTCCCCAGCAGAACGGCGGTGTGGTAGAACACGTCGCACAGCTCGCCCAGGGTCTCCGGAGTGTCCTCGTTCTTGGCGGCGATGACCGCCTCGAAGCACTCTTCCCCGCACTTCTTCAAAATCTTATCCAGACCTTCCCGATACAGGTAGTTGGTGTAGGATTTCTCCCCGCCGTCGTGTATCTTGCGATCCACCACCACTTCGTACTGCTCCTGGAGGGCGTTCTGAATCTGCGCCTCCGTCCAGATGCCGTTGAAGAAGCAGCTCCGGCGGCCGGTGTGGCAGGTGGGGCCTACCGGGTCGCAAATATAAAGCAAGGTGTCGGTGTCACAGTCGGTCACCATCTTCTTCACGTAGAGAAAATGGCCGCTGGTCTCCCCCTTGTTCCACAGCTTCTGACGGCTCCGGCTCCAGAACCAGGCGGTGTGGGTCTCTAAGGTCTTCTGATAGGCTTCCTCGTTGGTGTAGCCCAGCATCAGGATGTCCTTGGTCTCCCGATCCTGGATGATGACCGGGATCAGGTCGGATTTGGCGAATAAATCTTTGGTTTCCATTCTCATGACCCCCTCATCGTACCGGAATGTCTTGGGTTTTCAAATAGTCCTTCACCTGAGGCACAGTCAGCTCCCCGAAGTGGAACAGGGACGCTGCCAGGGCGGCGTCGGCGTCCGCCTGGGTGAACACGTCCGCAAAGTGCTCCAACGCACCGCAGCCGCCGGAGGCGATGACCGGGATGTGGACGGCGTTGGTGACGGCGCGGGTCATCTCCAGGTCGAAGCCCTTCTTGGTGCCGTCGGCGTCCATGGAGGTCAGCAGGATTTCCCCTGCGCCGAGAGCTTCCCCCTTCTTTGCCCACTCGATGGCGTCCAATCCGGTGGGCGTCCGGCCACCGGCCACCACCACTTCATAGCTGCCGTCCTCCCGGCGTCTGGCGTCGATGGCCAGCACCACGCACTGGCTGCCGAACCGCTCCGCCGCCCGGGAGATGAGGGCGGGGTCCTTCACCGCCGCCGAGTTGACGCTGATCTTATCGGCGCCCGCCCGCAGCAGCTCCTGAAAGTCCTCCAGGGTGCGGATGCCGCCGCCCACGGTGACAGGCACGAACACCTGCTGGACGGTCTTGCGCACCACGTCGGCCACGGTCTTGCGGGCTTCGTAGGTGGCGGTGATGTCCAGGAAAACGATCTCGTCCGCGCCCTGCTGGGAGTAGTAGGTGGCCAGCTCCACCGGGTCACCGGCGTCGCGGATGTTGACAAAGTTCACGCCCTTGACCACCCGTCCATCCCGGACGTCCAGGCAAGGGATAATGCGTTTGGCTAACATAGTCGTCCCTCCTTACGGGTTGTCCTGGCTGCCGCCGTCCGCCACCGCCTGAGCCAGGTCGATGGTGCCGGCGTAGTAGGCTTTGCCGATGATGGCACCGTACAAGCCCATGTCCTTCAGCTTCCGGATGTCCTCGTTATTGGACACGCCGCCGGAGGCCACGATCTGGCAGGAGACCGCTTTTTTCAGCCGTTCCAGAGAGGCGAAGGAGGGGCCGGAGAGCATCCCATCGGTGGCGATGTCGGTGAAGATGAGGGTCTTGACGCCGATGGACTCCATCTGCTTGGCGAAGTCCACATAGTCCAGGCCGCTGCCTTCCACCCAACCGGCGGTCTTCACTTCCCCGTTCAGGGCGTCGCAGCCCACGGCGATTCGGTCGCCGTAGACCCGGACGGCTTCCTGCACAAAGTCCGGGTCGGTGACTGCCGCGGAGCCGATGACCATGCGCCAGACGCCCATAGCGTCCACCGCTTTCAAGTCCTCCATGTTCCGGATGCCGCCGCCCATCTCGATCTTCATGCCGGATTTTTCGGCGACCTCCTTCACGATGGCGGCGTTCACCCGGCTGCCGCTCTTAGCCCCGTCCAAGTCCACCATGTGGATGACCTTGGCGCCGGCGGCGGCGAACTCCTGCGCCACCGCGACCGGGTCATCGGCCACCTGGTGGACGGTATCAAAATCGCCCTTTTTCAGGCGTACGACTTTTCCGTCTTTCAAATCAATGGCAGGTTCCAGGATCATTTGGTCAGTCCTCCAAAGTTCTTCAAAATCTGCATCCCCACGTCACCGGATTTTTCCGGATGGAACTGGGTGCCGAACACGTTGCCGCTCTGGACGGCGGCCAGCACTTCCCCACCGTAATCGGTGGTGGCGATGACGTTCTCCCGCCGTGCGGCGCTGCCGCAGAAGCTGTGGACGAAGTACACGTAGCACCCCTCGTCCAGCCCGGCGAACAGCGGGGACGGGTTGGGGAATTTTAAGCTGTTCCAGCCGATGTGGGGCAGCTTGAGATTGGTCTCGATCAGCTCCACCTGTCCGGGGACGAAGCCCAGACCGTCGGTCTTGCGCACTTCGCTGCTCCAGTCGAACAACAGCTGCATCCCCAGGCAGATGCCCAGCATGGGCTTCCTGGCGGCCTGCTCTTTCAGGGTGGACACCAGGCCGGTCTGCTGCAATTTCTCCGCCGCGTCGGGGAACGCCCCTACGCCGGGTAGGATGATGCCGTCCGCTCGTTCCAGGTCGGACGCTTGGTCGGTGATCTTGCTCTCCCGACCGATATACTGCAAGGCGTTGGTGACACTCATCAGGTTGCCCACGCCGTAGTCGATCACTGCGATATAGCCCATTTACAACACTCCCTTTGTGGACACCACGCCGCTGCCTTCCATCTTCACGGCGTCCCGCACCGCCATGCCCAAGCTCTTGAACAGGCCCTCGGTGATGTGGTGGGCGTTGGCTCCATAGAAACACTTCTGGTGGAGGGTGATACCGGCGTTCATGGCCAGGGCACGCATGAACTCCACCGTCAGGCAGCTGTCGTACTCGCCGATGCGCTCCTGGGGCATGGGGGCGTCAAAGACCAGATAGGGGCGGTTGGAGAAATCCAGCGCCGTGAAGGTCAACGCCTCGTCCATGGGCACGTAGCAGCTGCCAAACCGCCGGATGCCCGCCCGGTCGCCCAGTGCCTTTTTCAGCGCCAGACCCAGGCAGATGCCCACGTCCTCCACCGTGTGGTGACCGTCCACATAGATGTCGCCGGTGGCCTGAACGGTGAGGCCAATTTTCGCATAGAACCCGAAGGCGGTGAGCATATGGTCGAAGAAGCCGATGCCGGTCTTCACGTTCACGTCGCCGCCGTCCAGGTTCACGGTGACGCCAATCTGGGTCTCTTTGGTGTCTCGCATGACGGTTCCAATCCGTGCCATGGTCATCCCTCCCGGTTACTCAAATCGTACTTTGATGGCATTGGCGTGAGCGGTCAGATGCTCCGTCTCCGCAAACACCTCGATGTTTTTGTGGATGCTGCCCAGGGTGTCCTGGTCGAACTCCATGATGCTGGTCATCTTCAAAAAGCTGTCCACGGACAGGGGCGAGAAGAACCGCGCCGTGCCCGAGGTGGGCAGGACGTGGGCGGGACCGGCAAAGTAATCGCCCAGAGGCTCCGGCGCCCAGTGACCCAGGAAGATGGCGCCTGCGTTGTGGATGTAGGGCAGGAGGGCACGGGGCTGGGCGGTGCAGATTTCCAAATGCTCCGGTGCGATCAGGTCGGCCAGTTCCGCACAGCGCTCCAAGGTGTCGCAGACGATGGCGGCACCGAAGTTGGCAAAGGACTGCTCCATGATCTCGCTGCGCTCCAGGTAGGACATCTGGCGGATGATTTCCTTGTCCACCGCCTCCGCCAGCGCCTGGCTGGTGGTGAGCAGCATGGGAGACGCCAGCTTGTCGTGCTCCGCCTGGCTCATCAGGTCGGCGGCCACGAACTTGGGGTTGGCGGTGTCGTCCGCCACGATGAGGATTTCCGACGGGCCTGCCACCATGTCGATGTCCACAGTGCCGTAGGCCATCCGCTTGGCCGCTGCCACGTAGGCGCTGCCCGGCCCCACCAGCTTGTCCACTCGCGGGATGAATCCAGCGCCGTACATCAGCGCCGCCACCGCCTGGACACCGCCCACGCCGATGACCCGATCGACCCCGGCGATCTTGGCCGCAGCCAGCACCGCCTGGTTCAAGTTCTCCGTGGGAGGCGTCACCATGACGATCTCCTTGACCCCGGCCACCTTGGCGGGGACGGCGTTCATGAGGACGCTGGAGGGATAGGCGGCGGTGCCGCCGGGGACGTAGACGCCCACCCGGGTCAGGCCGCGGACGATGCGTCCTACCTTACCGCCGTCCGGGTTGGTCCACTCCACCGTCTTGCACAGCAGGTGCTCGTTGTAGTCCCGGATGTTCTGGGCTGCGTGCTCCATGGCGGAAATCAGCTTGGGGTCACAGGCGTCATAGGCCGCCTGCAGCTCTTCCTTGGTGAACTCCTTGGGCTCTGCCCCGTCCAGCTTCACGCTGTACTCCCGGACGGCCTCATAGCCCCGCGCCTTCACGTCCGCCATCATTTGGGCGGCGGTGCGGTTGATCTCTTCTCCGATCTCCGCCGCACGGGTACGCAAATTATCGATCAGCGCCAGCTCTGCCGCGCCGTCTGCTTTGATGATCTGAATCATGTGTTATCCCTCAATATACTGTTCGCACTTTCCGATAAAGTCCAAAATCTCGTTTTTGTACAGCTTCATGCTGGCCGTGTTCACGATGAGCCGGGCGCTGATGGGCGCCACCGTCTCGATGGGCACCAGGCCGTTGGCTTTTAAGGTCGCACCGGTCTCCACGATGTCCACGATGGCGTCGGCCAGCCCCAAAATGGGCGCCAGCTCCACGCTGCCTTCGATCTTGATGACGTCCACGTCCATGCCCTTGGCGGCGAAAAACGCCTTGGTCACCGCCGGGTATTTGGAGGCGATGGTGCGGGTCTTGTAGGTGCCATAAAAATCGCTGCCCTCTTTCACCGCCAGGGCAAAGCGGCACTTGCCGAAGCCCAAGTCCAGCACTTCAAAGAAGCTGCCCCCCTGCTCCATGATGGTGTCCTTGCCCACGATGCCCAGGTCGCAGATGCCATGCTCCACGTAGGTGATGACGTCGGGGGCTTTGGACAGGACGGCGTCCAGGGGGTAGTTGGGGATGGAGTGGACCAGGCGGCGGCCGGGGTCTTTGATGGGGGAGCAATCCAGTCCCGCCCGCTCAAAGAGTGCCACGCTGTTGTCCTGTAATCTGCCCTTGGTCAGGGCGATGCGCAATCTGTTACTCATACCGATACCTCCCGCTGTCCTTTGTCGTCCAATACGATGACGGTCTTGACGCCGTGCTCCCGTGCCATCTGCATGGTGCTCTCCAGCTTCAGGCAGGGGGAGAGCTGACAGGTGCCCTCCGGGGTGTGATCCACGATGGACAGGGCCCAGCCCAGCAGCTCCGGCTCGAAGTGGATGACCTTCTCCACCTGGGGCAGCTCCGCCTTAGGCAGGCAGGAGGCCAGAGCGTCCACGTCCACGGCGAACCCGGTGGCTTTGGCGGGACGGCCGAAGCAGGTGGCCAGGTTGTCATAGCGGCCGCCGGAGAGGACGGCCACGCCAGCACCCTCGGCGTAGCCCCGGAAGATGACGCCGGTGTAGTAGTCCAGCTGGTGCACCATGCCCAGGTCGAACTTCACGTGGTCGCCGAAGCCGGCGGCGCACAGGGTATCATATAAGGTACGCAAGTAGGCGGTGACCTCGGTGGGGCCGCCCTGGAGGGCTTCCGCCTCGTCCAGCACTTCCACGCCGCCGAACAGGAAGGCCAGGCGCTTGATGGCGGCGCAGCCCTCTTGCTTTTCGTAAGGAATGAGGAAATCGTTCAGGGCTGCATAGCTCTTGCCCTCGATGAGGGAGCGCATCTTCTCCGTCTCCTCCTCGTCCATGTCCAGCCGGTCGGCGAACAGGCGGAAGATACCGGCATGTCCCAATTCCACGTGGAATTTCTCCAGACCGCAGGCTTTCATAGACTCCACTGCGGCGGCGATGACCTCCAGGTCGGCTTTGATGCCGCCTGCGCCGATGAGCTCGATGCCGCACTGGGGGATCTCGCTGCTATTGCCCTTGTTGCCGGTGTTGGAGCGGTAGACGGTGCCGTTATAGAAGAACCGCCGGGGCAGGACCATGTCCTTGAGCTTGGTGCCGGCCACGCGGGCGATAGGGGTGGTCATATCCGGCCGCATGACGCAAATTTTGCCGCTGCGGTCGATGACCTTGGTGAGGTTTTCCTGGGGAATATTGTTGCCCGCCAGGGTGAACACGTCATAGTATTCCATCTCCGGCGTCATGATTTCCGTATAACCCCGCTGGCGGAACACGCGGGTGAGCTGGCTCTGGACGCTGCGCCGCTCCATGCACTCGCCGAACAGGCGGTCCCGGGTGCCCTCCGGGGTATTGGGGATGTATTTCATTGCCTTTGCACTCCTATCTGAAAAACGGGCTTGGGGGTGGGTGCG
>CAKTQP010000041.1 GCA_934597165.1 uncultured Oscillospiraceae bacterium
GTATACTAAATCCGTCGCAAAATGTCAAGCACTTTTTTGACTTTTTTCGAGTTTTTTTGAAAAGGACTTTTCCGGCCGGAATATTCGCTCTTTTCCCAATCGAGAACCTTCGTATTTGGACGATTTACCCTATTGACAATCATGGGATAGGTGCTAAACTAAGAGTCGGTTAGAGATAACTAACCAAATGGATGCCATTCATAGGTATTATTACATTATATATAGTAAGGAGTGAACTGTGATGTTTGAAACCATCGTAACCGTAGACGGCATGATGTGCGGGATGTGTGAGTCCCATGTGAACGACGCCATTCGCAAGGCGTTCCCGGTCAAGAAGGTGACCTCTTCTCACAAGAAGGGCGAGACCGTCATCCTGACTGAACAGCCGGTGGAAGAACAGGCAGTACGGGATGCTCTGGCGGACACCGGCTATGATGTGACCGCTGTGACCAGCCACCCCTACAAGAAGAAGGGGCTGTTTGGCTTCCGCAAGGGCTGATGCAGTGAAGCTGAGCGAAGCCGAGCAAGGATTATTCGGGTCAGACGCCCGCATCTTGTGCCAGGACGCCACCCAGACGGTGTATCAGCTGGGCGGTGCAGACGGTCGGGCGCGGATGACTCGGTATGGGGTCTTTCCGGGAATGGATCTGATCTACAATGACGTCCACGACGCAGATTACCATTTGAATCGTGCGCCGGTGGGCGACTTGATCGAGATCAACCACTGTCAAGAGGGGCGGATGGAGTGCCAGTACCAGGACAGCTTTTCCTATCTGACTCCTGGCGACCTGTCCATCAGCCGGAAGGACACCGCCCCCCACTGCTCCTCCTTCCCCACCGGCCACTATCACGGGGTCACCCTCCTCATCGACCCCAACTGCGCCCCCCACTGTCTGTCCTGTATGCTGGAGGATGTGAACGTCCAGCCCAGCACCATTGCCGACCGGTTCTGCCAGGGCAGGCGCTGTTTCGTAGCTCGTTCCTCCCCTCGGGTCAAGCACGTATTCTCTGAGCTGTACGCCGTGCCGGAGGGCATCCGGAAGGGGTATTTTAAGGTGAAGGTGCTGGAGCTGCTGCTCTTTCTCAGTGTGCTGCCGGTACCGCCGGTGGAGCTGGAGCAGCGGTGTTTTACCAACTCCCAGGTGACGTTGGCCAAGGAGGTCTGTCAATACCTGACCGATCACATGGACAGCAAGATCACCATTCAGGAGCTGTCCGGCCAGTTCAACGCCTCGGCCACCCTCATCAAGAGCAGCTTCCGTGGAGTCTACGGAATGTCCCCTTCTGCCTTCTTACGTGCTCAAAAAATGCATAGTGCGGCCGATTTGCTGCGAAATTCTGACAGAACGGTTCTTGACATCGCCGGACAATTCGGCTACGATAATGCCAGTAAATTTGCCAAGGCATTTCGGGACATCATCGGGGTCTCCCCCAACGAGTACCGCAGCGGCGTGGAGCAGGACAGCTGTGCACCGTTGTCATCCCAGGTCGAAAATCTTCCGCCATCCGGTGGTTGATGATAAAAATAGAAGAAATAAAAAATGGAGGTATCTCAACTATGATGGATTTGAAAAAGTTAGGACTGTTTGTAGGCGGCGCTCTTTTCGGTTCCGCTGGTATCAAGGTGCTGTCCAGTGACGACGCAAAGAAGCTCTACACCCAGACCACCGCTGCTGTGCTGCGCGCCAAGGAGTGCGTGATGACTGTGGCGACCACCCTGAAGGAAAACACCGATGATATTCTGGCTGACGCCAAGGAGATCAACGAGAAGCGGGCTGCTGCCAAGGAAGTCGTCATTGATGACGCTCCCGTGGAAGCCGAAACAGAACCTGCCGAAGCCAGCGAAGAGGTGGCGGATCTGGCATGAAATGCAAGATTTTGCATGAATCCAAAGGCCGGCTGCGCATCCACATCCCCCAGGGACGGATGACGCTGGAGCAAGCGGATATTTTAGAAGCATACCTATTACAATTACCCTGTGTCACCGACGCCAAAGTCTATGACCGCACCTGCGACGCCGTGATCTTCTATCACGGCCAGCGGGACGCGGTCCTCACCGCCCTGGCCACGTTCCGTTACGAGCGTGCCCAGGCGCTGGCGCCGGAGCACAGCGGGCGGGCGCTGAACCGGGAGTATCAGGACAAGCTGTTCTTCACCCTGTGCCGCCGAGTCATCAACCGCACCATCATCCCCCTGCCCATCCGCACCGCGCTGACCCTGTTCCGGTCGGTGCGTTACCTGTGGGCTGGGCTGAGTTGTCTGCGGAAGGGTCACATCCAAGTGCCCGTCCTGGACGCCACCGCCATCACCGTCTCCCTGCTCCGTCGGGACTTCAAGACCGCTGGGTCTATCATGTTCCTGCTGAGCATCGGCGAGACCCTGGACGAGTGGACCCACAAGAAGTCCGTGGCCGATCTGGCTCGCACCATGTCCCTGAACGTGGATCAGGTGTGGCTGGAGACGGAAGGCGGCTCGGTGCAGGTGTCCCTGTCCGAGGTAGAGGCTGGCGACCGGATCATCGTCCGCACCGGCAGCATGATCCCGCTGGACGGCAAGGTGGTCGCTGGCGAGGCCATGGTCAACCAGGCTTCCATCACCGGCGAGCCTTTGGCCGTGCGCAAGACCATCGGCGGCTACGTGTACGCCGGCACGGTGGTGGAGGAAGGCGACTGCACCATCTGCGTGGAGAAGACGGCAGGCTCCGGCCGGTATGACCGCATCGTCCACATGATCGAGGAGTCGGAGAAGCTGAAATCCACCACCGAGAGCAAGGCCACCCACTTGGCCGACAGTCTGGTGCCCTACAGCCTGGGGGCGACCGCCCTGATCTGGCTGCTGACCCGGAATGTGAACAAGGCGTTGGCGGTGCTGATGGTGGACTTCTCCTGTGCGCTGAAGCTGTCCATGCCCATTGCGGTGCTCTCCGCTATGAAGGAGGCCAGCACCCACCAGCTGCTGGTGAAGGGCGGACGGTTCATGGAGGCGGTCTCCGAGGCGGATACCATTCTGTTCGACAAGACCGGCACTCTGACCTACGCCGCCCCCAAGGTGGCCAAGATCGTCACCTTCGGCGGGCAGGATGAGGCGGAAATGCTCCGTCTGGCCGCCTGCCTGGAGGAACACTATCCCCACTCCATGGCCAAGGCCGTGGTGTCCGAGGCACAGCGGAGAGCACTCCGCCACGAGGAATGCCACTCTGAGGTGGAATACCTGGTGGCACACGGCATCTCCAGCAAAGTCAACGGCGAAAAGGTCATCATCGGCAGTCACCACTTCGTCTTCGAGGACGAGCAGTGCGTGATCCCCGACGGCGACCAGGCCAAATTTGACGCCCTGCCTGCGGAATACTCTCACCTGTACCTGGCCATCGCCGGCGTCCTGTCCGCGGTCATCTGCGTGGAGGACCCCCTCCGTGCGGAAGCGGCGGAAGTCATTCAGGGTCTGCGGGATCTGGGCATCTCCAAGCTGGTCATGATGACCGGCGACAACGAGAAGACCGCTCGTTCTGTGGCCGAAGCGGTGGGATTGACGGAATTCCACGCCGAGGTCCTGCCGGAGGACAAGGCCAACTACATCCGCGCCGAGCACGCAGCAGGCCGCAAGGTCATCATGCTGGGCGACGGCGTGAACGACTCCCCTGCCCTGTCTGAGGCCGATGTGGGCATCGCCATCCGGGACGGTGCTGCCATCGCCCGGGAAGTGGCGGACATCACCGTGGGGGCAGACAACCTGTATGGTCTGCTGACCCTCAAGAAATTGAGTGACGCCTTGATGGCGCGCATTCACCACAACTATCGATTTATCATCTCCTTTAACTTCATGCTCATTTGTCTCGGCGTGGCCGGCATCCTGCCCCCCGCCACCTCCGCCCTGCTGCACAACGCTTCCACGTTGATGATCAGCCTGCGGAGCATGACCAATCTGCTGGAGGAGTGAACGCTGTCCCTTTGGAGCCTCATTCATCATTTTGGAGTGGATGAGGCTCCCCATTTCCCTTATAATCATGACCATCGAGAGCGCAGACGGCGCTGATTTTTCAAGCGTCGAGTTAGCATAAACTAACCAAGAAAGGAGCCATCCCGTGAGCGTCGTGATTTTAGGCGGAAATGAGTGCATGGAACGCCGGTACCAAGATCTTTGTCAAACCTATCAATGTCAAGCGAAAGTGTTTACGAAGCCCCGGGGCAGGCTGAAAAAGAAGCTGGGCAGTCCCGATCTGATGATCGTGTTCACCAGTACCATGTCTCACAAGATGCTCAAGAGCGCCCTGTGTGAGCTGAAAGGTCAGAACACCGCCATCGAGCACTGTCACACCAGTTCCCTCTCCGCGCTTCGGACGGTTTTAGAGAAACACACCGCATAAGGAGGACATTCAATATGTCGGAAGACATTGTCGTACGCCAGTGTGCCCCCACCCTGGCTGGTTTGAAGACAGGCAGTCTGTTCCCCTGTCCCTATGAATCCAAACAGACGTTGATGAAAGACGTCCGCAAACTCAATCAGATCCTCGTGCCCAAAGGGCTGTGTCTGCTGCCCCTGCGCCTGGCTGAAAAACGGGCGCTGCTGTACTTATACCGCCCCCGGGAGCTGGAGCGGGACCTGACCGACCAGATGGCCGTGGAGCTGCTGCGGCAGGCAGGTTATCCGCCGCTGAACAGTGAGCGCTGTGTGGTGCGGCTGATCCAGCGGCTGGCGGAGGAGAAGGAATTTCCCCATGAGATCGGGCTGTTCCTGAGCTATCCGCCGGAGGATGTGAAGGGTTTCATTGAGAACAAGGCCAGCAACAGCAAATGCGTTGGCACCTGGAAGGTCTACGGGGACGTGGATCGGGCCAAGGCGCTGTTCGCCCAGTTCAAGCGTTGTACCGACATCTACTGTAAACTTTGGCAGGCTGGTTCCAGCTTGGAAGAGCTTGCCGTTGCAGTTTGATCAAAATTTCATGCAGAAAGGACTTGAATGATTATGAAGAAGACCGCAGTTATCTATTGGAGTGGCACCGGCAACACCGAGGCTATGGCACAGGCTGTTCTGGCTGGGATGCAGGAAGCAGGCGCAGAGGCCGCCCTGTACACCACCGCAGACGTCACTCCTGCCCTGTTCGAAGACCTGACCGGCGTCGCTTTCGGCTGCCCCGCTATGGGCGCGGAAGTGCTGGAAGAGATGGATTTCCAGCCCATGTGGGACGAAGCCAAGGGTTTCCTGGGCGGCAAGAACGTAGCTCTGTTTGGCTCCTATGGCTGGGGCGATGGCGAATGGATGCGCAGTTGGGAAGCAGACTGTGAAGAAGCCATGGTCAACCTGGTCTGTGAAAGCGTCATGTGCATGGCTGCACCGGATGACACTGCTATCGAAGCCTGCAAGGCCCTGGGTAAGGCTGTCGTCGGCTAAGGCATAAACTTTCAATAAAGAAGGATGGATCAACTATGAAACGCACCAAACTGACCGCTCTGCTTTTGACCTTCGCCATGGTTCTCTCCCTGGCGCTGGCCGGCTGTGGCAGCAACAACAACGGCACCACCAGCACCCCCGAAACCAGCACCCCCGCAGCCTCTTCCGCCACCACCTCCACCGGTGCCGCCAGCTCCGGCGCGACCGCCGACATGACCCAGGCAGCCGAACAGCTGCTGGTGGATCTGAAGGGCACCTATGAGGAACTGTGGCCGGTCATCCTGGACAGCAAGTATGACCAGACCTGGCTGGACGACTGCAAGGCTGTGGTGGGCGAACAGGACGCCGAAGCTGCCGCACAGCAGATGAAGACCGCCTGCATGGGCAAGCTGACCGGTCAGGAAGCGGTAGACGCTTACACCAAGGATCCCGACAGTATGGCTTTCAACTGTGAGTTCACCCAGAACGTGAAGCAGTTCGTCTTTGACGGCAACAAGATCAGCGGTCTGGACGCAGACGGCAAGGAAGTGTTCTCCCACACCTACAAGTATGTGGAGTACAACGCTGACCTGGACTTCTATGAATATCAGAGCGAAGACGCCGACTCCGGCGAGTTCACCTGGTTCTTCCTGCGTTCCGACACCCCCGCTTCCACCTGGCACATCGAGTTCCGCTATGGCAGCGACCAGGACGCTCTGTCTGAGTACGTCACCGGCAAGTACGCTTACTGGATGGCAGCAGGCATCCTGACTGACTGTTCCGAAGAGGACATCGGCAAGGCCATCAACCTGTTCTGTGAAGAGAACCTGAAGGAATCCTAACGGAAATCCAACCTTCCCAACTGCCTAAATAACGAACCCCCGCTGTGGAATCTTCCACGGCGGGGGTTTTCCTATCTGTTCAGCTGGCGGAATCCAACTGTGCAAAGAGGGTCAAAACATTGCGCACGGCCTCTCGTTTCGCTCGCTTTCGCGCGCGTTTTTGCTCCTTACGATAGCGTTTTGTCCCCTTTTTCGCCGGTTCCTTGGCACTTTTGGGGCTGCGCAGTGGATTTGCCTTGCGATAGCGGTCATGTTCTAGGATGTATGTAAAATAGGGCAGCAGCGTGGGATACGCGACCCGCTGACGGTGAAATCCAGGATAACAGCTGTCCGTCTCCCGCTTTTGGGTGTTCCTGTGATACAGCTCAGTACCACCCACTCGTACAGAAGGGACGATCATCCACCGGCTGTAGGGCGTTTCCACCCGGACACCGGCGTACACCCGGAAGCAGGTCATCCCCTGTCGGTAGCAGCAGTCCAAAATCGCCTGCTGCTCCTGCCGGAACTGCCTGGCCACTGGGTTGCAGTGCCTGCACAGGCGAAAACCACTGGCAAACGCGTCCTCTACCGTGGCAAATCGTCTCTGGTTGGCCGCTTTGACCCGTTTGCTATAGCAGCAGTCCTCTGTGTGAACCACCCTTCGCCTACTATACACACTAGAAACATACATCCAAATCCACATCCTTTCTCTGTCTCTTCCCCTATCTTACGCCGTGTCCTGTCCCAAAAGAAGGACTACACAGAAGAAACAGCACGGATGCGCAGGAATATCATTCCTTCCCAGCCGCCGCCACAAAAGCCCCAAAGATCTTCCGGCTGTGTTCATCCACCCGGAACGAAAACTCCGGATGCCACTGCACCGCCCACACAAACCGCTTCTCCGGCAGGCAGACTGCCTCGATAAGCCCGTCCTCCGACCAGGCCATTTCGGTCAGACAGGGCGCCAGGGTCTTCACCGCCTGGTGGTGGTAGCTGTTCACACCGATGTGCTCCGTCCCCAGCAGCTCCGCCAGGGGGGTGCCGGGCTGGAGGGTCACGGTGTGTACCGCTCGATCGTAGGGCGGGGTCATGTGGTGCTGGGTCTGGGAGGGGTGCTCGGTGGGCAGATCCTGGTAGAGGGTGCCGCCCAGGACGGCGTTGAGAAACTGGATGCCCCGGCAGATGCCCAGGACGGGCAAGTCCCGCTCCAGCGCCAAGTGCAGCAGCGCCTGTTCCATCCGATCCCGTGCCGGACAGATTTCGCCGCAGGTGGGTTTGGGCGTCTCTCCGTACAGGGTCGGTGACACGTCCTGACCACCGGTGAACAGCAGGCCGTCACACAGGGAGACCAGCTGAGGCAGGTCGTCCAAATCCTCCGGCAAGGGCAGGACGATAGGGCTAGCGCCCGCCTGCTCCAGCCCCTCCAAGTAGCCGGGCAGCATCCAGTAGGAGTCCCGCTCCCGGTCGAACAGCGGCGTGACGCCGATGATGGGTTTCTTCATCTCACAACGCTCCTTCCGAAAAAACAGCGGCGCTCCCAGAGTGACCTGAGAGCGCCGCTGCTCCTGTTTATTATGGTCTGATTATGACACAAACGGGCGGAAAAGGCAAGGGAGAAAGCGGGGTGGATGGGGATTGTAAAGTTTCGCAGAAGGTTGTTGAAATGGGGGATGGGATTGGTGTATGATAGTTTTAGTGTAACCTCACCGCTGCGGCGGTTGTTTTTACGCGATATGACCAAAAAATCCGTTGAATGGAGGTATTTTGCGGATGAATCTCGATCAAATACGCCACAGTTTTGAAACCTTACAACATTTACAGCCACCCCTGCTGCGGAAGATCCCCCCGCTATGCCGCGCCATCGAGGAGGGGCAGCTGGACAACACGGAATATGTGAAACCCGTCATCAAAATGCTCCAGCAATGGGCTGCCGCCCAGACCGCCCTAGCCGAAGCGCTGCCGCAACCGGACGCCGCTCAACTGACCACCCTGCCTGCCCTGGACGCCTGGCTGCGCGCCCACGACGGCAGCACCCAGCTCCGGCAATTCCTGGCCGTCACCGGACGGATGGACAACCTGACCGCCGCCCTGCGTCCCTATCAAGAGAAGGCGCAGGCCATTTTGGACGGCACCCAGGAGGACCCCGCTTTCGTATCCGCCCTGGCCATCTTTGTGGACATCGTGGTCAACGGCTTCGACTTCACCGACCCCACCGTAGCGGAAAAGACCCAGGCGTTGGAACAGCAGCTGGATCGGATGATCTGTCTGCCCCTCTACGCCGGACAATTCCAGCTGGACCCGGACAAGGTGCCCCCTGCACCCGCAGCACCCGCACCCACGCCCACACCAGCTCCCGCCCCCACCAGCATCCCCGCTCCCCTCCAGCCGGCAGCCCCCGCAGACCGCCACCCGCTCACGCCGGTGGATGCGTCTCTGTGTACCCTGCCCTTGGAACAGAGCGGCGCGTCTGCCACCGAGTTCAATGGCAAGATCTTCGGGGATCTGCTCACCCGCAACCGTCCCCTGAAGCTCATCATGTCCGCCATGGCCAAATATTACGTCCTCTCCTTTGACCAGTTGAAGGAGCTGGTGGCCATCAGCGAGAAGAAGCTCCGGGCGCCCCTGCTGGATCTGATCAACCGAGGCTACATCGACCGGTATCGCTACCGGGAATCTGACGTGGAATTCCACCCGGTGTTCACCATCGGCAAGGTCTGTGCCCAGCGTTCGCCTGGACGGGTCGTAGCACAGTACACCCTGGACGCCTTCCACGACCAGCCTTCGGAGGAAGTCCTCCACGCTGCCATCCACAGCCTGGCCACCATGCTCTCCGCCCTCAAGCGCAGCACCTTCCTCTGTGCCCTGGCGCCCTATGAGGACGCCATCACCGTCCAGTACCCCGCTGTGGGCAGACGGTTCGGCAGCGTCACCGTCACATCGGCCAACACCGTCTGGTTCCTGGCGCCCTTCTTTGACGCCCCCAACGCGGTACGGCAGGCAGCCGCTTTCAAGCAGGCTCTGATGCAGATCCCGGAGGCGGAAGTGGTGCTTCTGTACGCCCAGGACGAGGAGACCGCAGGCGACTGGAACGTGGCACTGTCCGACGCCAAGGTCTCCCTGCAAAACATCTTCTACTTCACCCAGGAAGGCACCGTTCTGACCCACGGCCTGGAGCAGGTACCCCTGGACACCGTCCTGCTGCTGGCTGAGCAGGAGGAACCGGTGTATGAAGCGCCTGTGACTTTGCCGGAAGCGACATTTGCGCCGGAAGAACCGGAAGCGGCTCCCGTTTTGGAGGAGCCTGTGGACGAGCTGGAAGAGGAACCTGCCCAGGAGGAGCCGGCAGCTGAACCGGAAGAAACACCTGTCCAGGAGGAACCCGAAGACGAACTGGAAGAGGAACCTGTTCCGGAGGAATCCGCGGAAGAACCGGAAGAAAAACTTGTTCCGGAGGAACCCGTGGTCGAGCCAGAAGAAGCGCCTGTTCCGGAGGAACCGGCAGAGGAGCCGGAAGAAGCGCCTATCCAGGACGAACCGGAAGAAGCCCCTGCCGCTCCGGCCAAGGTGCCCATCGACCTGTCCAAGCTGCCGGAACTGCCGGTGCGGGACAACAAGATCGACGTGACCAACGGCATCTTCAAGGGCATTGCCTACCCCGGCCAGGACGGTTCGCCGGACGCCGTGCAGATCCCCCTCCAGCTCATCACCCAGAACGCCGCCCCCAGCGCCCTGCTGTACGCTCGTTCCCTGGTGCGCTGTGCGCCCACCCTGTGGCGTCCGGTGTATCAGATGCTGGCCTACGCCTACAACGACCCGCTGGCGGACTGCGACTACAACTTTGTCAACTTGCAGACCGTCTACGAGGACGCCATCCCCGGCTGCTCGGCGGAGACCGCGTTCCGGTTCCAGCTGTGCGCCTTTTTACGGATGCTCTTCGCCGATGAGATCGACCCTAGCTCCCTGCATCTGCTGAAAGCACCCATCATCGAAAACTACTTCCAGGACTGCGTCCTGTTCCAGAAGCTGAACGCCCTGCCGGGCCTGCTCCAGGAGATCTGCACCTTCATCCAGCACTTCCAAAAGGGCTTCGGCGTCCGCGCCGCTCAGCAGATCAACGGCATCGACGACATGACTGCCCAGAAGGCCAGCCTGCAAAAGCGGGCGTCCGAGCTGCTGGATCTGCCCCTCCAGGAGTGCCACTCTCCCCATCCCCGGGTCAAGGCGCTGCGGGAGAAGCTGTTCAGCCGCAACGGCGTCATGAAGACCCTCATCCGTCCGGTGGCCGAGGGACAGACCGACCACCTGGAAGAGGGGTTGGCCTTCTGCCAGGACTACCAGACCACCCGGGGCGGCGAACGGCAGTTCGACGAAAAAGCCCTCAACGACCTCATCGACAAGCTCTGGGCGGAGACCAGCACCCTGAATTCCCGCCGGAAGAGCGAGCCGCTGCTGAACTCCCAAAAGATTCCCATCCGGAACAACTGCAAGGAATTCATCGACGTCTTCCTCCACTGGGCGGAGCTGGCACAGCGGAACAGCAACGAGTCCGACGCTTATCTGATCGCCCGCAATCGGATGCTCAACAGCCTCAACGAGCTGGATAACCAGATCGCTCAGCTGGACAAGGAACCGCGCATCGGCGAATACGCCGGTCTGCTGGCTCTGTCCGACGCCATCACGGACATCAAGGCTATCCTCTCCGGGCAGCGGCACGTCCACCAGTTCTTCTACCTGGACTTTGTGACCAGCAACCAGGTGGAACTGGACACCGAGACCACCCTGCCCCTGCTGGATGAGTCCGTGTCCATCCTCCCCGGCTACACCCTCTGGGAACGGGTACTGAACCACCAGTCCACCAAGGTTTCCTTGGAGGCATACACCGAGCAGGTCATGGCAGGCCGCGCCATGCGGGAATTTGACTTCGGCCGCCAGCTCATCCTGCTCCGCTACCTGCGCACTCTGGACACCCTGCCGGATGACGTGACGCTGGAGAAGATCAACGCCCTGGAAGAGCAGGTCACAGCCAACATCGAGGCCATGCCCCAGGAGGTGCGGCGGATGGAGAACAGCTTCAACGCTGAGATGGAGATGGCGGAAGGGTACGACCGGTTCATCGAACTGGGCACCAAGGATCGCATCCTCCACGAGTTCCGGGAGTGGTATCGTCCGGTGGCCGACCACGGCTGCAACTACGGCTTCTACCGCCGGAAGATGGACGCCTGCTGTGCCGCTGTGAACGAGGCGTCGGAGCAGCTGAAGGGACAGTACCGGGAGCGGCTGATGGAGCTGCGGAACACCCTGCCGGTGCCCGTACTGGAGAACCAGGAGAACAACATCCTGGACGTCATCTCCGACCTGATCGAAGAACGGGTGTACTCGGTGGCCGACGACTATATGCGCATGGCAGCTGAGGGACAGACCACGCCGCCGGTGAGCTATATGCTCTCCGGGAGCACGACGGACTACCTGGGACAGTTTTTGCACAGCTACGACGACCTGTTCCGCACCTATGGCATCTCCGCCGGACGTCCCCTGTACGACCTGTACACCGATTACAACCCGGAAAATTCCGACCGCAACCGCATCCAGAAGGACGCCCGGAATATGCTCCGCTCCTGGCCCCGCTCTCAGTGGCGTGGGGAACAGAACGGCCGCTTGAAGGACTTCTTGAGCGAGCTGGACTTGGACATCCAGGACATCACCGATCTGGACAGCGAGAAGCTCTCCAAAGCGGTGACCATCGAGGCGCCTGCCTACAGCATCTCCGAGTACGAACACCCCATCGCCCTCTTTGGCACCCGGCTGAGCAAGGACGGGTTCACCCTCCAGCTCATGTTTGGCCGCGCCGACCGGGAGATGATCCTGAACAAGATCCGCAGCTACGGCAGCACCGGCAACCCCATCATCCTGCTCCTGGACTACGCCCTCTCCCTGCCGGAACGCCGAGCCATCGCCTCCATGCTCAAGCGGGAGGGCATCAACACCCGCACCACCCTCCTCATCGACCGCATCCTGGCCGTCTTCCTGGCCGGTATCCCCAAGATGGAGCGTATGAAGGCTCTGCTCCAGGCGGCACTGCCCTTCGGACGGCTCAACCCCTATCAGATCTCCGGCGCCGCCGTGCCTCCGGAGATGTTCATGGGGCGCCGGGAGGAGCTGAACAGCATCCTGAACCCCAACGGCACCCACATCATCTACGGCGGCCGTCAGCTGGGTAAATCCGCCCTGCTCTACCGCGCCAAAGACCAGATCGACAACCGTGCCATGGGGTATTGGGGGGTGGTCATCAGCCTGCTGAACCAGAGCAGCGCCGAGGTGCCTGCGACCATCTGCCAGGAGCTGGCTCAGATCCACTTCTTCCCCGAAGACCCCCACTGCACCGACTGGGACAGCCTGTGTACTGCCATCCGGGAGCGTATGCGCGACGAGGAAACCCCCGTCCATCGGCTGCTCCTGCTGCTGGACGAGGCGGACGCCTTTACCAAGTCTGCCGACTCCAATCTGGTCATCGACCAGCTGCTGAACCTGCAGGCGGTCACCGACAACCGGTTCAAGTTCGTCCTGGCCGGTCTCCACAACGTCCTGCGCTACAGCCGACAGGCGCTGGACGACAACCAGTCCTTCATCCGCCTCTCCCCCACCTGCATCAAGCCGCTGAAATACGTAGAGGGCAGTGAGCTGCTGGAAAAGCCCCTGTTCTACCTGGGCTTCCGGATGCAGCCGGAGCACGTGGCACTGATCTCCCAGATCCTCTCCACCTGCAACTACTACCCCGGCCTCATCCACTACTACGCCTACCATCTCATCGACAACATGGCCAACGCCCAGCAGGTGGGACGGGAGGAACCGCCCTACTACCTGGACGAGACCCAGATCCGCAACCTGCTCCAGGACCCCAAGTTCAACAAGCAGATCATCGACAAGCTGTTCATCACCCTGGGCGTGGACGCCAAGGAGGGCAGCCACTACAAGATCTTGGCCTACGCTCTGGCTCACTGCTGCCTGGAGGACGTGGAAGGCGCCTCCTTTGGCTTTACGGCGGCGGAGCTGATGCACGTGTGCGAGCAGTTCAACATCGCCTCCATCGTTAATCTGGGCGAGCACACCGTACACGCCCTGCTGGAAGAGATGACCGAGATGAACGTGTTGCGTGCGTCTCAGGATCACACCCTGTTCTCCTTCAATCGCCGGAACTTCCTGGAGATGATGGGGGATATGGAAACCATTTGGAAAGAATTGGAGGGATTCGCCGATGCCGCAACCGAATGAACTTTGGTGGAGCGTGGTCCCTGGCCCGTCCCAGCTGGTGGAGCAGCTGACCGCCCACCTGGTGCGCTTTGAGAGCGCCCTCGTCCCCTACACCACCGCCTCCTTCCCCTGGGGGGAGGAGTTCCGGCTGAGCGTCCACGACCGGGTGCGCCAGGTGCATCCCAATCTGACCGAGGAGCTCTGCGACGCCAGCACCATGGGCGAGCGCTCTCCCGGTTGGTGGGTGCTGGACGTGGTGGGCAGAGGAGAGTTCTTCTGCCTGCCCTCCGACGATCCCATTGAGATCGCAGCGGAGAGCGGTCTGCTGAAACAGCGCATCTTCTGGGTGACCCACTTCACCAGCAAGGCACAGGTGTCTGAGTGGGTGGCCTTTGCCAAGGCGCTGCGGAAGAAGGCGGCGGATCACTGCTGCTGCGTGGTGCTCCTGCTGCCCACCAGCCTGCGCATCAACAGCCACCTGCCGGAGCTGGAGACAGACGCTTTCTTTGGCGAATACGACCTGAGCTTCTTCGCCTCCTTCCTCCTTTCTCACCGGAAACTGTCCCAGTTTGAGAAAAAGTACCTGTCCGAGTTGGCCTCCGCACTCTCCTTTGGGGACGCAGTCCAGTGTGCGGAGCTGGCTTCCGCCGGGAAGGAGTTATTGGAGGAGCCGGAGCAGCTGCCCATGGTCCGTGCCATCCCCAACCACCTCCACGGCATCTGGCTGGCGCAGATCCGCACCGTCTTCTCCCACATCGAGGAGACCAAATTCGCCATCGTCCAGCAGCACCGGAACGCCATCTCGGCGCTGCTGCACACCACCGACGACTTTGGTATCACCATCGAGCAGATGGAGGACATCGAGCTGCGGCACCTGATGCATGCTGTGAACCACAACATCATCACCCTGCCGGAGCGCACCTGCACGGTCATCAACGCCCTGTACAACAGCCGGAACCAGCTGGCCCACCACCGCGTCTTACCCTACTCCGAACTGAAGCAGCTCCATCAGCAGCTGCTGTGACCCATCTACGACAACAACCCCTGAGCCGCAAGCTCAGGGGTTGTTGTTTGAATGGAATAGAATGAATGGTTTGTTTGCTTACATCACATAGAAGAAAACGCAGAAGAAATGGAGCAGACTGCCCAGCACCACGAACAGGTGGAAGATGGAGTGGACATAGCGCTTGTTTTTCTTCTTGCCGATCACGTAGAGCATGGCGCCGATGGTGTAGGCCACGCCGCCCAGCACCAGGAAGACGGTGCCGCCCAGGCCGATGGCTTGGGTCATGGGCTTCCAGGTCACCACCACGCACCAGCCCATGGCCAGGTAGCAGATCATGGAGAACACTTTGAAGCGCTCCATGTCGATGGCAGTGAGGATGATACCGATGACCGCCGCGCCCCAGACCACGCCGAACAGCGTCCAACCCATCTTCGGATTGACGCCGCGCAAGGCACAGAGAGCCAAGGGGGTGTAGCTGCCGGCGATGAGCAGGTAGATGGTGCAGTGATCCAGCACCCGCAACACTTTTTTGCCCAGCACCAGGGGGCTGAGGCCGTGGTAGACACTGGAGATCGTGTAGAGCAGGATCATAGATGCACCAAAGATCGCACCCGTGACCACGCCCATGGGGTTATGCCCCCGTGCCGCAGCGACCACGCAGAGCACCGTAGCCACGATGCCCAACGCCACGCCGGCTGCGTGGGAAGCCATATTAAAAATTTCTTCCCCCCGTGTATAATCCGGTAAAATACGTTCTGATAGTTTCTTGCGTTTCAACGTAACGTCACCTCCATGGGCAAGAAAGGGCGGTGCAGCGGCAGTTCGCGCAAAAGGTTAGCACTGCTCACCTTTCCTGCTTTGGAGATATTATATCCCCTTCTCCCCGTTTCGTCAACGGGTTTCTGTCCATTTCCAGAGGATTTACTTTTTCACGATGACCGTCCGAGGGCTGGACCAGAGGGAATAGCTCCGCTTGCCGGAGACCGTCTGATAGGTGCGGATGCGGACGTAGTAGGTCTTCTTCTTTTTCAGCTTTTTAAGGACCGTTTTCGTACTTTTTCCCTTGGAAACAGTCACCGTCTTGGCCTTTTTGAACTGACTGGTCTGCCCGTACTGCACCTGATAACCAGACGCCTTGCTGTTCTTGCCCCAGGTCACCGTCACCGTCCGTTTGCCGGTGTTTTTCGCACCGGACAGCTTGGGGGCAGCCAGATAGGTGACGGTCTTCGCCGCCGACGGGTCGGAGACGTTGGAGCCAGAGAGGGCGCGGATGCGGTACTGGTAGCGGACGCCGTTGACACAGGTGCTGTCCGCCCAGCGGGTGACCCAGCCCCCGTTGACCGTCTTCACCGTTGTCCACTTGCCCTCGCCCTGCCGCCGTTCCACCTGATAACCGGCAGCGCCGGGGACGGTCTTCCAGGTCAAGGTGACGCCGGTCTTGTTCTGCGTTGCACTGGACAACTTGGGGATGGCGAAGCGGATGGCAAAGTTCCGCCGCACGGTGCCCTGATAGGGCTCCAAGCCAGTGACCACTACGGTGCCCTGCCCCACAGCGTTGTTGTTCTCATAGGACACCTGATAGTACTGGTTCGGCACCTTCACTTCCCCCACCCAAACGGTCACGTCCGGCTTCTGGGCGGCGCCATCATAGACGCAAGAGGTGGGGAAGAGGGTGATCTCCCAGTCGTCGCAGCTGCGGGGCTTGGGGTGGAGCTGTCCGCTGTACTTGGCCAGGTTCACGCAGCCCCAGCCGTACCAACCATCCTTCCCATCACTCCCCAGATCCACCGCGCAGGCCTTCAGCTCATCGTAGAGCTGCCCCACGCTGTAATCCGGGTGGAACAGCTTCACATAGGCCGCTGCTGCTGCCAGGTGGGGGGCTGCCATGGAGGTGCCCGTCTTGGCGCAGGTGCCGCCGCCTGCCGCCGCGCTGACCACGCTGACGCCGGGGGCTGCAAAGTCGATGCCGCTGCCGTAGTTGGAATTGCGCTTGTCAAAGTTCCCCGCCTTGTCCAGGGAGGAGACCGCGATGGTCTGGCTGTTGCAGGCCGGGTAGGTGCTGGCCACGTCCATCTGCCTGTTCCCCGCCGCGGTGACCACCGGGATGCCCGCTTCATAAGCCGCCGAAATGGCCGGGTCCAGGATGCCTCGGACGAAGACGTTGGCGGTGCCGTTGTCCCAACCGGCGCTGATGTTGATGACCGACGCCTGCTGCAGCACGGCATAGTGGATGGCCGCCGCCATGAGGGTGGCGCTGGACTTGCCGCTGCGGTTGAAGATGCGCAGGATGAGCAGCTGCACGCTGCTGGGGGTGCAGTCCGCCACGATGCCCGCCACGTGGGTGCCGTGTCCGGTGCCGTCATCCAGGTCGTCGCCGGAGAGGGAGTCGCTGGCGAAGCTGTAGCTGTTTTTGGAGATACGGCCGTCGGCGAAAAACTCATGGCTCTCGTCTACGCCGGTGTCCACTACGGCCACGGTGGCGGTAGTGGTCATGTCGCTGTCCTCCACTGCCTCCTTCAGCACGTCCATACCCATGTACGATGCGCCCCAGGAATAGGGCGTCCGCCCCTCGCCTGCGGTCTGCAACACCTCTTCCGCGTCTAAGATCTGATCCACGAAGCACCGGTCTGTCCCATACCGGTCGGATAAGGTCTCATAGGCCGCCTGGGCGTCCTCCTGGGTAGTGTACTGAAGGTAGTGCTGCCCGGTCTGGGCATCGTACAGCACCTCTTCCGCCCCACAGGTGGTGGAGAGGGAGGGGGTGCTGACCACCAGTCGTTTGGTCTGGTAGGGCGCGGTGACGATCACCGTCCCCTTCTTGGTCTGCTCTGCCTCATAGGGGGTGTCCTGGAAATAGTCCTGGGCTGCCTGGGCGGAATCCATGACCTGTTCCGCCTCTGTGTCCCGCAGCCCCAACGACTGTTCCAGGGTGGTCTCCTTCCCGTCCGCGGTCACTTTCTCCCCTTTGGGGTCGATGACCACCTGGTCGAAATAATCCTCTTCCCAGTAATCTCGGACGAGCTGAGACAGCTCTGACCCGTCTGTGATGGTGTCCGCCTGCTGCTGGAACGCCGCTGCGCCTTGGCTCCCCAAGGAAAGGGAGCACGCGACTGCCAACAGCAGACAACACACCTTCTTCCGTCTTTGTTTCATGTATTTCTCCTCTTCTGTCGCAATTTGGTTTGAGATCTATTTTATCATACCATAAACTGCCCTTTCCTTCAAATCCAGCCAGGGTATCTTGTAAATCCCATCGTGGTATCTTGCGCATCCCGTCATCTTGTGCTACATTGAAGTATGCTCAAAATCAGGAGGCGCCTATGCAGTACACCGACATCACATCCCGCGCGTT
>CAKTQP010000042.1 GCA_934597165.1 uncultured Oscillospiraceae bacterium
ATTGGTAGACTCGCTGGCTTCAGGTGCCAGTGCTCTTTACGGGCGTGCGGGTTCGACTCCCGCCTCGCGCACCAATCTGATCCGAATCAGATTCTCTTATGAGAATGGGTTCGGATCATTTTGTTTTTTCCAACATCCCAAAACCGCAAAACAGGGGGGAGCACCATTGCTCCCCCCGCTTTCTCTGTCAGTCCTCCGTCCCCGGTCTCAGCGGGCCATAGAAATAGCTGGCCGTAGCGCCGCCGTCCATCAGGAAGGTGGAACCGGTGATGAATCCGCCCTTGTCGCTCATGAGCAGCTCCGCCACATTGGCCACCTCGTCCGCCGTGCCGGGACGCCCGGCGGGGCACTTGGCGAACATATTCTTGTAAAAATCACCCCGGGGGCCGTTAAACTCATCCAGCGCCAGCGGCGTCACGATGATGCCAGGAGCGATGGCGTTGAGCCGTGCCCCACGCTTGCCCCACTCCACCGCCTGAGCCATGACCCGTTTCTCGTTGCCGCGCTTGGACAGCTGATAGGCGTGAAGGGTGTCGTGGATGCGCTCCGGCTGCAAAAAATTTAGCCCCAACAGCTCCTCCGTGGAGGCAGTGGCCAGCAGTTTGTCCTGTTGGGCGGTCAGCGCGGGCATCCGCCAGCCGGACTGACTGGAGATGGTGACCCCCACGCCCCCCGGCGCGATGACCTTGCCCACTTCCTCCAGCAGCACTGCCGTGCCGTAGAGATCCACCTGCAAAATCCCTTCAATGGGCGCCTGACTGGGAGAGACCCCAGCGGTGTTCACCAACATTTTAATGGTGCCGTGCTTCTGCCCCTCAGCGATGAGCGCCTGAATGGACGCCCGGTCGGACAGCTCGATGAAGCTGCCGCAGGTGGTCAGGATGCAGTTGACGTATTCGTCGGAGAACGCCCGGCGCTGGTCGTTGAGGATCAGATCCACCTGTCCGGTGCGTAGCAGGTCGTACAGCTCCTCGTGATTCCCGTAGGCGATGGACACCGCCACATCCGGGTGCTGTTCGGAGAACTGCGCCAACGCCCGGTGGAACTGGCTGTCTGTGTAGCTGCGGAGGTACCCCACCCGGAGGGCAGCCTGTTCCCCGTGGGCGATCTTGGCGGCCTCGCTGCACATCCGCTCATAGTCTGCCGTCAGGAGCAGGCTCTTCCGATAGATGTATTCCCCCGCCGGTGTCAGCGTGAACGTGCGGTTCTTGCGCTCCAGGAGGGGGAAGCCCAAGTTTCGTTCCAGGGCTTGCACCTGTTGGGAGATGGCGGATTGGGAGATGTAGTTTTCCTCAGCCGCTGCGGAGAAGCTGTTGAGCCGGACAACGGACTGGAAGTAGTGGAGTTGTTTGAGCATAGCGGACACCTCGTTTGTCCCATTGTAACACATCGCGCCTTCCATTTCCACGCGGCTGCTTTCCCTTTTTGCGCAGAAATCCGATGGCATGGGCGGAAATCAACCGGAATCAGACCGCGCTCGCCCCATCATCCGTACTTTTGGACTGGCTCCTGCGTATAATGAAGGGTTAGAAGGGAGGCTGAACGATGAAATCAAAGGGAATCGACGTGTCCGAGCATCAGGGACACATTGACTGGGCGAAGGTGGCCAAGGATGGGGTGCAGTTTGCCATTATCCGGGCTGGCTACGGCCGAGAGTTGCACCAAAAGGATGACTATTTTGAGCAGAACTACACTGCAGCCAAGAAAGCGGGCATCCAGGTGGGCGCTTACTGGTACAGCTACGCCGACAGCGTGAAGCGAGCGGAAGAGGAGGCCAAGACCTGCCTGAAAGTGCTGGAGGGGAAAAAATTTGACCTGCCCATCTTTTTCGACCAAGAGTATGAAAAATCCATCCTGGCCTTGAGCAACAAGACCCGGACGGACATTATCTTGAAGTTTTTGGAGATCATACAGGCCGCAGGACGCAAATGCGGCCTGTACAGCTCCACCGACTTCATCACCAACAAACTGCAAGCGTCTCGCCTGCGCCAATACCCCCTCTGGATCGCCGAGTACGGCTCCAAGCTGCACTACCCCGGCGCGGTCTGGGCGTGGCAGTACAGCAGCACCGGTCGGGTGGCCGGCATCCGCGGCAATGTGGACTGCAATCACGGGTATTTTGCGCAGCAGGAAATCACCAACGATGGCCTGCTCCGCAAAGGCGACGCCGGTGCGGCTATCAAGGTGCTCCAATACCGCCTCAACCTGGTGGGCAGTCAGCTGACGGTGGACGGCATCTGGGGCGTGCAGACGGACAGCGCTGTGCGTGGTTATCAGTACAAGGCTGGCCTGACGGTGGACGGCATCGTGGGACCCAAGACCCAGGCAGCGCTCATTCGAGATGCCATTTTGGCGCAGGCGGCCGAGCTGGGGAAGTATCTGGTCAAGCACAAGTGGCACTACCAGGATAAGACCTACCGTGCCAAGTCCACCTTTGACGCAACTCGGAAGCTGGAACACCCCGGCGCCACCTGCTCTCACTACGTCTCGTGGATTCTACAAGATGTAGGGCTGTTGGCACCCGGAAAGCGCATCAGCCACGATGGCGGCAAGGTCACAGGCAAAGAACACCTCATCGACTGCCAGGTCATCGCCGTGGGCAAGAAGCCCTACGACCAGCTCACCGACCTGCGACCGGGCGACGTGTGCGTCTGGGACAGCAACCTGGCGGTGTACGCGGGTGGTGGCAAGTGGTACGATGCGGGTGGGCCCTTCCAGGCCAACAGCAAGGACGGCCGCTACACCGACATCGGCCCCATCGCACCCTACTACGATCGCACCCAGCCGGTCTATCACCTGGTGCGGTGGAAGGGATAACAAATCGAAACGTAAGGCGCTGTGACGACAGGTCACAGCGCCTGTTTTTATGCCAATGTAAAGATGCCGCTGGCACGTCCGTCGATGGCGAAGGAGAAGAAGGCGGACTTGCTGATGGCGGCAAAGTACCCGGACTGGGCGTAGGCGTCGGCATAGTGCCGGTCGATGTGCTTCAAGGTGTCCCGGAGCTGGAGGAGCACGGCCACCTGATGCTTGCAGGGGTAGGTGCAGTAGCAGTCGCAGACCAGTCGGCTGATGTGGCCGCCCTGGTACTGGAACTCCACCTCGTATGCCTCAGAACCCTCCACGATAGCCCGTCCATGGGTGCCGTCCAGGCAGAGGTAGCACACCTTGTCCTGGAAATAGTAGTCCCGCCCCCGCTCCATGATGTCGCTGCTGGCACCCAGCTGGGACAGCTCGGTGAGGGGGAAGGCGTCGTCGTTGTAGTGGGCGCACCACTCCTCCTCCGGGTCGGCGGCAGGTGCTTTGAACCAGGCAAGCGCCTGGTCGTAGGGGAGGGCGTGGGGGTCGAAGGTGACAAAGTGGGAGCCGGCGAAGGCGAACTGACCGGTCACGTGAGGGTCGGCCACCTGGAGGACTCGCTTGTACTCCGAGCGCTTGATCTTGAAGTTATAGGACACGTCCACCACCCGTCCCCGCAGCCCCGCCAGCTTGCCTTCCACGTAGACTACATCGCCTCGGTGCAGGTCGAAGGCGTCATTATAATAGGAATAGGCGCGGTCCCGGGCGGGGAAGTGGACCCGCACCAGAGAGGGAACGGGGGTCACGGGCTTAGGGTCTGGCGTTGGGGTGGGGGTGTGGTCAGGGTTGCGTTTGGCGGCAGCGTGAAAGCCAATGGGGAATTTCATCTTCGGTTCCTCCTATTTTCTCTGATCTCTGGGTTACAAGGACATTTTAGCAGGAACGCTGTCCCAAAAACCGGTCTGGGACACGCTTCGACCGGGTTCGGCATAAGGTGGAGAGAGCCCAACGGCTCAGAAAGGACTTGATACCCATGAGCATCACCTATGCCAACAAGACCGTCAGCACCGACCGCATCGGCTGCGACGGCACCTTCTCCATTACCCTGGCTCTGACCGCTCAGCCGGAGCTCATCGACAATCCCACCGATATGGTGTTGATCCTAGACCGCTCCCGCAGCATGACCGGCACCCCCCTGGACAGCTTGAAGGAGGGGGCGAACACCTTCATCGACCTGATCGCCCAGACCACCGGCGGCACCGCCACCGGTCAGATCGGCGGCGGCAGCCGCATCGGCGTGGTCAGCTTCGCCAGCACCGCCACCCAGGACACCCAGCTCATCACCTCGGTGGCCGACCTGAAGACCGCTGTCAACGGCCTCCAGGCAGGTGGCTCCACCAACCACGCCGACGCCTTCACCAAGGCGCTGGCCATGTTCCCGGCGGGGGACACCAACGCCAAGGTGATGATCCTGTTCACTGACGGCAAGACCACCATCGGCGGCGACCCCGACCCCATCGCCCAGGCAGCCAAGGATCAAGGCGTGACCATCTACGCCATCGGCCTGGACGGGGACGGTGGGCTGGATCAGGCCGCCCTGGCTCGGTGGGTCTCCACCCCGGTCAGCGATCACCTGGCCATCACCCCGGACGAGGCGGAGTTGGTGGAGCTGTTCGAGGATCTGGCGCGCACCATCGCCCAGCCCGGCGCCACCGACATCGTGGTCACCGACACCGTCATCGACTGCTTCCGCATCACCGGCTTTGACACCCCCACCCACGGCACGGCGGAAGTTTTGACGGACACCGCCATCCGCTGGGAGATCGCCGAGCTGGCGGCCACGGAACCGGAAAACGCCGCCCTGACCTTCCACCTGGAGCGGGTGGGGGACTGCGTGGGTGCGGTCGAGGTCAACGAGAGCGCCGCCTATCAGGACGCCCAGGGGCACGAGGTGGAGTTCCCCACGCCCAGCCTCTTTGTGACCTGTGACCAGGACATCGTCATCCCGGAACCCTGTCCGGAACCGGTGGAGGTCACCATCACCGGCTGCCAGGACAGCATCGTGGTGGACGCCGGAGCGGTGGAATTGTCCTCCCTGGGGCGGATGCTGACCCTGAACCTGACCCTTCAGAACGTCTGCCCCCTCCGCCGGGTGGCCATGGCGGTCATCTTGACCGAGCTGGATGCCTTTGACCGGGAGTATCAGCGCGGAGTGAAGACCATGCTCATCCCCGCCCACGCTGGCACCGGCTGCGCCGACGTGCGGGTGGAGTGCATCCACTTCGTCCTGCCGGAGACGCTGGACGTGACCAGCGGCGACCCCACCAGCCTGTGCAGCGAGCGGCGGTTCCAGGTGCGGGTCATCGCCCACTATGTGGACAGTAGTTTCACCTGTTGCGAAACTTTGGATGTTTAACATTTTCGTCATGTGTTTGTTCTAAAAGTGTGCTATAGTTGGGATAATCTAATGTTATGTTCCCATCGCGGAACCATCCCAGAGAGGTGAATCCCTGTGAATGAAGTGAAAAAACCCAAGAAACCGTTGATCTACTACTATGGCATCGTCTTGGTGGCGCTGCTGCTGTTCAACTTCCTGGCACTGCCCTGGCTGAGCCAGCGGCAGGTGAAGGAAGTGGATTATGGCACCTTTATGACCATGACCGAGGAGAAACAGATCGGCAAGGTGGAGGTGCAGGACAATCAGATCCTGTTCACCGACAAGGACGAGAAGCAGATCTACAAGACCGGCCTCATGACCGACCCGGAGCTGGTCAACCGACTCAAGGCGTCGGGGGCGGAGTTCTCCAGTGAGATCCAGGAGCAGATGTCCCCCGTCCTGTCCTTCCTGCTGAGCTGGTTGGTGCCCATCCTATTCTTTGTGGGCATTGGGCAGCTGATGAGCAAGCGGATGATGAGCAAGTTCAACGGCCCCAATTCCATGATGTTCGGCGGCAAGAACTCCAGCGCCAAGGTGTATGTGAAATCCGCCGACGGCATCAAATTTGCCGACGTGGCCGGGGAGGACGAGGCCAAGGAGAACCTGGCGGAGATCGTGGACTACCTCCACGACCCCAGCAAATACAAGCACATCGGCGCCCATATGCCCAAGGGCGTCCTGCTGGTAGGCCCTCCGGGCACCGGCAAGACCATGCTGGCCAAGGCGGTGGCAGGCGAGTCCAACGTGCCCTTCTTCTCCATGTCCGGCTCGGAGTTTGTGGAGATGTTCGTGGGCATGGGCGCGTCCAAGGTCCGTGACCTGTTCTCCCAGGCCAAGGAGAAAGCCCCCTGCATCGTGTTCATCGACGAGATCGACGCCATCGGCAAGAAGCGCGACGGCCAGCTGGGCGGCAACGACGAGCGGGAGCAGACCCTGAACCAGCTGCTGACCGAGATGGACGGCTTTGAGGACAACACCGGCGTCATCATCCTGGCCGCCACCAACCGTCCCGAGTCCCTGGACCCGGCACTGACCCGTCCGGGGCGCTTCGACCGGCGGGTTCCGGTGGAGCTGCCGGATCTGCAGGGGCGTGAGGCCATTTTGAAGGTACACGCCAAGAAGGTCAAGCTGGCTGACGACGTGGACTTCCAGAAGATCGCCCGCATGGCCTCCGGCGCCAGCGGCGCGGAGCTTGCCAACATCGTCAACGAGGCCGCCCTCCGGGCTGTCCGGGACGGTCGGCAGTGCGCCACCCAGTCCGACCTGGAGGAGAGCATCGAGGTGGTCATTGCCGGCTACCAGAAGAAGAACGCCATTTTGACCGACCAGGAGAAGTGGACGGTGGCCTATCACGAGATCGGTCACGCCCTGGTGGCCGCCAAGCAGAGCCACTCCGCCCCGGTGCAGAAGATCACCATCATCCCCCGCACCTCCGGCGCCCTGGGCTACACCATGCAGGTGGAGGAGGGGAACCACTACCTGATGACCAAGGAGGAGATCGAGAACAAAATCGCCACCCTCACCGGCGGTCGGGCAGCAGAGGAGGTCATGTTCGGCACCATCTCCACTGGCGCCTCCAACGACATCGAGCAGGCCACCAAGCTGGCCCGCGCCATGGTTACCCGCTACGGCATGAGCAAGGACTTCGACATGGTGGCTCTGGAGACCATCAACAACCAGTACCTGGGCGGCGACGCCTCCCTGGCCTGCTCCGCAGAGACCCAGGCGGAGATCGACCGGCAGGTGGTGTCCCTGGTGAAGAACGAGCACCAGAAGGCCATCCGCATCCTGATGGACAATCGGGAGAAGCTGGACGAACTGGCACGCTACCTGTACCAGAAGGAGACCATCACCGGCGAAGAATTCATGCAGATTTTGGAGCCGTCCACAAAATAAACCAAACAAAACCGCACGCAGTGGATTCGCTGCGTGCGGTTTTTTCTGTCTCAAGACGCCTTTGCTGCCTGTAGGTATTCCTCCAAGCACTGCCCGCTTTCCCGCAGTGCCTGAGCCGTCTCCCCCCCCACATAGCGATAGTGCCACGGCTCGTAGATGATGCCGGTCAGGTCGCTCTTGCCATCCGGGTAGCGGAGGATGAAACCGTATTCCCAGCAGTGCGCCATCAGCCACTGCTGCACCGGCGTGGACGCCTGCCCCTCGTCCAGCTGCTGATAGCTGGCGTCCACAATGTCCACCGCCAGACCCAATTCGTGCTCGCTGGTGCCGGGACGCGCTACCACCGTGGCGGCCTTTTGGTCAGCCTCCTCCGCGTCGTACCCGGCGGCCATGAGCCGCTGGACTTTGTTGGCGAACAGGGCTTGCTGTTTGCTGTGGGGGCGGTAGGAGGAGCAGATGACCGGAGCGTGTCCAGCCGCCCGGCAGGCGTCCATCATGGCTTGCAGGGCGGGGTAGCAGCGCTGGTCGATGGACTGTCCGCCCCGCAGGTGGGTGACGGTGATGGTGTGGCCGGCGGGAAGGGGCGTCCAGGGGTTGACCAGAGTTAAGTTCCAGTCGGACGTGGGGACAGGGGCAGCGTCGGCAGCGTGGGCGATGGCTAGCTGGCTGTCCCCGTGGGCGGCGGAGGGGATGTGGCTGAGAGAGAGCAGCAAAAAGAGGACGGCAGCGCCCAGGAGGCTGCCCAGCAATTTGAACGCCCAGTGGGGCAGGTCGTGGAACATGAAAAACACCTCGCTGTGAAATGATACCGTTAGGATACCAGCCTTGTCCCACCAAACGGCAACGGTTTGGCATCAAAACGGCATCAACTTTCCGAACAGTTGAAGGTGATGCGATCCCGCGTGAGGGTCAGCGGCAGCAGCACCGTGTCGTTGCCGGAGAAGCGCAGGCGCATCCCGTAGATGCCCTCGCCCTTCTCCTTGTCCAGTCCCAACTCCTCGCAGTTGAGCACCTTGATGCCGTCCGGCTCATAGTATTTGGTGAAAAAGAGCACCAGATCGGAACGCAAAAGGCTGTCAAAATCCATCTGTTCAGCCT
Organism: uncultured Oscillospiraceae bacterium; assembly: GCA_934597165.1. GTDB lineage: Bacteria > Bacillota > Clostridia > Oscillospirales > Oscillospiraceae > Onthomonas. The sequence goes on from CAKTQP010000042.1 coordinate 8,231, forward strand.
GTTTTGCGTACGTTTCCGCGTATTTCTTCAAGGTGCCGGTGCAGTAGTAGTCCAGCGCCAGCAGCTTGCCGGAGCGGTCGTCCAGGATGCAGCGGATGCCGCCGTCTTGGGTGGAGAAGGTGCAGTCCCACAGGATGGCGGAGAAACCGGAGGCGAGACCGGAGGTGTCCAACGTGGTCTTCACCGTGTCCGCGTCCGCCACTGTCCCACCGGTGGCCTGAATGGCCATGGTGCTGTCGCTGCCGCCGGTGGAGACGGTGAGCAGGGGCATGGCGGTGAAGTTGGTGAGCTTGTCCAGGTTCAGGATGTCCTGATAGCAGGTGTTCAGCAGCTTCAAGGCGTCCGTGGCCAGGGTCTTGACCTCCTTTTTGCTCCGCTGTGCCTGGCTGGTCTCTAGGGTCACGTTGTCGTTCAGATTCCCAGCCAGCAGCAAACTTTGGGACAGCTGGGAGGTGGTCTGCACCTGGAAGGGCTGGGTGAGGGTGGTGGCGTCCGCCTGGTCGAACCGGTAGTCCTGATAGACGAACACCGCCTTGGGCAGCAGGAACCCGCCGGTCACCAGCAAGGCGGTGCCCAGGGCGCATAAGATGGTGCGTTTCCAGTTCATAGGCGGTCTCCTTTCAGGGTCACCAGGACGGTGGTGCCCAGGCTGGGGGTGCTGTCGAAGCGGATGGAGCCGTCATGCAGCGTGGCAATTTTGGCGCACAGGGTCAGCCCCAACCCAGCGCCCCCCTGCCGCCGGGAACGGCTCTTGTCCACCCGATAGAAGGCTTCGGTCAGGTGGTTCAGGGCATCAAGAGGGATGCCCCGCCCGTTGTCCTGCACCGCCAGCATACACCCGTCCTCTGTGAACTGCACCTCCACCCAGATGTCCCCGCCGTGATCGAAGGATTTCCGGGCGTTGTCCAGCAGGTTCAGCAGGAGGGAGCGGATCAGGTCGCCCTCCAGCAGACAGGCGCCCGCCGGACAGCGGACGTGGAGCCGGATGCCCGCTTGGGCGTACTGAGGACGCAGGTGTACCACCAGGTCGGTGATGAGCTCTTGCAGGGACACCGGCGACCGGGTCAGGTTGCCGTCCTCCAGGGCGAAGATGTTCAACAGCGTCAGGGACAGCCGTTCCAGCCGGCGTCCTTCCGAAAAGATATAGTTCACCGCGTCCCGTTGTTCCTCGGCGGACAGAGATTGACTGCGTAGGAGGTCGGCGTAGCCGATGATGGAGGTCATGGGGGTCTTCAGCTCGTGGGTGAAGCTGCCCACGAACTGCTCCTGCCGCTCCATGGCCGCCTGCAACTCCTCTACGCTGGCCTCCACCCGCTCCGCCATGGAGTCAAAGTCCCGTGCCAGCAGACCGATCTCGTCCCCGGTGTTCAGCCCCACCCGGTAGTCCCAGTGCCCCGCGGCAATTTCCCGGGCGGCTTGGGAGAGTCGTCCCAAGGGGCGGGTGAGCAGGTAGGCGATGGTATAGGACAGGAGGGTGCAGATGACCACCATGACGGCGAAGATGCGATAGAAGGTGGTCTGCTGGCGGGTGCGGATGTCGTAGAGGTGGGTCAGGTCGGTGGCGGCGGTGAGATAGACCGTGTCGCTGCCCACCGGGAAGGCACGGGAAAGCTGGATGTACCGCTTCCCCTGGCTGTCGGTGAGATGGGTCAGGTTGGATTGGTCATCTCCCGGCAGCACCTTCGGCGGGGAGAGGGCGGAGGCGGCAGAACCGGTGGAGTAGATGGTCTTGCCCTGGCAGGTCAGCAGCACCCCCGCCCAGCGGCTCCCCTGTTGGGGGATGATCTGTTCCAACGTGTCGGAAAACTCAGCGGCACTGGTCCAGGGCTGGATGTTGCCCACCGTTTGCAGGGTGTTCAGCAGCAGCTGATAGGACTCCGTGGCGTTGGTCTGTTCCCGTTCCAGGGAGGCTTGGAAGGAGCGGGAGATGAGGGCACAGCTGCCGATGCTGAACAACAGCGTCATCAGCGAGATCATACAAAAGGTCACCTTCAGCCGAAACCTCATCCCGTCACCTCCAACCGATACCCCACCTTGGGGATGGCACGCAGGTGCCCCTCCCAGCCCACCTTTCTCCGCAGGCGCTGGACGTGCAAGTCAACGGTCTTGCTCTCAAAGTTGAACTCACCGCCCCACACCCGCCGGTAGATGGTCTCCCGGTACAGGGCGATGTTGGGGTTCCGGGCGAAGAGCAACAGCAGGTCGTACTCCTTCCGGGTTAGGGGAATTTCAATCCCATCCCGCCGCACCTGCATGGAGCGGGGGTCGATCTCCAAGCCGGCGATGGTGATGGGCGCGTCGTTCTTATGGTAGCGCCGCAGCACCACGTCCACCCGTGCCAGCAGCTCCAGCACCTCGAAGGGTTTTACGATATAATCCTCCGCCCCCAGCCGCAGCCCTTTTACGCGGTCTTGGACGGCGTTCTTGGCGGTGAGGAAAATCACGGGAATTTCATAGGGGCGGATATATTCTAATAAGGTGAACCCGTCCACCTCCGGCAGCATCACGTCCAGCAGGATGAGGTCATAGCTCTGGGCGGCGATCTGGTCGGCGGCGGCTGCGCCGTCGTACACGCAGTCGCAGGTGTACCCGGCTTTGGACAGGCTCAGCCGGATGAGGTTGGCGATGGGCAGTTCATCCTCCACGATCAAAATACGGATCAACGGTCTCTCCCTCCTTTTTTCTTTAAGATACCGCGAAACGGCATCAAAATGGCATCATTTTATTGTAAAGTACTTGCGCAAAAAGCTCAAGTGTGTCATCATTTTACGTACATTTAACATGACGAATCGGAAATTGTGGACTATAATAGGGTCAGAAAGGGAGGGATTCCTTTGATTTATCTGGTAGAAGACGACGCCAATATTCGAGAATTGGTGACGTATACATTAAACCACAGCGGCCTGGACGCCACCGGTTTCGAGCGGCCGTCCCAATTTTGGAAGGCCATGGAGGGGCAGCTGCCCGACTTGGTGCTGCTGGACATCATGCTGCCCGAAGAGGACGGCCTGAGCATCCTGCGCCGCCTGCGTGCGGCACCGGCCACCGCGTCCATCCCCATTTTGCTGGTCTCCGCCAAGAACAGCGAGTACGACAAGGTGATGGGTCTGGACAACGGGGCGGACGACTATCTGGCGAAACCCTTCGGCATGATGGAGCTGGTGGCTCGGGCGAAAGCCCTCCTGCGCCGCACCACCAAGCGGTCGGCCGGGGAGGAGTTCCGGCTGGGGATGCTGTACGTGTCCCTGTCCAAGCACCTGGTGATGGTGGAGGGGGAGGAAGTGACCCTGACCAACAAGGAGTTTTCCCTCCTCACCTGTCTGCTGCAAAACCAAGGCCGGGTGCTCACCCGGGATCAGCTGCTCAACGACATCTGGGGCTACTCCTTCGACGGGGAGAACCGGACGGTGGACGTCCACATCCGGACGCTGCGGCACAAGTTAGGGGACGCAGGACAGCTCATCAAGACCGTCCGCGGCGTCGGTTACAAGATTGGAGGGGAACCAAGTGAGAGGGAAACTCTTTAAGCATATGTTCCTGGTGGCCATGTCGGTGTTCGTGGCCTGTACGGCGCTGTTCATGTGGTCGCTGTACAGCTACTTCTCCGAAGAACGCCAGGCGGAACAGAAGGCAGAGACCGCCTACGTGGCTGCTGCCGTGGAGGAGGTCGGCAAGGACTTCCTCCAGACCAAGCTGCCCAAGGACAGCGCCAACCGCATCACCTGGATCGACCGGGACGGCACGGTGCTGTTTGACAGCGTGGCCAAGGCGGAGGACATGGAGAACCACGCCGACCGTGACGAGGTGAAGCAGGCCATGCAGACCGGCGAAGGGGAGAGCACTCGTTACTCCAGCACCCTCTCCCGCAAGACCACCAACTACGCCCTGCGCCTGGACGACGGCACCATCCTACGTCTGTCCGGCACCCAGTACACCGTAGTGTCTCTGCTGGTCAGCCAGTTCCAAGCCCTGGTGGCCGTGCTGGTGCTGGCGGTGGGTCTGGCGGCCTTTCTGGCCTATCGGATGTCTGAGAGCATCATCGAGCCCATCAACCACATCAGCCTGGAGAACCCGGACGAGCGGGACGTGTATCCCGAGCTGCGTCCTCTGGTGCGGCGCATCAGCGGGCAGAACAAGCAGATCCAGTACCAGATGGAAGCCCTGCGTCAGGCACACAAGCAGCAGGACGAAATGCGCCGGGAGTTCACCGCCAACGTGTCCCACGAGCTGAAGACCCCCCTGACCTCCATCTCCGGTTACGCCGAGATCATCCGGGAGGGCGTGGCACAGCCGGAGGACGTGAAGGGGTTCGCCGGTAAGATCTACGACGAAGCCCACCGGCTCATGGCTCTGGTAGAGGACATCATCCGCCTGTCCCAGCTGGAGAGCCGGGAGGTGGCCTATGAGAAGGAGCAGGTGGAGCTGCTTGGCATCTGCAAACGGGTGGTCACCCGCCTGGAGCACGCCGCACAGCGGAGAGGCATCACTTTCCACCTGGCCGGTACCACGGGCACGTTTTGGGGCGTTGACCAGGTGGTGGACGAGATCGTCTACAACCTGTGCGACAACGCCATCAAGTACAACAAGGAGAACGGTCAGGTCAATGTTTTGGTCTCCGAGACCCAGGAACAGGTGGTCTTGACCGTGGAAGATACTGGCATTGGCATCCCGGCAGAGGAAGTGGATCGCATTTTTGAGCGCTTCTACCGGGTGGATAAGAGCCATTCCCGTGCCGTCGGCGGCACCGGATTGGGGCTTTCCATTGTAAAACACGGCGCTGCGTATCATAAAGCCAAGATCGAAGTGAACAGCACCGTGGGGCAGGGGACGGCTATTTCGGTGATTTTCCCCAAAGGATAACGTTCCAAACCGAAAAAAAGACGGGAAAACTGGGTGGTTTTGACGAAAATCAAAGCCACCCAGTCTATTTTACATAGATTTAACATTACTCGATTTTGGATTTAACATAGGAATGATAAGATGAACAAGCTGTAAAGAAGCACAGCGCGTGTTAAAAGGAAGTTAAATCGAGTTTCAATGTAAAAAGCGTGTAAAATCGTCTCAAAGGAGTGGTATCCCCCCATGAATATCTTCTCTGTCATCACCCTCATCGGCGGTCTGGCCTTCTTCCTCTACGGCATGAACGTCATGTCCGGGAGCCTGGAAAAGATGGCCGGCGGCAAGCTGGAACTGTTGCTGAAAAAGATGACCGCCAACCCCCTCATCAGCCTGGCCTTGGGCACCATCATCACCATGGCCATCCAGTCCTCCTCCGCCACCACCGTCATGATCGTCGGCCTGGTCAACTCCGGCATCATGGACTTCTCCCAGACCCTCCACGTCATCTTCGGCGCCAACATCGGCACCACCATCACCGCCTGGATCCTGAGCCTGGCCGGCATTGAGAGTGACGCCGTATGGATGCAGATGCTGAAACCCAAGAACTTCTCCCTCATCTTCGCCATGGTGGGCGTCATCATGACCATGGCCTGCAAGAACGACAGAAAGCGCAGCGTCGGCGCTGTCCTGGTGGGCTTCGCCGTCCTCATCTTCGGCATGGATCTGATGAGCGACGCCATGAGCCCCCTGGCCGATTCTCCCGCCTTTGCCCAGCTCATGACCAAGTTCAACCAGCCCCTGGTGGGTCTGGCTGTGGGCACCGTGGTCACCGCCATCATCCAGAGCTCTTCCGCCTCCGTGGGCATGCTCCAGGCACTCTCCCTCACCGGCGGCATCTCCTGCGGCATGGCTATCCCCATCATCATGGGGCAGAACATCGGCACCTGTGTCACCGCCCTTATCTCCAGTATCGGCGCCAACACCCAGGCCAAGCGGGTGGCGGTCATGCACGTCTCCATCAACGTCCTGGGCACCCTCATCTGGCTGCCCCTGCTCACCCTGACCAACGCCATCTTCCACTTCGCCTTCATGGACCAGACGGTCACCCCCTTCACCATCGCCATCTTCCATTCCATCTTCAACATCCTCACCACTGCCATCCTCATGCCCTTCAGCAAGTACATCCTCAAGCTGGCCGTGTGGGTGGTCAAGGACAAGCACACCGCCGAGCAGAGCGGGGAACTGGCCGACGTGCCCTTCCTGGACGAACGCCTGCTGAGCACCCCCTCCGTGGCCATCCAGGAGTGCAACAACGAGACCAACAAGATGCTGGAGCTGGCACGGGAAAACATCCGGCTGGCGGTGCAGCAGTTCTCCCACTACAGTGACAGCGACCAACTGCTGGTGCTGCAAACGGAGGAAGAGATCGACGCCTTTGAAGACCGCCTGAGCACCTACCTGGTCAAGCTCTCCGCCCAGGCGCTGTCCCAGGGCGACTCCCACGTCATCTCCAAGATGCTCCACGCTGTGGGCGACTTCGAGCGCCTGGGCGACCACGCCGTGAACCTGGTGGGCGTGGCCAAGGAGATCCACGACAAGGGTCTGTCCTTCACTAAGGAGGCACAGGACGAGCTGGATAACCTTGTTAAAGCCATCGACGAGATCTTGACCATGACCGTAAAAGCCTACGAGACCGGCGACGTGGATCTGGCCGCCCGGGTGGAACCGCTGGAAGAGGTCATCGACCAGCTCACCGCCAAGATGAAGGATCGGCACATCAAGCGCCTCCAGCAGGGCGTGTGTACCATCGAAAAGGGCTTCATCTTCTCCGACCTGCTCAACAACTACGAGCGCATCTCCGACCACTGCTCCAACATTGCCGTGGCCGTCATCGAGGTGGAACACGATACCTTCGATGCCCACCGTTACCTCCAGGGTGTCAAGTATGGGAACCACGAGTTCAACGTGATTTTCAAGGAATACGCAGCAAAGTATCCCATGTAAAAAAGAGACCAGCCGTGGTTGATACCACGGCTGGTTTTTTGTAACATTTTAGACCTGTACGAGATAGATGAAGTAAGCCACATAAGCCGCCAGCATGATGATGCCCGCCGGTCTCGTCAGCTTCTTGCTCCGCACCACACAGGCCAGCAGCAGCACACCCACCAGCACCGCTACGATGGTGTCCACCGTGAACCGAGCGGCGAAGGGGATGGGGGTGATGAGGGCGGTGGTGCCCAGGACGAAGAGGATGTTGAAGATGTTGCTGCCCACGATGTTGCCGATGGCGATGTCGGCGTTGCCCTTCCGGGCGGCGGTGAGGGAGGAGAACAGCTCGGGCAGGGAAGTACCCAACGCCACGATGGTCAGGCCGATGAACCGTTCGCTCATGCCAAAGTACCGTGCCAGTGCGGTGGCGGCGTCTACCGTCACGTCACTGCCCCACACGATGAGCACCAGGCCGATGACGCCGAACAGGAGGAGCTTCCACAAGGGCTTGGGTGCCTCCTCTTCAGGGGGCGTCTCCTTGTTCTTCTTGGCCATCCGGAACAGGTAGCCCAGATAGAGCAAGAAAGCAGCCCAGAGCGCCACGCCCTCCCAGAAGTTGATGGTGTTCCCCGTCCAGCCGAAGAGGAGGAGGAGCAGGGTGATGAAGATCATATAGGGGATCTCGATGCGGATGGTGGACTTGGCCACGGAGAGAGTGGCCACGCAGGCGGTGAGGCCCAGGATGATGAGGACGTTGAGAATGTTGCTGCCCACGATGTTGCCCACAGTGATGCCGGCGCTGCCCTTCAGGGCTGCGGTGATGCTCACGGCGGCCTCGGGGGCGCTGGTGCCCATGGCCACGATGGTCAGACCAATGACCAGCTGTGGGATGCCGAACCGGGTAGCAAGGCCGGCGGCGCCGTCCACGAACCAGTCCGCGCCCTTGACCAGCATGACAAAGCCTACGATCAATAACAATACCTGTACAAGAAGTTCCATATTTTACATCCTGCCTTTCTCAGTCGGAAATTTTGCAACAAAAAAAGCGAGTCCTTCTGTTGCACTGTCATACAACAAAAGTCTCGCTGCTTCGTTGCGCACCGGATGCCTCGCCCTGGGGGAAGCATCGAGATTGACGGCCACGCACACGCATTTCTGCGCCAACTACTCCCTTTTCTGTGCCCTTACGATACCAAATCTCGACGGAAAAGTCAAGGCGTACCCGGTAGATTTGGAAGATTCGGAAACAAAGGGAGGGGACTTTTGGAGGGTTTGATACAATTCTGACACTATTTTTAACTGGCAATCCTACCGTGGGTGTGCTACAGTGGTTCCAGTGAGAACGAACAATCGCTGCCAAAGGAGGAAGAAACCATGAACGGAATCGGAAGAACCCTGGCGGGGCTTCTGGCCTGCCTGACCCTGTTGGGCTGTGCCGGATGCAATGGCCAGAGTATGTCCATCCAATCCAGCCTGCCGTCCCACAGCAGCACGACCACCGACCCGGTGACCAAGTCCACCCCGCCGGGGAAGCAGGGCGACCTGCCTGGTACGGAGAACGGCTACCTGGTGCAGGAGCCCATGGGGGAAGAAGTGCAGGTGGACTTGGACGGGGACGGTGAGCTGGAAAAGGTGACCGTCGCCACCAAGCAGGTGGAGCAGAAGAACGGCGACAGCCGTTGGAAGGAGACGGTGCTCTCCAGCGTGAAGATCAGCGGCAAGGAGTTCCTCAAGAAGAGCGACCTGGAGGGCGCCAGCCTGAACGTGCCCAACGTGGTGCTGTATACCCCGGAGAGCAAGCACTATTTCCTGGCCGACCTGAACGCCAGCGACGGCAAATTGGAGATCGCCCTGCTGGACTACGGCCCCAGCTATGACCTGACCACCACCTACCTGCGCTACGAGAACGGTCAGCTGACCAGCCTGGGCACGGTACCAGGATTCCCCGATCAGGACAGCAGTATCCTGGACGGCAAGGGCAACGTGACCACACCGGGACGGCTGAACCTGCTGCAAAATTGGCAGGCGCCCTTTGTGTACCAGCTCAAGGGGAACGCCCTGGAAAAAGCGCCCCAGTCCTGGTATACGCCTATCGAGCAGCCGGAACAGCAGGTGGTGCTGAAAAAGGCCATCAAGCTCTACAGCAAGCCCGACCAGACCGCCCAAGCCACCACTGCCCAGCCCAACCAGGCGGTCACCGCCTTCCCGGCCACGGACAACAAGCATTGGGTTCAGATGCAGCTGGCGGACGGCACAGAGGGGTGGTTCTATATGGAGGACGGCGCGACCATCGTGTCCGGCGACCAGAAATACACCGAGATGGAAGTATTCGACAACTTGAATATGACAGACTGAGCGAAAAGACGTGCCCCGGCACGTCTTTTTTCTCCGTTGACTTCTCCCCATCCCTCTGGTATCATGAAAACAGAATCGAATATCCCGTCCAGGTTCCGCGACGTTCGCGGATCAGAGGGAAGCCGGCGAACATCCGGCGCAACTTCCATTACTGTGAGGGGGCGCAGCCCCTGCAGCCAGATCACTCACCGGGCGGGCGTTTTTTGGAAGACGTTCAGGGGAAAGCTGGATGGTGCCACCAAGACCGGAACACGTACTGCGTGGGAGTCCGGTGTTTTGTGATGCCTTG
>CAKTQP010000043.1 GCA_934597165.1 uncultured Oscillospiraceae bacterium
TGGAGCTACTGGCCGGATTTGAACCGGCGACCTGCTGATTACGAATCAGCTGCTCTACCGACTGAGCCACAGTAGCACACAGTGTAGAGCTATAATATCACAATTTGGTCGCCGCGTCAATCCCTTTTTTCCATCTTGTTCCGTTCTGCATTGTATCCTAGTTGTGGACATCGTGCTGAAAGCGGCGTTAAATTCCGTCCGAAAAATACCGACTCTCACGGGATTTTTCCGTTTTCCAAACCGTAGTATCCCACGTCTCTGTTTTCATAACTTTTTCTTTTTCGCAGCCCTCTTTGCGTTATCCACAGCTCACTGCGGATTTTCTCCTGTGGATTTCCCCGTTTTTCACGGGCAGTTATCCACTTTCTCCACATCTTTTCCCACAAGCGCAACAGGATGCTGTACTATTTACATTCTGTTATTTACATAAATTTAACACAATTCTGCGTTTTTCGTTTGTTCACGTACCGCGGACAATTCAAGCATCCAATCCAATATCTCGATTGGCGTACCCGTTCAGCGACCAATCCCCACGCCGACCGGCCAGGTACTCGTAATAGGCCTGGCAGCCGATCATGGCGCCGTTGTCGCCGCACAGGGAGAGCTTGGGCAGGTAGAGCTGTTTGCCGCTGATGCGGCAGGCGCGTTCCAGCTCCGCACGAATCTTGGAGTTGGCTGCCACGCCGCCTGCGGCGGCGATCTTGGTGCGGCCGCACTGCTCTGCCGCTTCCATGGCGCGGGGCACCAGCTCGTCTGCCACGGCACGGGAGAAAGAGGCTGCGAAGGAGGGCAGATCCAGCGGCTCCTTCTTTTGCTCGGCGTTGTGGATGAGGTTCAGCGCCGCCGTTTTCAGACCGGAGAAGGAGAAGTCCAAAGGTGCGCCGTCCACTTTGGCGCGGGGCAGCTGGTACTTCTTCTCGTCGCCTCCCTGGGCCAGCCGATCCATGGGACCGCCGCCGGGGTAGCCGATGCCCAGGACCCGAGCCACCTTATCGAAACATTCGCCGGCTGCGTCATCTCTGGTAGCACCCAGCAGCTCCATTTTGGTGTAGTCCTGGACGTCCACAATGAGGGTGTTGCCGCCGGAGACGCAGAGGCAGAGGAAGGGCGGTTCCAGGTCGGGGTGGGTGATGTAGTTGGCGGCGATATGACCCCGGACGTGGTGGACAGGGATGAGGGGCACGCCCAGGCCATAGGCGGCGCTTTTGGCAAAGTTGACCCCCACCAGCACCGCCCCGATCAGCCCCGGCGCGTAGGTGCAGGCCACGGCGTCGATGTCCTTTCGGGTCACACCCGCCTGCTCCAACGCCTGGTCAGCCAGGCCATAGATGGCCTCCAAGTGCTTCCGGGAGGCGATCTCGGGCACCACGCCGCCGTAGATGGTGTGCATATCCACCTGGGAGGCGATGGCGTCCGCCAGGACGGTGCGGCCGTCTCGGACGACGGCTACGGCGGTCTCGTCGCAGGAGGATTCTACTGCAAGAATATTCAAGGAAAACACTCCTTATTCGTCATTTTCGTCAGGCTGTTCGGCCTGAAAATACTTGGTCATGATGATGGCGTCCTCGTTTGGCTCGTCGTAATAGTCCTTCCGGCGCCCCACCTGCTCGAAGCCGTGCTTCATATACAGCTGCTTGGCCGGGTCGTTGGACGCCCGGACTTCCAGGGTCAAAAAGGCCAGCTGGTGGGCCTTGCCGAAGCGCAGGAAGACATCCAACAGCGCCTGAGCGATGCCCTGCCGCCGGTACTCCTCCCGGACGGCCACGTTGTCGATATAGCCCTCGCCGGCAATGACCGAGATACCGGCATAGCCCAGCACCTGGCCGTTGTCCCCCACAGCCACGATGAAGGAGGCGGTGGGGTTGTCCAGCTCCTCCGCCAACATCTGCTCGTTCCATGGCTTGGAGAAGCACAGCCGCTCCAGCTCTGCAATCTGGGGAATCAGTTCTATGGTCATGGGCACCAGCTGATAGCTGGCCGCCTGTTTCTGTTCACTCATGGGTTCTCCTCCTCAATGGGCGTCCGCCCAGCTGTGTCCTACGTGGGCTTCCGCCTCCAACTTCACGTCCAGGGAGACCACCTGTTCCATCTCCTCTTCCAGGAGCTTGGCCACGGTCTCGCCCTCGGATTCCGGACATTCCACGATCAGTTCGTCGTGTACCTGGAGCACCAGACGCCCCTGCAAGCCCTCCGCTTTCAGGCGAGCCTGGACCCGGATCATGGCCAGCTTGATGATGTCCGCCGCGGTGCCCTGGATGGGCATATTCAGCGCCACCCGCTCGCCAAAGGCGCGCTTCATCCGGTTGGAATCCTTCAGCTCCGGGATCTCCCGGCGGCGCCCCATAAGGGTGGACACGTAGCCGTCCGCTTTGGCCTGCTCCACGATGCGTTTCTGGTAGTCCCGGACGCCGGCGTAGGTGGCAAAGTAGCGATCCATATAGTCCTTGGCCTCCGCACGGGTGACGCCGATGTCTTTGGCCAGGGAGAACTCGGAAATGCCGTAAACGATGCCGAAATTCACCGCTTTGGCGGAGGAACGCATCTGTTTGGTCACCAATTCTTCCGGCACGCCGAAGACCTGAGCAGCGGTCATGGTGTGGATGTCCGTCCCCGTCCGGAAGCCCTCCAGCATGACTTGATCCTGAGCGATGTGCGCCAGCAGGCGCAGCTCGATCTGGGAGTAGTCAGCATCCACCAGCACGTTGCCGGGGCCGGCGATGAACATCTTGCGCATCTCTGCCCCCAAAGGGGTGCGGACGGGGATGTTCTGCAAATTGGGTTCGGTGGAGGATAGGCGTCCGGTGGCGGTGACGGTGTTCTGGAAGCTGGTGTGGATGCGGCTGTCCGGGCCGATGACCTTGGTGAGACCGTCCACGTAGGTGGATTTCAGCTTGGCCAGCTGGCGGTACTCCAAAATCTGCTCCACGATGGGATGCTGCCAGCGGAGCTTTTCCAGCACCTCGGCGTTGGTGGAATACCCCCGCTTGGTCTTCTTGTAGGCGGGCAGACCCAGCTTGTCGAACAAAATCTCACCCAGCTGCTTGGTGGAGTTGATGTTGAACTCCTCCCCTGCCAGGTCGTAAATGCTGTCCCGGCAGCCGTCGATGCCCTTGGCCAACATCTCGCCGAACTGGGTCAGCGCCTCCCGGTCGATGCGGAAGCCGCTCTGCTCCATCTCCGCCAACACCGGGCAGAGGGGCAGTTCCACCGTGTTCAGCAGCTCGGTCAGCCCCTGGGCTTCCAGCTCCGGCCACATCTTCTCGTACAGTGCGCCGATGGCAGCGGTGTGGCGGAGCATGGCGGTCATGGCCTCGATCGGTTCCTCCAGAGGCGGGAACGCATCCTCAGCCAGGAAGGTCTGCTCAGCGGGCAGCTCGAAGCCCAGCCATTTGACGCTGAGCTTTTCCATGGCGTAGCTGCCATCGGTGGGAGCCAACAGGTACGCCCCCAGAGCGGTGTCGAAGCGGAAGCCGTCGGCGGACAGTCCTTCCGCCAGCAAGTCCTCCATCAGCTCCTTCACCTGGTGGGTGATCTTGGTGACCTTGTCCGAGAACAGCACCTCCAGGCAGTGCCGGTAGGCGTCCGCTCCCACCCGGTCAGGCAGGATGACCGCGCCGATGGAGACTTCATCCTCCTCCACGCCGTCCACGGCCAGACCCTGCAAGTCGGGCAGGGCCAGCACGGACACCCACGGGGCGTCCTGCCACAGGGTCAGCAGCTGTTCCAGGCGGGCGGGGTCGGTGACCAGCTCCATCTGGCACGCGCCCTCCACCATTTCCTCCGGCTGTGGGCTGGATTCCGCGGGAGACAGGCCGTAGCGCTGGATGAACTGATTGAACTCCAGCTTCAGGAACAGCTGATACAGGGCATCCCGATCTGCCTCCTGACAAACGGCGTCCTCCGGCTGGAATGCGATCGGCGCGTCACAGCGGATGCGGGCCAGGTCGTAGGACATCTCTGCCTGCTCCCGTCCCTCGGTGAGCTTTTTGCGCACGGCCGGTTTCAGGTCCAGGTCGTCCAGCTTTTCGTAAATTTCCGCAATGGTGCCGTACTGCTGGATGAGGCTCTTGGCGGTCTTCTCGCCGATGCCCTTCACGCCGGGGATCTGGTCGGAGGTATCCCCCCACAGACCTTTCAGGTCGATCATCTTGATGGGCTCGAAGCCGTATTCTTCCTCAAAGGCCGCCGGCGTCACCTGCTTCACGGTGGTCTGACCGCGGCTGGATGTGACCAGGTTCACGGTGGTGTGGTCGGTGACCAGCTGAAGGGAGTCCTTGTCGCCGGTAACGATGACGCAATCCCATCCCTTCTGCTCACAGGCACGGGAGATGGTGCCCAGCAGGTCGTCCGCCTCCCAGCCGTCCAGCTCGTAGGTGGGGATGCGCATGGCGGCCAAGATCTCCTTCAAGACCGGCATCTGCATGGCCAGCTCCTCCGGCATAGCGTGGCGCTTGGCCTTGTAGCCCTCGTAGGCCAGGTGGCGGAAGGTGGGGGCTTTTCGGTCGAAGGCCACGCAGAGGGCGTCCGGCTGTTCGTCGTTGGTGAGCTTCTGCAAAATGTTCAAGAAGCCGAAGAGGGCGTTGGTGTACAGCCCATCCCGGGTCGAGAGCAGCCGTACCCCGTAAAAGGCGCGGTTGACGATCGAGTTCCCGTCCAATACCATCAATTTCATCCTTGTATCCTCGCTTTCCTGCGTCCGTATCCCAATCCTCTCCCCCACGCCACGCAGGTGGGCGCGGGACGGATAGGCAAAAGCTCCTGTCCAGTGCTGAACAGGAGTTTTGACATTTTACTTGGATTTTGTGTTCTCTTTCGCGCTCTTTGCCTTCTCGCCGTGGTAGTTCTCATAGGTCTGGATGATCCCCTTGGCGATGGCTTTGGCGTACCCCTTTTTGTGCTTGTCCAACAGCTGGTTGTCCCTCTGGTTGTCGATGAACCCCAGCTCGATGAGGACGCCGGGCATCTTGGTCTTGCGCAGGACGTAGTAGCTGGAGGAAGCGCTCTCCTGGGTGCCGTGCTTGACTCCACGATCCTGCTGGACCCCCACCTTGACCATCCGGTTCTGGACGGCCTTGGCCAGGGCGTTGGACTCCTTGCTGTAGTCTGCCCGGGTCCAGGTCTCCACGCCGCAGCCTAAGGGGTTCAGGTTGCGGTGGATGGAGACGAAGTAGTCCGCGTTTGCCTGGTTGGCGCACTTGGCCCGCTCGCTCAGCTCCACGTACTTGTCCTCGGTGCGGGTCAGGACCACCTGGACGTTTTCCTGCTCCAGGTACTTCTTGACCAGCTTGGCCATGGTCAGCACGTCGTCGCTCTCATGCCGCTTGCCGGACACACAGCCGCTGTCGTTGCCGCCGTGGCCAGGGTCCAGGCAGACGGTGAAGCGGGGCGCTTCCTGTTTCGTCTCCGCAGGTTCGTTCTGGACGGCGGAGACAGGCACGCTCTGGGCAGGCTCCGCCGACGACGCACCATTCCCCTGCCGCACCTGGGGCAGGATGGCCAGCACCACCAAAAAGGCCAGGATCAGGGCGACTACCCGTCCCCCATGGTTCAGTTCCGGATTCTTTTCTCGTTTCCCGGTATTCTTCATGCACTCGGATTCCTTCCGCGCCGCTTACATCCGATCCGGAGCGGTGAAGCCCAACAGATGGATGGAAGTCTCCAGCACCCGCAGCACCAGGCGGATGAGGGTGACGTAGCTGGCCTGCTTGGCGGCGTCCGGTTCCTTCATGATGTTGTGTTCGCCGTAGAACTGGTTCAGGCAGTTGGCCAGGTCGTAGATATAGTGGCAGAGGCGGTTGGGTGCGTTCTGGGTGTAGGCTTCCTCGACAGCCTCGTTGAAGCGGCAGAGGGCCAGCGCCAGGTCGGTCTCCTTCTTGCTCTCCGGCGGCAGGATAGTGCCCAGCGCAGCGTCGGGATAAGCTGCCTGGAAGCGGGTCAAGATGGACTTGATGCGCACCATGGAGTACATGATATAGGGGCCGGTGTTGCCTTCAAAGGCGGTGAAGCGGTCGATGTCGAAAATGTAGTCCTTGTAGGGCTGGTTGGACAGGTCGCCGTACTTGATGGCTGCCAGACCCACCTTGTCCGCGATGTCCCGCATCTCGGCTTCGGTCAGGTTGCCGCCGTTGCTCTCTACCTTTTTATAGATGGCGTCGCTGACGTTGCCCAACAGGTATTCCAAACGCATGACGCCGCCGTCACGGGTCTTGAAAGGCTTGCCGTCCTTGCCGTTCATGGTGCCGAAGCCCACGAATTCCAGGCTGCACTTATTCTTGTCGATGAGGCCGGTCTTATAGGCGCAGCGGAACACCCGCACGAAGTGCAGCTCCTGGCGCTTGTCCACCACGTAGATGATGCGGTCGGGGTCGAAGTCCGCCTTCCGCTGGACGATGGTGGCAAGGTCGGTGGTCTCGTACTGGGCGGCGCCGTCGGATTTCAGCACCATGCAGGGAGGCACTTCCCGGGTGTCGCTCTCCTCCTGGACGTCCACCACCAGGGCGCCGTCGCTGATATAGGCGTGACCGTCCGCCTTCATCTGCTCTACCATGGGGGCGATGAGATCCTGACAGTCGCTCTCGCCCATCCAGATGTCGAAGTCCACGTCCAGCTTCTTGTAGTTCTCCTTCAGGTCGTTGACGGACACGTTCAGGATGTGCTTCCACAGGGCGCGATAGCCGGGGCGACCCTGCTGGAGTTCATAGGTGGCCTGACGGGCTTCTTCCTTATAAGCGGCGTCCTCCTTGGAGACCTTGGAGGCGAAGGGATAAATCTCTTCCAGGTCGGTGATGGTGAAGGGGGGTTCCTCGGGGTAGCCGTCGGTGATGTTGGCGTCAAAATAGGGCAGGTCGGGCTGACGGCGCTTCAGCTCCACAATGATGAGGCCAATCTGCAAACCCCAATCCCCCAGATGGGGGTCGCCAATGACGTTGTGACCCATGAACCGGGCGATGCGCTTGACCGCTTCCCCGATGATGGCCGGGCGCAGGTGACCTACGTGCAGGGGCTTTGCCACGTTGGGGCCGCCGTAGTCCACCACGATGGACAGGGGGTGCTCCGCCTTCTCGACACCGCAGTCGGGGTCCTGTTCCAGCTCATTGAGCAGCTTGCCCAAAAAGTCCGGATTCAGATCCAGGTTGATGAAGCCGGGGCGCACCATCTCCACCTTGGAGAACATCTCATTGGACGCCAGCACGTCCACCACCTGCTGGGCGATCATAAAGGGGGCTTTATGGTACAGCTTGGCTCCGGCCATAGCGCCGTTGCACTGGTACTGGCACAGGTCGGGGCGGTTGGACACGGTACATTTGCCCAGCTTGGGGTCGAAGCCGGCGCTCTCAAAGGCTTCGGATACGGCGGCGGTGATCTGATCTAATACTTTTTTCATAATATCTCGTTCCCTTCCACTGCAACAGGTGCAGGAGATTTCTCATTCTGGCATACTAAATAGATATTATATCCTATGGGCCGAACGCTGTCAAACCGCTGGAACTTTTTCTGGCGGAAAATACGAATTTACGGAACATTTACAGTTGCCCCTTGCTTTTTTCTTCCGCTCGGCGGTATACTGGGAACATCTACTCTGAAAAAGAGGATTTTACACGAAAGGTGGTACCCCCATGAACGCATTTCAATTTCATCTGCCCACACGGATCCTGTTTGGCTCGGACACCATCGCCCAGGCAGGCGAGGCGGTCAAAGCGGCAGGCGGCAGCCGGGTGCTGGTGCTCTACGGCACAGGCAGCGTCCAGCGGAATGGCGTCTTGGACAAGGTACTGACCTCGTTGGGCAAGCAGGGACTGTCCTATTCCGTCGAGGGCGGCATCCAGCCCAACCCCCGTCTGGCCAAAGCCCAAGAGCTGGCGGACGCCTATGCCGGCAATGGCATCGACTTCCTGCTGGGGGTGGGCGGCGCCAGCGTGCTGGACACCTGCAAGGCGGTGGCCATCGGTCTGGCCTGCGGCGGCTCCATCTGGGACTACTTTACCAAGGTACGTCCCATCACCGCCGCCCTGCCTGTGGGCAGCGTGCTCACCATCGCCGCGGCGGGCAGCGAGACCAGCGACTCGGCGGTCTTGACCGACGAGTCCACCGACAGCAAGCGGGGCTGCAACACCCCCTTCAACCGCCCCGCCTTTGCCATCTTAGATCCCACCTTGACCTACACCCTCCCCGCCTACCAGACGGCCTGCGGGGCGGCGGATATGATGCTGCACACCATGGAGCGCTATTTTGGCGTCAACGCCGGTGCCAATGAGATCACCGACGGCATCGCGGAAGCCCTTCTGCGAACGGTGATGACCAACGCCCCCAAGGCGCTGAAAAAACCGGACGACTACCAGGCCCGCAGCGAGCTGATGTGGTGCGGCAGCCTGTCCCACAACGACCTGACCGGTCTGGGACGGGGCAAGGATTTTTCCGTTCATCAGCTGGGCCACACGGTCAGCGCCGTGTTCGACATTGCCCACGGCGCCAGCCTCACCGCTATGTGGTGCCACTGGGCACGGTACGTCTGCCAGACCGATCCGGCTCGGTTCGCTCGGCTGGGACGGCAGGTGCTGGGGGTGACCCTCAGCGACGATGACGCGGCGGCACGGGAGACCATCACCCAGTTCGGCAAGCTGTGGCAGTCCTGGGGACTGCCCACCAGTCTGGGACAGTGCGTGGGGGTGCAGGACGACGCCACCCTGCGGCGGATGGCGCATCTGTGCTCTTATCAGGGCACCCGCACGGTGGGCACCTTCCGGCCGCTGGATGAGACGGATCTGCTGGCTATCTACCGGCTGGCCAACGTCTGATGTTCGGCTATGTGGTGGCAGATCGGAGCAATCTGACCCAAGTGCAGGTGGCGCGGTATCGGGAGTGCTACTGCGGGCTCTGCCGCGCCATCGGGCAGCGGCATGGGCAGCACAGCCGGCTCTCCCTGACCTACGACATGACCTTTCTGGTGCTGCTGCTGGACTCGTTATATGAACCCCACGTGGACGCCGGTGCGTCCCGGTGCCTGGTGCATCCGGTGCGGAAGCAGCTCCACCGGGTGAGCAAGTACACGGAATATGCGGCGGATTTAAATGTAGCGTTGGCCTATTATAACTGCCTGGACGACTGGCAGGATGACCACAGTGTGCCAAAATTACTGTACGCCAAAAGTTTGGCCAAGCCCTTTGGCGAGATTCAAGAACGCTGGCCCCGGCAGTGTGCCGTGATGGCGGAGACCCTGGCGGCGCTGGGGGAATTGGAACAGGCCAAAAGCGCTGATCTGGACGCCGTTTCCGGGCTGTTCGGGCAGCTGATGGCGGCGCTGTTCACCCCGGAGGAGGATCGCTGGCAGGCGACCTTGGCACAGCTGGGGAACACGCTGGGGCGGTTCATCTACGTGATGGACGCCTGTCTGGATCAGCGCAGCGACGAGCACCACAAGCGCTACAACCCCATCACGGAATTTGAACGGGTCAACGGCCCCTTTGACGGGGAGCTGACCCTGACCATGCTCATCGGCGACTGCGCCCTGGCCTTTGAGCGCCTGCCTTTGGAGCAGGATTTGGATTTATTGCGCAATATTCTCTACTCTGGCGTCTGGACGAAATGGATCGGCGCCAAGCAACGGAATCAACCCAACCGGAGGAACGACCCCAATGATTGACGATCCCTATCAGGTTCTCGGCGTATCACCCGATGCCAGCCCTGACGAAATCAAAAAAGCATACCGCGCCCTGGCGAAGAAATACCACCCCGACCTCCACCCCAACGACCCGGAGGCCGCCCGGAAGATGAACGAGATCAACGCCGCCTACGACCAGATCAACAACCCCCAGCGCTACCAGCAGGCTCGCCCCGGCGGGTACAGCGGCAGCGGCACCGGTGCAGGCGGCAGCGCCCAGGACAACCCCTTCAGCGGCTTCGGCTTTGACGGGTTTGGCTTCGGCTTCGACTTCGGCGGCCAGCAGCAACAGCGTCAGTACGACCCCTCCCAGGACTCCACCGAGTTCCAGGCGGCGTGGCACTTCATCGTCACCGGCGAATACCAGCAGGCGCTGGATCTGCTCAACCGGATGAACGTCCGGGAGCGCAACGCCCGGTGGTACTACCTGAGCGGCCTGACCAACTCCGGTCTGGGCAATAAAATTCTCGCCCTCCAGCACCTGCAGCAGGCGGTGCGGATGGATCCCAGCAACTACGAGTACCGGCAGGCGCTGTTGCGGATGCAGAGCGGCAGCCAGTTCTATCAGAACAACGGCGGCGCCGACTTCTGCGCTTGCAGCAACCCCGGCAACTGGTGCCTGTCCATGTGCCTGCTCAACGTCCTGTGCAACAGCGGGCTCTGCTGCGGCGGTTTTGGCGGTTATGGCGGTTACGGGTTCCGATAAATCTCATCCTTTTGAACACAAAAACGGCATGACCTCGGTCATGCCGTTTTATTGTTTTTTAATCTTTCCTTTATGGTTTCGTTATTTCCCACGTGATAGAATAAGCCCGTACCGAAGGATTGGAGGGGAACGCACATGAAACAGAAAAAACAGGCTCAGGCACTCTCTCTTTGCCCTCTTTTTTCACCCTATGGAACCGGCGCTCTGTCTGACCTCTATGCCGCCTATTGCGCTGACCCGGACCGTATATTGGAACAAAACGGCGACCTTTATTACCGCGTCCTGGAGGCGACCGCATTGGGTGACCATCAACTTTTATTGCTGTTCAGCAATGAGTTGTCTTTGGAGATTGGGGACACTTTAATAGACGAAAACGGCAATCTTTACCCGGTGATCGGCATGGAAATGTTTCGTCGGAACCCGAACGCGGAGTTTGACGCATCGCTACACACAATCTCTGTCTTGACAGAGCGTCCGGATGTCAAATCTATCGGCCAATATTTTTGCAGGTTCCACAAACTTTTTTCGCAGGGTTGACATTCTATTTTTCGGTTCGTATAATTACAAGTGTTCTGTATCAAATGTTTCAAAACATAGTTTTTCAAAAGGAGGGATGCCGCCATGCCGCCCAAGGTGAAATTTCGCAAGGAAGAGATCGTCCAGGCCGCGTTGGATGTAGCGCGGGTGAAGGGCGCAGACGGGGTGACGGCACGAGACATCGCCGCTCAGCTGGGGGTGTCCACCCGCCCCATCTTCACCTACTTCAACACCATGGACGAGGTGAAGGCAGCGGTGCGGCAGGCGGCGGAGGGCGTCTATCAAGACTACACCACCAAAGGGCTCAGCGCGGACATCCCCTTTTTGGGTTTCGGTCTGCAATACCTCCGCTTCGCCAAGGAGGAGCCTGAGCTATACAAGCTGCTCTTCCTCACCCCGCCCTGTGACGAGGACAGCGGTGCGGTAGCCGCCATGACCCACACCCAAGGGCTGGTGCGGGACTCACTGCGGTGCATCTACCACATCAACGACGCTGCTGCCGACCGATACTTTCGGGATATGTGGCTGGTGGTGCACAGTCTGGCCACCCTTATGGTCACCGGTGGCTGCCCGTACGCTCGGGCAGAGATCGAGCATATCTTGACCGAGTGCAGCGTGAGCCTCTGCCTGGCCTGCAAGAAGATCCCCGGATTCGCCGAGGGGCAATTTGACCGGGACGCCGTGTTCCGGGCGCTGACCCAGGCGGATGCATCAGAATAGGAGGGATTCCTATGGATGGAATGACCCAAGTCCGGTCTGCCTGGCTGCTCTGTCCTCAGTGCGGCAAGAAGACCCGGACGCAAGTGAGAGAACACACCGTGTTGGAGGACTTTCCCCTCTTCTGCCCCAAGTGCAAGTTTCAAGGCGTCATCGCCTTCCGACAGGGGAAGATCCAACAGCTGACACCGCTACAGAAAGGATGAGCGAGGATGAAAGACGTACTGGCTTTTGCCGCCGCAGCACTGCCCTGGGTCATCATGGGCATCTGCGTGATCGTTTTGTTGGTCAACCGAAAGAAGCTGTCCAACGCCGACCCTGACGAGGAGGTCGAAATGGACTACGGCACCGAAGGGATGTGCCTGGGTATGTGCTTCGGCACCGCCCTCGAGTCCTCGTTCCACGGCTCTCTGGGCATCGGCATGAGCCTGGGGATGCTGGTGGGACTGGTCATCGGTCAGGCCATCAAGAAGAAAACCTGACCCTATCGAATCCAACCGACCGACCTATAAGGAGGGACTATCATGTTAAAGATCACCCATCTGACCAAGACATTTGGAGAGAAAAAGGCCGTGGATGACCTGAGCCTGGAGATCGCACCGGGCGAAATCTATGGTTTCATCGGCCACAACGGTGCAGGCAAGACCACCACGCTGAAATCGGTGGTGGGCATCCAGCAGTTTGACGCAGGCGAGATCACCATCGGCGGCATCTCCCTGAAAGAAGACCCCCTGGCCTGCAAACGGCAGCTGGCGTACATCCCGGACAATCCCGACCTGTACGACTTCATGACCGGCATCAAGTATCTCAACTTCATCGCCGACATCTTCGGCGTCAGCACCAGCGACCGGCAGGCGCGCATCCAGAAATACGCCGACCTGTTCGAGCTGACCGATGACCTGGCTCAGCCCATCGCCGCCTACTCCCACGGCATGAAGCAGAAGCTGGCCATCATCTCCGCCTGGATCCACACCCCCAAGCTCATCATCATGGACGAACCCTTCGTGGGGCTGGACCCCAAGGCGTCCCACCTGCTCAAGGGCATGATGCGGGAGGTCTGCGACGCCGGCGGCGCGATCTTCTTCTCCACCCATGTGCTGGAGGTGGCGGAAAAGCTGTGCGACAAGGTGGCCATCATCAAGGCCGGCAAGCTCATCCGCTCCGGCACCATGGAGGAGGTCAAGGGCGACGACAGTCTGGAGGATGTTTTCCTGGAACTGGAGGGAGAATAATGGTCAAAACACTGCTGAAAAAGCAAATTGGCGAGATATTCCGCAGCTATTTCTACGACGCCAAGAAAAATAAACCCCGCTCCAAAGCCTCCACCATCCTCTTCATCGTCTTCTTCGTCCTCCTCATGGTGGGCGTCATGGGCGAGATGTTCACCCTGCTGTCCTACGCCCTCTGCGGCGCATTCGTAGCGGTGGACATGGGCTGGATGTACTTCTGCATCATGGGTCTGCTGGCCGTCCTGCTGGGCGCCTTCGGCAGCGTGTTCAACACTTACTCCGGGCTGTATCTGTCCAAGGACAATGACCTGCTCCTGTCCATGCCCATCCCGGTGCGCTCCATCATGGTCTCCCGGCTGTTGGGGGTCTACCTGATGGGTCTGATGTACTCGGCCGTGGTCATCCTGCCCGCCGTCATCGTCTACTGGCTCACCGCGCCCCTGACTCCGGCCGTCATCGTCGGCTCTCTGCTCTTTGTGCTGCTCCTCTCCGTCATCGTCCTCATCCTCTCCTGTGTGCTGGGCTGGGTGGTAGCGAAGATCAGCCTGAAGCTGAAGAACAAGAGCATCATGGCAGCACTGATCGCACTGGTCGCCCTGGGCGCCTACTACTTCTTCTATTTCAAAGCCCAATCCATGGTCGAAGACCTGGTGTCCAACGCCCTGGTCTACAGCATGAAGGTGAAGGGCGCGGCCTACTCCCTGTACCTGTTCGGCCGGTACGCCGAGGGGGACTGGGTGGCCATCGCCGTGTTCACCGTTGCAGTGGCCGTCTTGTTCGCCCTGCTGTGGTATGTGCTCTCTCGGAGCTTCCTGAACATCGTCACCTCCACCGGCAAGACCGCTCGGCGGGTGTATCACGAGAAGACCGTCCAGCGGCAGAGCGTCTCCCGCGCCCTGTTGGGCAAGGAGCTGGGGCGGTTCCTCTCCAGCGCCAACTATATGCTCAACTGCGGCCTGGGCACCCTGCTGCTGCCGATAGGCGGCATCGCGCTGCTGGTGAAGGGCGGCGTGGCCGTGGAAGCGTTGGAAATGCTCTTCGCGCACCCCGGCTGCACGGCTGTCCTGCTTTGTACAGCGGTCTGTATGCTGGCCGCTATGAACGATATGGTCACTCCTTCCGTCTCCCTGGAGGCAAAGAATCTGTGGCTGGTTCAGTCCCTGCCCATCCACCCTTGGCAGGTGCTCAAGGCGAAGCTGTCCGTACAGCTGCTGCTGACCGGCATCCCGGCGCTGTTCTGCTGCGTCTGCGTCCAGTTCCTCTGCCCCGCCTCCCCGGTGGAACGGGTGCTGCTGGTGCTGGTACCCATGCTCTACGTCCTCTTCTCTGCCCTGTTCGGGCTGTTCCTGGGCGTCAAGATGCCCAACCTGACCTGGACCAACGAACTGGCCCCCATCAAGCAGAGCGCCTCCGTGATGATCGCCCTGCTGGGCGGCTGGGCTTACGGGGTCGCTTTGACCGGTCTCTATCTGGCCTTCGCCTGGCGGCTGGGGCTGGCGCTCTACCTGACCCTGTTCGCTGTGGTGACCGCCGTCGGCTGTGTGGTGCTGTACCGTTGGCTGAAGACCCGCGGGGCGGAGTTGTTCGCCAATCTGTAATCCAATTATTGCGCAAAAAGAGACACTCTTACGGAGTGTCTCTTTTCATCTGTTTTTATCATAGAAAGAATGCGAAAGATTCGCTTTTGTGCTTTTGATTCTCGTGGTACACTGTGGTCATCCAACTCATAGAAAAGAGGCACTCACCATGTTTTTTGTCAGCGAACCCATAACCACCGCCCCTGCCGCGTTCCAAACGCCCCTGCAGGAGAAGACCTACCAGGCGCTGGACGCCCTGCACATCCCCTTCCAGCGTGTGGACACCGATGAGGCCATCACCATGGAGGATTGTGTCCAGATCGACGCGAAACTGGACATGAAGATGGTCAAAACCCTGTTCCTGTGCAACCGCCAGCACACCAGCTTTTACCTGTTCATCACCACCGGCGACAAGCCCTTCCGCTCCAAGGAGTTCAGCAAGGCGCTGGGGGTAGCACGGGTGTCCTTCGCGCCGGCGGAGCAGATGGAGGCCATGTTAGGCACCAAAATCGGAGCGGCCACCGTGTTCAGCGCCCTGCTAGAATCGGCACAAGGGGTGCAGATTGTTTTTGACCAGGACGTGTTAGCCCAGGAGTGGTACGGGTGCAGCGACGGCACCACCACCTGTTATCTCAAGGTGCGGACCGAGGAAATCCTCCACCAGCTCCTCCCCTACGCCAACCACGTGGCCACGGTCCTCGCCCTGTGACGGTCACTTTTTCTCGTCTAGCAGCATGACCCTCTCCGGCGGGTTGCGGTCGATGGCGCCTACCACCCGGTGGGGCAGGTAAGGTTCCTCCAAATAGGCCACTTCCTCCGGCGTCAAGGTCACGTCTAGGGCGCCTACGGCGTCGTCGTAGTGGGACGCCTTGGTGCCGCCCACGATGGGGGACGCCACTCCCTTGGCCCAGTGCCAGGCCAGGGCAATCTGCTGCATCTTGCACCCGTGCCCCTCTGCCAGCTCCTGGACCCGTCGGACAATCTCCATGTCCTGGGCTTCGGTCAAATCGTGCTTGCCCATGGCCACCCGGTCGGTCTTGCTGCGCAGGGTGTCGGCGTTCCACTGGGGACGAGTCAGGTGTCCGGCAGCCAGGGAGCTGTAGGGCATGAGGGAGACGCCCATCTGCTTGCAGATGGGGATCAGCTCCCGCTCGTCCTCTCGGTAGAGCAGGTTGTAGTGGTTCTCCATGGCCTGGAAGGGTGCCCAACCATGGTCACGGGCGATGAGCTGCAAATTGTAGAACTGATACCCGTACATGGCGGACGCCCCCAGCGCCCGCACCTTCCCCGCCTTCACCAGGTCGTTCAGCGCCTCCATGGTCTCCTCCATGGGGGTCTCGTAGTCGAAGCGGTGGATGATATAGAGGTCCAGATAATCCGTCCCCAGCCGTTTCAGCGTCCCGTCGATCTCCCGGTGGATGGCTTTGGCAGACAGGCGTCCGGGATTGAAGTAGACCTTGGAGGCGATGACCACCTGGTCACGGGGCACGTTCCCCTTCAGCGCTCTGCCCAGGTACTCCTCGCTGGTGCCGGCGGAATAGCCATTGGCGGTGTCGAAGAAGTTGATGCCCAGGGAGAGGGCGTGGCGGACGATGGCCTCGGTGGCGTGCTCGTCCACCGTCCAGTCGTGCATGGTGCCCGCTTTGCCGAAGCTCATGCAGCCTACGCAGAGCTTGGAGATGGTGATGTCAGTGTTGCCTAATTTCGTATATTCCATGGACAAATCAGTCTCCTTTCCACCCAAATGGGTGGATTTTTTCCCTTCTTATGCCTGTTCCTCCGCCCAAGCGGCCAGTGCCTTCTCGGAGACGGAACTGCTGAACCGCTTGCCGGTGCGGACGGTGGCGTCGGGGCAGATCTTGCTCAAAATCTGTGCCGACTTGCCCATGCCGCTGCCGCCGGAGGTGGCGAAGGGGACGATGGTCTTGCCGGAGAAGTCACCGCTCTCCAGGAAGGTCTCCACAATGCGGGGCGCCTGGTACCACCAGATGGGGAAGCCCACGAACACGGTGTCGTACTGCTCCAGATTCTCCGGCTGGACGGCCAGTTCGGGGCGGGATTTTTCGTTCTGCATCTCCATGGTGCTGCGGCTGTGGCTGTCGTTCCAGTTCAGGTCGGGGCCGGTGTAGGGGACGGCCGGTTCGATGGCAAACAGGTCGGCGCCGATGGCGTTAGCCAGGTGTTCTGCCACCTTCTTGGTGGTGCCGGTTGCGGAAAAATATGCTACCAATGCGTTCATGTTGTCTTCCTCCTATTCGAAATCAAA
>CAKTQP010000044.1 GCA_934597165.1 uncultured Oscillospiraceae bacterium
GGCGACGCCCTGCGCCTGACCGAGGGCGTGGAGGCACGCCTAGAAACCCTCTCTCAGCGGTTGGCGGAGCAGGGGATCGAGAAAACAACATATGAATTGCTGGCCATGCCCTACCTGACCGAGATAGGGCGGTGAGCTGGTGAAACAGAGAACCTCCTGGCGTTTGGCAGAGGGTGATAAGGAAACATTCTGAAAATTGACCTTAGCCAAGTAGACGGACAAGAGAAAAGCTGTGTGAATGGGAAATCCATTTGCACAGCTTTTTCTCTTTGTGTCAGTATGAAAACAGCATTCGCAGAACGCGCAGCCGTCACCGCAGGTGGCGATCTCAGGGGTTTGGGGAATCGGCCCCAACAAGCATTTGTGGGAGGTACCATGTCGGTGCCTCCCGCAAAATACGCGAACTTGTACAAGTTTGCATTGCTTGCCAACTTGAAAAACTACGAATATTCGTATATAATGTATTTGGATAATTTTACGCTTTCGGAGGTGCCACAATGAACGGCTATATTTCCATTCGGGAAGCCTCTTATAAATGGGGCGTTTCGGAACGGCGGGTCAACCAATACTGTTCTCTCGGGCGTATTCCGGGGGCAGAACGATTTGGGCGTTCGTGGGCAATTCCCTCTGACGCAAAAAAGCCAAGTGATCCCCGTAAATCGCAAAGTAAAAAGCAGGAAAGGGGCGTGATGTGATGTATAATCCACAGCTGGAAACTTTTCTCCGTGTAGCCGATGCGGGCAGCTTTAACAAGGCTGCCGAAGAAAGCTACATCACGCCCACGGCGGTCATCAAGCAGATTAACCTGTTGGAAGAATCCCTCGGCGTGAAGCTCTTTGACCGCAGCCACCGGGGACTTACCCTGACAAAGGCCGGACGCTCTATGTATCAGGATGCAAAATATATCATCCAGTATTGCCGGGACTCCGTGACCCGGGCGAAAAACGCCATGCAGGAGGACGAGAATATCATCCGTATTGGTTCCTCGCCCATGACCCCGGCGCAGCTTCTGATGGAGCTTTGGTCAAGAGTCCAGACCCTGCACCCGGACATCAAATTTCAGATCGTCCCCTTTGAGAACACCCCGGAGAATGCAAGGGAGATTCTCGGCAACCTCGGTAAGAATATTGATGTGGTGGGCGGCATTTTCGATGAGACCATGCTGAAGCTGCGGGGGTGCGCGGGACTGGAGCTGGTCAGAGGCCCGTTCCACTGTGCCGTTTCTATCCACCACCGGCTGGCGGCAAAGGATAAATTACAGATCACTGACCTTTATGGCGAAAACCTTATGCTGATGCACCGTGGATGGAGCCACTATGTGGATCAGCTACGGGATGACCTGTGGCAGCACCATCCGCAGATCCATATCGTAGATTTCGACTTTTACAGCATGGATGTGTTCAATCGCTGCGAAAACACCAACGATGTTCTGCTGGCCATTCCCGGCTGGGCAAATGTACACCCGCTTTTGAAGGTCATTCCTGTGGAGTGGGATTACAGTATTCCCTATGGCATTCTCCATTCCTTGGAGCCGACACCGAATGTGCAGCGCTTTTTGGATGCAGCAAAAACCATCAGCAAAGAACTGTACGGCTGATTATAACCCAAAGGTATATACTGATGAACGAAGCGAGACTTCTCTTGAAGTCTTGCTTTTTTTATAATAGAGGCAGAAGTTCAGAAAAAGGCAGATGATGATATGAAGTTTGGATATTTCTCAGCGCTGCTGTTTTGCATGGTGCTTCTGCTGAGCGGCTGCGGCGCTCGTGAAACGCAGGAACCGGCGGAAAGTCTGCCACCTCAAACAGCGGCATTTACAAGGGAAAGTAAAATTGAAGATGTGAAGAACGACCCAGTATTCGGCTCTTACGGACGACTGCTGTTTCCTGTGGAGGATGCCTATTACAGCGGCGATACGCTGGAAGATCTCGGGCTGACCTATTACAGCCACATCGACCCGGACGAAACGGTGGAGATCGTGAACACCCTGCGCGCACGGGCAGAAGCTGGACAAACCATTTTCTACGATATTTACACAGACGAGGAAAAGGGGGCTGACCCAGCCAAAGAGGATACGGGTCTTTTCTTCTTCAAAGGAACACCCGGCGAGAAGTTTGCCATTTGCAATGCAGGCGGAGCCTTTGCCTATGTGGGTGCCATGCAGGACAGCTTCCCTCATGCGCTTGAGCTTTCCAAGAAAGGCTACAACGCCTTCGCCCTCATTTATCGCCCCGGCGCACAGACTGCCTGTGAGGATCTGGCAAGAGCCATCCGCTTCATCTTCGACCATGCGGACGAGTTGGAAGTGAACACCGACTGCTACTCCCTCTGGGGCGGTTCCGCAGGAGCACGGATGGCGGCATGGCTGGGTACTTACGGCCCGGAGGCTTTTGGCGGCGGCGACCTGCCCCGTCCCGGTGCGGTCATCATGCAGTACACGGGGCTGAGCGAGTATTCCGAAAGTGACCCGCCCACCTATGCCTGTGTCGGCGACCGGGACGGCATTGCTAACTGGCGGGTCATGCAGGCACGGCTCAATGCCATGCAGCAGGCCGGGATCGATACGGAGTTTCATGTGTATTCCGGTCTGGGTCACGGTTTTGGACTTGGAATCGGAACCAGTGCCGAGGGCTGGATCGATGATGCCGTTGCCTTTTGGGAAAGGCAAATGAAATAACTGTGGAGGATGACAGATGAAAAAGAAAACTTGGTTCATCATTGCGGCGGTTCTCGTCATTATCGCTGGCGGCGTATTCACGCTGCTTCGCCTGACGGGCGATTCCCATACCGCTATCGACCATGACCCAGAACCGGAGGTCAGCGGAAACAGCAATGTGCTGGTAGCCTACTTCTCATGGTCGGGAAACGGTCAGCAGATGGCGGATTGGATTGCTGAGGAGACCGGCGGAGATCTGTTCCGGATCCTGACCGAGGAGCCTTATGGCGATAATTTCGATTCCACCGCTTCCCGTGCGCAGACAGAGCTGAACAACGAAACTCGTCCGGCCCTATCCACCCACATCGACCCGGAGGTCATGGCAGGCTACGATGTGATCTATCTGGGCTTTCCAATTTGGTGGTACGACCTGCCAACACCGGTCTGGAGTTTCTTGGAGGAATATGACTTGTCCGGGAAAACCATCATTCCGTTTTTCTCACACAACGGCAGCTCCAACGGAGCAAACAGCTTAAACCGCATTGCGGAGTTGGCACCGGAAGCAACAGTATTGGCCGACGAGGCGCTTTCCATTCGTGGCAGCAGCGTATCCGGTTCAGAACGGCAAGTAAAAGAATGGGCGGCTTCTTTGGCCGAAAATCAATAAAGGAGCAAACACCATGAAGAAAATTCTATGTCTGACCACCTCGCCCACAGCGGGCGGCAATGGGGATGCGCTGGTAGATGCGGCGGAGAAAGCCGCCACAGAATGCGGTGCAGAAGTTCAGCGCATCGACATTCGGAACTTGACCATCCACCCCTGCAAGGGCTGCTACGGCTGCGCCAAGACCGGCGTGTGCGTCCAGAAGGACGATATGGCAGAGGTACTGAAAGCACTGCACGAATGCGACGGCCTGATCGCCGAAGCGCCGGTCTACTACAACTGCATGGCGGCGCAGGCGCTGCTGGTCATTGATCGGCTGTGCTGCACCTTTGCCTGCAAAAGCTATCAGGTCGGCCCGAAGAAGAAAATCGGCGTATTCCTGACCTGTACCGGTTCCGATGTGGAGGAAATGAAGCACCATGTGCAGCTGATCGTTGACCTGCCCAGTATTCAGCGCTCCGTGGAGGCCGAGCGCACGGAGGTGTTTACCGGCTGCGGTAGTCGGGATACCTGCAAAAATGCAAAAGCATATCTTGACCGGGCGGATGAGATTGCCCGCTGGGTCTGCGAATAATTCAGAAAGGATGCGTTACCATGAATAACTTTATTTTTGAGAACAAGACCAAGGTGTATTTTGGCAAGGGAGGTGTGAAGGAGTATCTGGGCTGCCTGCTGGATCACTATGGTGACACCGTTATGCTGGCCTATGGCGGCGGCTCCATCAAGCGCAACGGCGTGTATGACGAGGTAATGAGCATTCTGAACGCCAAGGGCAAGCGGGTCGTGGAGTTCTCCGGTATCATGTCCAACCCCACATACGCCAAGGTGCAGGAGGGGGCCAGGCTGGCCCGGGAAAACCATGTAGACCTGATTCTGGCCGTGGGCGGCGGCAGCGTTTCCGACTGCTGCAAGGTCGTCTCTGCACAGGCAAAGCTGGACGAGGACATCTGGGAAATGCAGTACACCAAGCACACCTACCCCTCGGAGTTCATTCCTCTCGGCACCATCGTTACGGTGTTCGGCACCGGCAGCGAGATGAACAACGGTGCAGTCATCACCCATGAGGAAAAGAAGATCAAGGGCGCTCTGTGGGGCGCACAGGCGGAATTTGCCTTCCTCGACCCCAGCTACACCCTGTCCGTCCCCATGAAGCAGGTCATCTCCGGTGCGTTTGATACCCTGAGCACGCCATGGAGACCTACTTTGGCAAGCCCGATGAGAACAACCTCTCCGACGACATCAATGAAGCCGTTATGCGCAGCGTCATCCGCAACATTCGGGTTTTGCTGACCGACCCGGAAAATTACGAAGCCAGAAGCGAACTGGCGTGGGCCTCTGCCATGGCGGAGAACGGCGTGCTGAAGATCGGCAAGGTCACGGATTTTCAGGCACACCAGATCGAGCACCAGTTGGGGGCTTACACCAACTGCAACCACGGCGCGGGTCTGGCGGTCATTCACCCCGTTCTGTATCGCCACATCTACAAGTCCGGCGCGGCGCGGTTCGCCCGCTGGGCGCAGAATGTCTGGGGCATTGCGCCCAAGGGCAGTGAAGAAGAGACTGCCCTTGCCGGTATCAACGCATTGACCAGCTTCATCAAGGAAATCAAATTACCCACTACCTTTGCCGAACTGGGCATTCCCGCCGACACGGACTTCCGGGCCATTGCCGATTCCGCCAATATCACTGCGGGCTGCTGCAAAAAGCTGCGGAGCGATGAAATTTACGACATTCTCTGCGAATGCAGATAAAAAAGAAAGGATGATATTGTTATGAAAAAACTGACTGCACTTCTGCTGAGCGTTGTCCTTGTGCTCAGCCTTGCCGCCTGCGGCTCTGCCAACAAACCCGCATCTTCCACCACACAGCCCGAAACCTCTGCGCCGACCGAACAGCCCACCACCGCCCCGAGTGAAAGCTCCTCGACCGCTCCCTCGGAAACCGAGCCCGCAACCGGCAAGACACTGGTGGTCTACTACTCTGCTTCCGGCAACACCAAGAGAGTAGCCGAAGATATTGCCGAGGCCGCCGGTGCCGATCTCTTTGAGATCGTTCCCACCGAGGTCTACACCAGCGACGACCTGAACTGGACCAATTCCAACAGCCGTGTCAGCCGGGAGCACGACGACGAGTCCCTGCGGGATGTGCCCCTGACCAGCACAGAAGTGCCCGATTGGGATTCTTATGACACCGTGTTCATCGGCTATCCTATCTGGTGGGGTATTGCAGCATGGCCCGTGGATGGTTTCGTGAAGGCCAACGACTTCACCGGCAAGACTGTCATTCCCTTTGCCACTTCTTCCTCCTCCGGCATGGGGAGAAGCGGCAGCCTGCTGGCCGAGATGGCCGGTACCGGCGATTGGCAGGAGGGTCAGCGGTTCTCCTCCGGCGCATCTGCCTCTGATGTGCAGTCCTGGGTCAACGGACTGGGCCTGTAATGCGTAGGAATCAATTTTTCGCCGCAATGCTTGCGCTTCTCATGGGTATGTCACTGACTGCCTGTGGCCGGGAGTCCGTGGTGACTCCCGGCGGAGAGCTGGAAAATGGCGTTGCGGCCATTGAGGATGCTATGACAACAAAACCAAGTGAAAACAGTTCCGCCCCCACTGAGCCGATCGACGATCTGCGTGACGGATCTTCGACGGATACTGTGGCGACGCCCGATGATTTCCCGGCGGCCTACAACTACGGCAGCGGTAAAATTTCCGATTATTCCCGCACGGCCATGCTGCAAAAGATGCCGGAACCGGCGGCAAATGATACGGTGCTGAATACAGCGGCAGACCCTGCAAACATTCAAGTGCTCTATCTCTGGGAGGAGGGCAATGTTCCTGCCAAGACGAAGTTTACGCAGGACATGACCGGATACTTCGACAACTATGACTTCCGCCCTTACGTCACCGCCATTCCCGTCAGGGAGGGCGTGAAGCCGAAAGGCGCTGTGGTGCTGATGGCTGGCGGCGCGTATCAGTTCCGGGGAAACTACATCGATTCACTCCCCACCGCCGCGGCGCTGCGGGAACTGGGCTTCCAGACCTTCATTGTGGATTACCGTCTGTCTCCCTATACGCAGGAGGAAGGCGCGCTGGACGTGGCGAGAGCCGTTCGCTTTGTCCGAAAGAACGCGGACATTTACGGCATTGACCCGGACGACATTGCTGTCATGGGCTTTTCTGCAGGCGGCATTCAGGCCGGTGAATTTCTGATGCACTACGACGAAGATGTGACCGGCACGGCGCTGGACAGCACCTATGTGCCGGACGAGCTGGACGCTGTTCCTGCCCATGCCTCCGCTGCGGGCATGATCTATTCCTTCTACGGCCGCCTCAGCGTGGGCAACATGGACCCGGACTGGCTGAAAGAGGGCAATTTGCCGCCGACCTTCTATGTCTACGGCACGGAAGATCCCTTCTATCGCCAGTTCCAGCAGCAGTATGATGTGATTTCCGGCATGGGTATCCCAACCGGGCGCATCGTTTTGAACGGCTGGCCTCACGGTTTCGGCTCCGACGGCGGCTGGGTCAAGGATTATGCCGCATGGCTGGAAACGATTTTTGCCGAATCAAACAAATAAAATCTGGAGGAGTAGCAATGGGAAAGAAAATTTTGATTTTATCCGGAAGTCCCCGCAAAGGCGGCAACTCGGACATTCTGTGTGACGAATTCGCACGGGGCGCACAGGAAGTGGGTAACGAGGTGGAAAAGATCCGTGTGGCAGGCAAGAAGATCCACCCCTGTTCCGCCTGCTACTACTGCCGTGACCACAGCGGAGCCTGCGTTCACAAGGATGACATGGCCGAAGTCCTGCAAAAGATGATCGATTCCGATGTGCTGGTGCTGGCCAGTCCGGTCTATTTTTACTCCATTGACGCCCAGCTGAAAGCGGTCATTGACCGCACGGTTGCCCGCTGGCTGGAGGTCAAGAACAAGGAATTTTATTACATCGTCACCATGGCAGACGAAGCCCATTCGTCTGCTGATACCACCCTGGCTTGCTTCCGCGGCTATGCCGACTGTGTGGAGGGTGCGGTGGAAAAGGGCGTTCTCATCGGCAGCGGCGTCTATGAGCCGGGCAAGGTGAAGAATACCCCCACTATGAAGCAGGCCTATGAAATGGGAAAGAATGTGTAAAGGAGCATTGCGATGAGCATTTTATTTATCAACGGCAGTCCCAACAAAACTGGAAACACCGCCGCGCTGGCGGCAGCGCTGCTGAAAGGCAAAGAATATGAAACCCTGAATCTTACCGACTACACCATCGGTGCTTTCGGCCAGAACCTGCCCGGCGACGGGCTGGATACCGTCGTTGCTGCCATGAAGCAGGCAGATACCATCGTCATCGGCTCTCCCGTCTACTGGCACAACATCTGCGGCAGTGTGCGCAATGTGCTGGATCGGTTCTATGGCAAGGTGGAAAACGGTTCACTGTCCGGCCGCAGGCTGTATTTCGTGTTTCAGGGCGCAGCCCCTGAAAAATGGATGCTGGAGGCGGGCGAGTACACCATGAAGCGCTTCGCCGCACTCTACGGTATGGCCTACGGCGGCATGGCGACCAACAAAGCCGAGGCTGTCCAGCTGAACAAGGAAGTGTAAGATGCAGTACCGTACTTTAGGCAGTGATCTGACTGTTTCTGCGGTCGGTCTCGGCTGCATGGGCATGAGCCACGCCTACGGAGCCACTGCCGACAAAAAGGAAATGACGGAGCTGCTGGCACAGGCAGTGGATCTGGGCTATACCTTCTTTGATACTGCGGAGGTCTACGGTACACCGGAGCACCCACATGACAATGAGGAACTGGTGGGTGCAGCACTGAAGCCCTATCGGGACAAAATCGTGCTTGCCACAAAGTTTGGCATTCACTTTGACATGAGCAGCACCGCCACCAATAAGCCGCTGGTACCGGATTCTCGCCCGGA
Source organism: uncultured Oscillospiraceae bacterium (assembly GCA_934597165.1). Classification (GTDB taxonomy): domain Bacteria; phylum Bacillota; class Clostridia; order Oscillospirales; family Oscillospiraceae; genus Onthomonas. The sequence goes on from CAKTQP010000044.1 coordinate 8,238, forward strand.
GGTCATCCGTGCATCGGTGGAAGCGTCTCTGAAACGGCTGGGCACCGACCACATTGACCTCTATTACCAGCACCGGCTGGATCCGAAGATTTCCATTGAGGAAGTGGCAGGCGTAATGGCCGACCTAATCCGTGAGGGCAAGATCACCCACTGGGGGCTGTCCGAAGCTACGGAGGACACGATCCGCCGCGCCCATGCGGTCTGCCCGGTGACAGCCATCCAGAACCGCTATTCTATGATGGCGCGTTGGTATGAAGATCTGTTTCCGGTGCTGGAAGAACTGCACATCGGCTATGTGGCGTTCTCGCCGCTGGCCAACGGTTTCCTTTCCGGCAAGTATGATAAAACCTCTCGTTTTGACGCCGAGACAGACTACCGCAGCGTCATGCCCCAGTTCCAGCCGGAGAATATCGACCGCAACCACGATCTTCTCGCTTTGCTTCAAAAACTGGCAGAGCAGAACAACGCCACGCCCGCACAAATCTCACTGGCATGGATGCTGTGCAAGAAACCGTACCTCGTACCCATTCCCGGCACACGCCGACTGAGCCGCCTGCTTGAAAATGCCGGTGCGGCAGATGTTACGCTGTCCGCCGAAGAAGTCAGTGCCATCGATGAGGCGCTGAACGGCATAGAGATGTCAGAGGTGTTCGGCGGCAGCAAAATCGTAAGCAAATAATTTTTAGAAAGGATGTTGTTTTATGGAATATGCAAATCTCAATAACGGCGTGAAAATGCCCATGGCCGGTATCGGCACATTTCTTCTGACCCCGGACGAGGCGGAGGCCTCCTGCGTCAGCGCTTTGCAGAACGGCTATCGCCTGATCGACACGGCAAACGCCTATGTGAATGAAAAGGCCGTTGGTCGTGCCATGAAGAAGTCCAGCTTGCAGCGGGAGGAGATCTTCCTGGAAACCAAGCTGTGGCCCAGCTTTTATGAGCAGCCGGACGCGGTGGACAAGACCCTTGCCCGGCTGGATACCCCCTACATCGACCTGCTGCTGATCCACCAGCCCGCAGGCAACTATGTGGCGGGCTACCGTCAGATGGAAAAGGCATACAAGGAGGGCAAGGTGCGCGCTATCGGTCTCTCCAACTTCAAAAAGGAGCAAATCGAGGAGATCCTCTCTATCTGCGAAGTGAAGCCCTCGGTCTTGCAGACCGAGCTGCACCCTTACCATCAGGAACCGGAACTGAAAGCCTTCTTGGAGGAGAGCGGCATCGTGCCGCAGGCATGGTATCCGCTGGGTCACGGTGACAAGACGCTGCTTCAGGAGCCGCTGTTTGCCCAGCTTGGCGCGAAATACGGCAAGTTTGAGCCCCAGATCATCCTCCGCTGGCACATCCAGAGCGGCAACATCGTTATCCCCGGTTCCAAGAATCCCGACCACATCAAGGCCAACTTTGACCTGTTCGATTTTGCTCTGACCGATGAGGAAATGGCGCAGGTCGCTGCCCTCAATAAGAACGTGCGCTACTACACCAGCACCCCGGAACTGCTCAAAAAGTACGCGGAAATGGTTCCGCCGGTGGACGAGCAGAAGTGAAGCGATTTCTTTCGCTTGCTTTGGCGCTTGTGCTGATACTGGCTCTTGCGGGGTGCGGAGCCGGTACGGCAGTATCGACCCAGCCGGAAACGACACCTGCGGTGTCTCAGCCGGAGCCCGATGTCAGTGATTCTTCGGACATAGCGCCATCTTTTGTGATTGACCGGAACGGCGGCTTTTCTTATCAGACAGAAACCGTGGAACTGGATAGTGACGGCGGGAATATCCACACCGTTCTGTATATCCCGGAAAGCGGGGCGGAAATTTTCCCGGCGGTCATTTTCGCTCACGGCTTTGGTGATACAGGTCGAGGTGGACAAGCCTACGCTCAGGCGCTGGCCAGTCAAGGCTATCTGACAGTCTGCTTTGATTTCCGTGGCGGCGGTCCGTCCAGTCAAAGCGACGGAAGTACGCTGGACATGACGGTTTTCACCGAACAGCAGGATCTGGAAGCAGAGCTTACGATGCTGCGCCGGCGGAAGGATGTAGATGAACGATATATTTTCCTGCTGGGTAACAGTCAAGGTGGCGTGGTCGCCGCATTGACCGCTGCGGCACACCCGGAGGAAGTCCGGGCTATGGCCTTATCCTCTCCGGCATTCTCTCTGGCAGACGACGCAAGACAGCGGTTTTCCAGCATCGATGCGATACCGGCACAGTCTTTCCACATTCTGATGAATGTCGGACATGACTACTTTGCCAGCGTATACGACTTCGATCCCATTGATGCGGCGAAAAGCTATCCGGGCGATGTCTTGATTTTCTACGGAGATCAGGACGATTTGGTTCCGATCTCCTATTCCCAGCGTGCCGCAAATACATACCCGAATGCGACGCTGGAGGTTCTGCAAGGCGAAGGCCATATGTATTCCAACGAGGCAGTCCGGCAGACCATTGAATCCATCAGCGATTTCTTCTATGCCCATCTGAATCAGCCAGTCCAGACAGGCCTGTTTGCGGAGCAAATTTTCTCCGGTGCTGACGGCGACATCCATTACAGCTATTATCTGCCGAAGAGCTATGACGGCAGTCGTAAGTTCCCGATGATGGTCGTCATGCCGGGCTATGACATGATGTGGTTCGGGGAAGATTCTTCCGGCAGCAATCTGAACTGGAGCGGCTTTACCGCATGGACAAAGCTGGACACGGAGATGATCGTGGTATCTGCGCAGCTGACGGACTGGGGCGAAAAATCTGCCCGGCAGGCCATTGAGTTGACAGAATACTTCATCGAGAATTTTGCCGTGGATACCGGCCGGGTCTATGCCGCAGGGTATTCCGCAGGCGGCGAGACCATGTCCCGTGCGGTGTCCATGCGTCATGACCTGTATGCAGCCTATCTCCACGGCGCTTCCCAGTGGGACGGCGGTTATGCTCCCATTGCGGAGAACGGTGTGGCGGTCTACATCTACATGGCCGAGGGCGACGAGTATTACGGCAGTGCCAAGGCTCGCTCAGCATATGAAAAGCTCCACGAAGCCTATGAAAGCGACGGTTGGAGCGATGCCGACATCGACAAAGTTCTGCGCATAGAAACGCCCGATAACGCTTTCTTCAACGAAAAAGGCATTTACAATTACCACGGCGGCGCCAATGTGGTCTTTGACGACCCGGACAACCTGAACTGGGTAATTTCCCACAGCAAAGGATGAGGACATGAAACCAATTCTCAAAATTAAAATCGCCGTGGATGCGGCCATGTCGGTGTCCATGCTGCTTCTGATGGCCTACGGTCTTGTGGGCGAGACTGCTCACGAGTGGATCGGCATGGGGATGTTCGCCCTGTTCGTGACGCACCATATTTTGAACCATCGGTGGATCCAAGCAGTGCCGCAGGGACGCTATACACCCCTGCGTATCGTACAGACGGCGCTCATTGGGCTGATTTTCCTGTGTATGATCGGCTCCATGGTCAGCGGCATCGTGCTGTCCCGCCATGTGTTTGCGTTTCTCCCGAAACACGGCGGCTATGAACTGGCCGGAAAGCTGCATATTCTCTGCGCCTTCTGGGGCTTTGTGCTGATGAGCCTGCACCTTGGAATGCACTGGAATATGCTGCTGACCATGGCGCGGAAGCACCTGCGGCCCAATCAGATACGCACATGGATACTCCGAATTGCCGAATATTCCTTTGCCGCCTACGGAGCCGTGGCCTTCGTCCGCCGGGATGTGGGGCTTTACCTGCTGCTGAAAAGCCATTTTGTGTTCTTTGATTATTCCGAGCCGCTCATCGCTTTCCTGCTGGACTATCTGGCGGTGATGGGGCTGTTCGTGACAATCGGTTATTTTATGAACATGCTACTGCGCAAAGCAAATACAAAAGCAAAGATTTGTAGCAAATAACTCAGGTAGTGTTCTTGGCAAAGTCCTTTACGATCAAAAGTTTTTCAGCCAGACTGTTGCTTATTCTAAAAGGTCAATCTACCTGATGTAGGTTGGCCTTTTATAAATAGGGGGTGAGCACATGGGCGACTATAAAGATTGGATCAACCAAAATCCATTGACGACTGTGGAGTCTGGTTCTTTGCATTTTTGCCTCGAATACCGTGAAGTAGAAGTGGCTGGTCAGATAGTCGAGTTGACCGCCAAAGAATTTGATATTTTAGCACTGCTCATTCTCAACCCTCGGCGTGTGTTCACCTATGAAATGATTATGGATATTATCTGGAAAGAAGATTATAACTTTTACTCCAAGAAAGCAATTCATAATCATGTCAGCAACCTTAAACGAAAGTTACGAGAATTATGCCCAGAACATGATTTTATCGTCAGTGTTCATGGAATCGGGTACAAATTTAATCCGATGCCTTAATGTAGAACAAAAATCGAGTATGCGTTGACTACTACGGGAACAAACATAGTAAACTACCCCGTATAATCTCCCTCAAAGATGAAGCGAGGCCGGGTAAGACCGCACTTCACCCGGCGCTCCTTCCTTTGGGGAGGATTCCGGGATGCCGCCATGTTCCAAGCGACGATACCTACATAGTTGCTTTTCATATTGCCTCTACGCCGTAAGCCCTGGGTGGCTTGCGGCGTTTTTGGCTTCCCCGGGCTCCTTTGCGTTTGCCCCTCCTCCGGGCGAAAATAGAATATTCCAATACGTGCGCATATCTTCCGAAAGGTCGATATGCGCATTTTTGTTTATAGATGGCACCTCGGTTCCGCCATTCAACCCAGGGTGCCGCTCACCGCCTCCGATTTCGATTTGCCTGACCCCAAAACAACAAATCGAAATTGGAGGAAATCAAATGACCATGATCAATCTCCGGGAATACTACCCGGATTCCTATACTACCGACTGCTTCATTGCCGTTCCTGACGAAATTGCCGAAACGCTGCGGCGCTTCAAGCTGGAGGATGAAGCCCATCGGATCCGTACCTATCGGAACAAAGCTTACTTCTCTCTGGATTATGGTGAAAACATTGAGCGTGAGGCAGTGTTCTTCGTTATGACGCCCGCCGATATTTGGGAGCAGAAAGCGCTCAACCGACGGCTGTATGAAGCGCTGAGCAAGCTCACGCCCCAACAGAAGCGGCGCATTTACGCAAGGTTCTTTCTGCACATGAACAATGCCGAGATTGCCAGAGCTGAAGGCTGCGACATTACCTCTGTTCGGGACAGTATCAACCGCGGCCTGCGGCGGCTCAAAAAAATCTTTGAAAATCTGAGCTGACCCCACCCCTATTTGCCCGAAAAATGTACTGATATATGAGAGGGCTTTTGCTGACAGTCTAAAATGGGCCTGACACTGAAATTCCTGTATTGGTTCTTCCTGTTCAGGCTTTTCAGAGTCTGGATAAACTGACACTCTCTGCTGTCAGCAATCGTACACTCAGAAGGCCGCACTTTCTGACATTTTTGGCCGCCGGAAAATAGACCGTAATTAAATATATAAACAAGTTAATCTACAAGAAATCAATATCAATCCAATCAATCCATCAATAGATGTGATGGGATGGCCTGAAAGGAGTGCGAATGAAAAATCTTATACCGTACAAGGCAGATTCGGCTGTCACTTCTTATCTGCCGCTGCCACGTTTCCTGATACCGCTGGAAATTTCAAACGACGCAAAGCTGCTCTATGCGATGCTCCTGGATCGTGCCAGCATTTCCAAAGAAAACGGCTATGTCGAACCAGATGGCACGGTCCGCCTGTATTTCACGCTGAATGAAGCTAAGGAGAAACTCCGCAAGAGCCGTCAGGTATCCACCCGTATATTTCACGAGCTGGAAACCTGCGGTCTAATTGTCCGCCGCAAGCAGGGGCTTGGCCGCCCTGCGCTGATCACACTGAATTTGCCAAGCAAGGAGGAAAAGTAAACTGAAAAGAAAGCAGGAACTGTACAATGCGGTAAAACATATTGCACCGGAAACTGCGGAACGCATGGCCCAGTGCTTCAAAAATGGTGCATTTGAATTGGAGTTGGGCATGGAAGAACAGGTAATCTACGAAGGCAACACAGTCTATCACGTTGTTCCCCACTATGCCGAGGACGGGGCAGAAAGCGTACTGAATAAACTGCGGCGAATACTGGCAAGAAATTTACAGAATTCTGAGCAGGAGGGGCTGAAAAAATGAAGCCGGCACGGTATAATAGCAGCAACCGTTTACTTGGCTGCGATTCCCGAAAAGCGGGAGGAAAGGAGCTACTATGATTCAGCAGCCAGATAAAATTACAGCCCTCTATTGCCGACTGAGCCAGGATGACGCATTGGACGGCGAATCCAATTCTATCACCAATCAAGAGTTACTATGTAAAGGGTGGTTTCTCCCACCTAATACATATGACTGCGGCTCATTTGTGGTGAATGGAACAGCAGTTGTAGGAAAGGAGCCAAAAAAAGCCTTATAACCGCTGCAAATCAACACAAAAAGGAGCTGAACTTTATGAAATCTCTATTTGAGAAAATGGGCGGCACTTACCGTCAGGAGGGTGATTATCTTATCCCGAACCTTGCGCTGCCGGACGAACCAGAATACCAGATCGGCAAGTACGGGCGTATGCGCCGTAGCTATCTGAAAGAACATCGTCCGGTTCTCTATGCAAGCCTGCTCACAAGCGGAACGCTGCATCGGCACCTTGCCGAGATCGACCAAGCCTGCAACGAGCGTATGGCAATCATCGTTTCCGATATGGCAAGGCAGGAAGATGTGACCGAAGCGCTCAAAGCCGCCGACCAAATGGAATGGGTGCGCCGCATGAACAGCATCCGCAATCGTGCGGAGGAAATCGTTCTGACCGAGCTCGTATATGAATGACAAATGCCCGTTATTGGCTGTACGGCCGATAGCGGGCATTTCTGCGTTTTAATCCTTTTCCTCGGTGCTGGCTACAAGTCGGTCAAAATCGCTCTGATACTGCCGATCCTGAATGACACGGTATTTCTCAAATTCGCTCTCGGCAAAGGCTTTTGCAATGGCTGCTGTCACTTTTCCTTTATGATGCAGCACTTCTTCCTCGTTGAACTGCAAAAACGCATCCAGCCGTGCGACCCAATCCCGCATATACATGATGTTTCCACGGCGTGCCTGCCGCTCGGCATAATCAAGATACATCGTGACGATCTCGTTCAGGCTTCCTATCTCGGTTTCGTCCAAGTAGTTCTTCGCTATCACAACATCGGATTTTCGGATTCTGCCGCCCGGTGCATTTTTCCATGTTGTCAGGCCCATATTCGGTTTCGTGCTGTCTGCCCGGTCGTAGATGATCTCCGCTGCGGTGTGCTTTGTAATGGCGTAATGCAGTTTGTTTTGTACGGTGGCGAAAAACTCTTTTGTAACAGGACTGTCCACATCATAGTCTGCGCTGCACTGGGAGTATATGTCCGTGATTTTCTGATAAAAGCGCCGTTCACTGGCGCGAATGTCACGGATGCGCTCCAGCTGTTCTTCAAAATAATCCTTCCCGAAGAAGTTCTGCGGCTCTTTCAGGCGCTCATCGTCCATGACATAGCCCTTGATAATATACTCCTTCAGGATCCTGTTTGCCCAGATTCGGAACATGGTAGCCTTTTTGGAGTTCACCCGATAGCCGACCGCAATGATCGCGTCCAGATTATAGTACCGCGTGGGATAGTTTTTTCCGTCAGCCGCAGTTGTTTCCAAAACGGAAACAACTGAATCCTCCATCAATTCGCCGGAGGCAAAGATATTCTTCAGGTGCTTTGAGATGGCAGCTTTCTGCACCTCAAACAGCTCCGCCATCTTTGCCTGCGTCAGCCACAGATTTTCCTGATATAACAGAATCTCAACCCTGACATCGCCGTTATCGGTCTTGTAAAACAAAATTTCTCTTGTTTCGTATGGGGTAAGTGCCATGTTCTCATCCATTTTCTTTATCCTCCCGGCTCTTAGCCCGTGTCTTATAGACATTATACTGATTCTTACACCGGGCGTTGCAAAACGCGGAATTGGCCCGGCTGCCGAGGAACACCTTCTGGCAGTGCTTGCACAGCCGCAGGGGTTTTGCATCGTCCACCAG
>CAKTQP010000045.1 GCA_934597165.1 uncultured Oscillospiraceae bacterium
TAGAAGGCGTAGAGGTTTTCGTCTTCGTAGACCTTATTGGAGGGGATCTCCCCCTTCACGATGGAACAAAACAGACAATCCATTCGTTTTCCTCCTTCATTAGATAGGTTCTATCCCCGTCCCACCGGAGGGGTGAGACGGGGGTTTTTTACTGGTTTTTTACTGGTTTTTAGCCCAGCTTGCTTGCCACGAAATCGTCCACGGTAGCCAGGGCGTCGTCCACTTTCAGCACGTCCTTGCCGCCGCCCATAGCGGAATCGGGCTTGCCGCCGCCGGAACCGCCGCAGACCTTGGTGACGGTCTTGATGACGTCGTCAGCCTTGACGCCGGCCTTGACGGCTTCCTTGCCGCAGACGGCCAGGAAGGAGATCTTCTCGCCGTTGATGGCAGTCAGGACGGCCACCACGTTGGGCTGCTTATCCCGCAGGAAGTCGCCCATCTTGCGCAGTTCGGGCACCTGGACGGCGCCCAGGTTGGCGGTGATGACCTTCAGGCCGCCCACGTCCTTGGCGGAAGCCAGGAAGTTCCGAGCTTCGCCCAGGGCTTCCTTATCCTTGTACTGCTCGATGGCCTTGCGCATTTCACGCATTTCGCCCATGTGAGCGTCGATGCGCTGTGCCAGCTCGTCGGGCTTGACCTTCAGCAGAGCGGCTGCGTCGAACAGATCCTTCTGCATCTTCAGCTGTGCTTCCATGTTGCGCAGGCCGGTGATAGCCTCGATACGACGGACACCGGAGGCGATGGAGCCTTCGCTGGTGATGTGGATGCTGCCTACCTTAGCGGTATTGTCCAGGTGGGTGCCGCCGCACAGTTCCACGGAGTAGCCGCCCATGTTGACCACGCGGACCACGTCGCCGTACTTTTCAGAGAACAATGCCATAGCGCCCAGCTTCTTGGCCTCGTCCATGGACATCTCGTTGCATTCCACGCAGTAGCCTTCCAAAATGGCCTCGTTGACCTGCTTCTCGATGGCGATCAGCTCTTCGCTGGTGATGGCGGAGAAGTGGGTGAAGTCGAAGCGCAGGTGATCCGGTTCCACCAGGGAGCCAGCCTGCTGGACGTGGTTGCCCAAGACGTCCTGGAGTGCTCTCTGGAGCAGGTGGGTGGCGGAATGGGCACGCTGGATGGCCTTGCGGCGGGTGGTGTCCACGGAAGCGGTGACTTCCTGGTCACGGTTGAACTCGCCCTTGGTCACTTCGCCGTAGTGCAGGTACTTGCCTGCCTTGGTCTTCTGGGTGTCGGTGACGGTGAACACGGCGTCGCCAGCGGTGATGGTGCCGTGGTCGCCGACCTGGCCGCCCATTTCGGCGTAGAAGGGGGTCTTGTCCAGGACGATAATGCCCTTCTGGCCTTCCACGATGGTGCCGCTGGGTTCGTCGCCTTCCACGATGGCCAGGATCTTGCCAGTGTCAGTGAGCTTGTCATAGCCGGTGAACACGGTGGGTTCCTTGTCCACGTCGCCCAGGTCGATGCGTTCCCAACCCAGGTCGCCCAGTGCCTTCCGAGCCTCACGGGCACGGACCTTCTGGGCTTCCATCTCAGCGGCGAAGCCTTCCTGATCCACGGTCATGCCCTCGTCCTCGCACATTTCAATGGTCAGGTCGATGGGGAAGCCGTAGGTGTCATAGAGCTTGAAGGCGTCGGCGCCGGAGAAGACGGTCTCGCCCTTGGCCTTGTGCTCTTCCAGCATTTCGCCAAAGATCTTCAGACCACCGTCGATGGTGCGGCCGAAGCTCTCTTCTTCCATCTTGATGATGCGGACGATGTTGTCCCGCTTCTCCACCAGGTCGGGGTAAGCGCCCTGATTCTCGTGGATGACGGTGTCGCAGACCTCATACAGGAAGGGACGTTCCACGCCCAGGAGACGGCCATGCCGTGCGGCACGGCGGAGCAGACGGCGGAGGACATAGCCGCGGCCGCTGTTGCCGGGCAGGACGCCGTCGGCGATCATCATGGTGGCGGAGCGGATGTGGTCGGTGATGATACGCAGGGAGACGTCGGTCTTGTGGCTCTCTTCGTAGTGCGCGCCGGTGATCTCAGAGACCTTGTTGGTGATGTTCATGACGGTGTCCACGTCGAACAGGGATTCCACCTGCTGGCAGACCACGGCCAGACGTTCCAGCCCCATGCCGGTGTCGATGTTCTTCTGCTTCAGGTCGGTGTAGTTGTTGTGACCGTCGTTGTTGAACTGGGAGAAGACGTTGTTCCACACTTCCATGTAGCGGTCGCAGTCACAGCCCACGGTACAGCCGGGCTGGCCGCAGCCGTACTCTTCACCACGGTCATAATAAATTTCGGAGCAGGGACCGCAGGGGCCAGCGCCATGTTCCCAGAAGTTGTCTTCCTTGCCGAAGCGGAAGATGCGTTCTGCGGGAATGTGGATGTCCTTGTTCCAGATCTCAAAGGCTTCGTCGTCGTCCAGGTAGATGGAGGGGTACAAACGGTCGGGGTCCAGGCCGATCCACTCAGGAGAGGTCAGGAACTCCCAGCTCCAGGCGATGGCTTCCTTCTTGAAGTAGTCGCCGAAGGAGAAGTTGCCCAGCATTTCAAAATAGGTGCCGTGACGGGCGGTCTTGCCGATGTTTTCAATGTCGCCGGTACGGATGCACTTCTGGCAGGTGCAGACCCGCTTGCGGGGCGGGGTCTGGTCGCCGGTGAACCAGGGCTTCATGGGAGCCATACCGGAGTTGATGAGCAGCAGGGATGCGTCGTTCTTGGGGATCAGCGAGAAGCTGGGCAGACGCAGGTGGCCCTTGGACTCGAAGAATTTCAGGAACATCTCTCTCAGTTCGTTTACGCCATACGGTTTCATTTCTTTCTTCCTCCAAACAAAAAATGGTATCCCAAACGGCCATTGCAAGACCGTTCTGTGCCTATGCGCAGCGGCTGGACGGACAAACAAAAAGCCCCCGCCCCTGGCATTCAGGGGCGAGGGCAAACTCGCGGTACCACCCTGATTTGTCCCCACCGTAACGACAGTGTGGACATCTCGGTCATCCGGTAACGGGGATGGGTCGTCCTGGTCCTCCCAGGCCGCTCGGAAATGGCTGCTGCGACCGGCCATCGCGGGGCTTGCACCCTCCCCCGCTCGCTTTGGACGCCTTTGTCACAGCTCGTTTCGTCTCAGCGATGTAACGGGTCTATTGTAGCACGTCCCTGTTACGGAGTCAACCCCACTTCTCGCCGCAAAATGGAGAGCGGCGGGACAGCGTGGGGCAGCTGCATTTTGAAGAGCATCTGAGGCTTTTTCGGCTCCTCCAAGGGGCTGCCTTCCTCGTCCGTCATCATGGGTGCGGCAAAGGCCATGGGCTTGCAGCCGGGGCCCACCAGCTCCACCTGATCGCCTGCCTTGAACTTGTTGCGCAGGGACAGGGTGGCGAGGCCGTCCGGGGTGCAGTCCTGGACGATGGCAGCTACCTGCCAATCCCGGATATAACGGGAGTCCTCGTAGAACTGGCCGGGGTAGCCGTAGTAGAATCCAGTGGAATAGTGCCGGTGGCTCACCTTCTCCACCTCCTCCCGCCAGACCGGGTCCAGAGGGATGCCCTGGGCGGCGGCGTCGATTGCGTGGCGGTACGCGCCGGTGACGATGGCGGCGTAGTAGGCGCTCTTGGCGCGTCCCTCAATCTTCAGAGAGTTCAGGCCAGCGTCCATCAGCTCCGCCACGTGGTCGATCATGCACATATCCCGACTATTCATGATATAGGTGCCCTTGTTGTCCTCAAAAACTGGGAAATACTCCCCTGGGCGCTTCTCCTCCATCAAATAATACTGATACCGGCAGGGCTGAGCGCAGGCACCTCGGCTGGAATCCCGGCCAGTCATGTAGTTGGACAGCAGACAGCGGCCAGAGTAGGACACGCACATGGCGCCGTGGACAAAGGCTTCGATCTCCAGCTCCGGTGGGGTCTTCTGGCGAATTTCCCGAATGTCCTCCAAGGGCACTTCTCGCGCCAAGATGACCCGGCTAGCACCCAGGTCGTACCAGGCGTTGGCAGTCTCGTAGTTACAGATGCTGGCCTGAGTGGAGATGTGCTTCTGCACGTGGGGGGCGTACTTCTGCGCCAGCCGGAAGGCACCCAGGTCGGCCACGATGACGGCGGTGACGCCGGCATCGTCCAGCACCTCCAGCCAGGCGGGCAGCTCCTTCACCTCGTTGCACCGGGGCATGGTGTTGATGGTCACGTGGGCGTCCACCCCGTGGGCTTTGCAGTAGCGGACGGCCTCATACAGCTCGTCCTGATCAAAGTTTCCGGCAAAGGCACGCATCCCGAAGGTGGTGCCTGCCAGATACACCGCGTCCGCCCCGTAGGCCACGGCCATTTTCAGCCGTTCCATATCGCCGGCCGGGGCCAGCAGTTCGATCTTTCGTTTCTCCATAATTTTAACTCTCGTCTCTCTTTAATCCTGCTGCTCCGCCTTGAAGGCCAGGAAGGAGGCTTCCGTGTCAAAGAAGTGGGTGGTGCCGTCCTTCCCCAGCATGAAGTAATAGTAATTGGTCTTGTTGGGCTCCAACGCCGCCTGGATGGCGGTCAGGCCGGGGTTGCAGATGGGGCCGATGGGCAGGCCGGGGTTCTTGTAGGTGTTATAGGGGCTGTCGATTTCCAGATCCTTGTCCGTCAGCTTCTCCTTGCGCTCCTTCAGCAGGTACTGAATGGTGGAGTCCACCTGCAAATAGCCCTTGGGGGTTGCCCAAGTGTTTTTCAGACGGTTCTGGATGACCGAGGCGATGTTGCGCTGGTCGCTGCCGTCGGTCTCCTTTTCGATGATGGAGGCCATGATGATGATGTCGTTCTTGCTGTAGCCCAGCAGCTGCATCTCTGCTTCCATCTTGCTGTCGAACCGGTCGTTGAAGTTTTTCAGCATGGTGTTGATGACGTGCTTGGCGTCCGCGCCCTTGTAGAACTCATAGGTGTCCGGGAACAGGTAGCCTTCCAAGCGCTTTTCCTGCTTGGTCTTCACGTCCTTGAGGAAATCAAAGTCAAACGTCTCCTCCTGGGCGACCTTCAGCAGGTCGTTATAGCTGCACACGCCCTTGTTCTCCATGAGCTTGAAGATTTCTTCCACCGTGTAGCCCTCCGGGATGGTGACGGTGACCGTCTCGCGGTAGGCGGAGGTGGAACTGATGTTGTTGAGCAGGGCGCTGTAGTCCATGACCGTGCTCAGCTCGTAGGAACCGGCGGTGATCTTCTCCGCCTTGTGGGTGAAGCTGGCAAAGAGCTGGAACAGGTAGCCGTATTTCACCAGCCCCTTTTCCTTCAGCTCTGCCGTCACGTCCCCCAAGGACTCCCCTTCCGTGATGGTCACGGAGGCGGTGAGCGGTTCCTTGTTCAGCGCCAGCACGTCCCCCGCCCAGCGCCAGCCGATGGTGGCCAGGAGGAAGGAGATGAGCAGGATGCCGCCCACGTAGATGACGCCCTCGGCGATGTTGGTGGGCAGGCTGCGGCGCTGCTTTTTTCGCGTTTTGCCGGTGGGGGCAGCGTCGTCTGTTTCTGTGGGAGGCAGCTGTTGGGAGGGTTCAGCGGCGGGGGGCATGGGGGGCGGCGCTTCTCTGACCGGCTGATCCTTCCACTCCTCCCACTCGTTGGGGGCGATGTGGTTCAGGATCTCGTCGACCATGGCGTCCAGGTCGCTGTCCTCGTCCAGGTCGCCTCTGGGCTCCTCGTCGCCCAGGTTGTCCAGCCAGCTCAGATCCACCTCGTCGGCGGGAGCGCTCTGCTCCGTCAGCTCGTCCAGGTCGATCTGCTCCTCCTTGTGCAGCGCTTCGTTCTCTTCCCTGTTGTGCTTTTCGTCAGCCATGTCGTTTCTCCTCATGTGCTCCTATCGCTATGGTGAAAACGCCGCCTGGTACAGACGGCGCTCCGGGGTTACTGATAGTGGATCTCCTCTTTGACCTGCTCCATGACAGCCTGGCCCTTGAGCACCTCCACCAGCTTCAGCGCAAAGTCAAAGGCCGCGCCAGGCCCCTGGCCGGTGATGAAGTTGCCGTCCACGACCACCTTGCTGCCCACCTGGACGTCAGCGGCGCCCATGGAGCCTTCCATACCGGGGTAACAGACTGCCTTCCGGCCGTCCAGCAGACCCATGCCCGCCAGGATGACCGGTGCAGCGCAGATAGCGGCCACCTTGCAGCCCTTGTCCACCGCGCCGGCAATGACCCGTTTGGCCTGGGCGGAGCAGGTCAGTTCGATGGTGTTGTCCATGCCGCCGGCCAGGACGAGCATTTCCAGGTCGGACAAAAAGGCTTCCTCGCCCACCTCGGGCAGCACCCGATCCATCTTCACGTGGATGCCGTTGGCGGAGATCACTTCCCCGCTGTGCAGACCGGTCAGGCAGGCTTCCACCCCTGCCCGGTGGAGCAGATCCAGGGTGACCAGGGCTTCCGCCACTTCAAATCCGTTTGCCAATAAAATCGTTACCATAATCGTAAACTCCTTATGATTTTACACAGGTTCTGCCTGTGTCAGACAGTCCTTCACTGCGTTCCAAATATCCTCATGGATGGCCTCCACCGTCCGCAGCTGCCCGTTTTCGGTACAGGGGATGCGCTGCCAGCCCAACACGTCCGCCGCGTGGGAGGCGGTCTCCCGGCAGGCGGCCAGATAGGCGTTGTCCCGCTCGTGGATGTCCGCTTGGGTGTGGGTGGCGGCTTCTCTATGGCGCAGGAGGGAGACGGACGCGCCGGTGGGCATATCCAGGTAGAGCACCAGGTCGGGCTTGGGCAGACCCAGCTTGCCGAACTCGAACTCGTAGAGCCACCGGAAGAAGGTGTCCCGTTCCTCCGGGGACAGCTTGGACGCCTGGTGGACGGCGTTGGAGGTGGTGTACCGGTCGCAGAGCACCAGTCCGCCCTGCTCGTACCAGTCCCCCCAATCCTGCCGGTAGGAGGCGTAGCGGTCTACGGCGAAGAAGGAGGAGGCGGCGTAGGGGTTCACGTCCCCCGGTTTGGTGCCGAAAGCGCCGTTTAAGTACAGGCGGAGGAGGGCGGAGGATTCCTCCTGGTAGCGGGGGAAGACCACATTGCGGAAGGCCACCTGTTCCCGCTCCAACCGCTGGCGCAGCTGCTGGAACTGGGTGGATTTTCCGGAACCGTCGGTTCCCTCGATGACGATGAGCGTACCCTTCATGGCTGCCACGTTCCTTTCCCGTCTCAGACGGTCATAATTTTGTACATTATACCATAGCTGTTCCGGGATGTCTAGAAACCGTCCTGTTTTATGGCGGTTTCCCCAGTTCATATTGCTTTTTCGGCCATGCTATGGTATAGTATGGTTGTTTTTTAACCTTCCATTTTGGGACATGAAAAGAGCAATTACGTTATGAATGTACTGAAACATAAAACCGAATCCCCCTCCGCCACCGGCAAGCCCCCTGCCATCACCGCCACCGACGTCCACCTGAGCTACCGCAGCATCGTGCCGGTGGCTCGTCGGAAGGAGCAGGAGGACGGCAAGAAGAGCAAGCGGGTAGAGCACTTTGAAGCCCTCCACGGGGTCTCCTTCACCATCGACCAGGGGGAGATCGTGGGTCTGGTGGGCCGCAACGGCTCCGGCAAGTCCACCCTGCTGCGAGTGCTGGCGGGCATCTTCGAGCCGGATCGAGGCATCGTAGACCTCCACGGGCACACGGTCTCGTTGCTGGCGTTAGGCGTCGGCTTCCAGACCCAGCTGTCTGGGCGGGAGAACATCTATCTGTCCGGCCTGCTGCTGGGGTTCAGCAAGCAGGAGATCGACGCGCAGATTCAGGAGATCATCGACTTCTCCGAGCTGGGCAAGTTCATCGAAAAGCCCGTCCGCACCTACTCCAGCGGGATGCAGTCCAAGCTGGGCTTTGCCATCACGGCCATTTTGAAGACGGACATCATTTTGGTGGACGAGGTGCTCAGCGTGGGCGACGCGCATTTTAAGAAGAAGAGCTTTGCCAAGATGCAGGAGCTGATCTCAGAAAAGGCGCGCACGGTGGTCATCGTCTCCCACAACTCCTCCACCATCCGCAGCACCTGCGAGCGGGTCATCTGGCTTCATGATGGGGACATCAAGATGATGGGTGAGACGGGTTTAGTGATGGATTTGTACGACGACTTCATGACACAGTATTAAACTTCGACTTTTTGCAAGCGGCAGACAGGGTGTCCTGTCTGTCGTTTTTTGACGTTTTCACCCTTCTTTCATTGCAATGCGCACCGTTTCGTGATACCATGGGCACAGATTTCCCACAAACCACACATACTATCTTTAGATTCATGAGACCATAATCAGGAGGTGCATCTGAATCGTGCTTTCTGCCATCCAACAATTTTTCACCGACCTCTGGGACAGCCTGACCCAAGCCATGGCCAACCCGGACATGGCCGCTCAGCTGGTGCAGCCCATCTCCGGTCTGTTACAGCTGCTGACGCCGCTGCTGGCGCTGTTCATCTTGATCCGCTGCGGGCGCAGTCTGCTGCGGGGGAAGATCGAAGAGGAGGTATGGGGCTATCTGGTCACGGCGGATCAGACCGCCTACCCCTTGCCCCACTGGGAGAACCTCATCGGCCGTTCCAGCCGGTGCGACGTGGTGCTCAACTTCCCCACTGTCTCCCGCAGTCACGCCGCCCTCATCCGGGACAACGCCGGACAGTGGCAGCTCCATCCCCTCAACGCCAAAAACGGCGTCCTGCTCAACGGCACCCCCATCACGGAACCGGAACCGGTACAGGACGGGGACTTGTTCGACATGGGCGGGCTGGTACTGGCCTTTTTGCCGGCCAACGAGGAGGAGCTCCACGCCCAAGCCCAGCGGCGCACCAAGCCGGGACGGTTCATCTCCCCCGGCGTGACCCTGTTCCTGCTGACCCTGTTCCAGGCCACCCTCTGCTTCAAGCTGCTGCTGGCCTACCAAGGCAACCCGGACGCGCCGCCTATCCTGCCCTGCTTTGGGGTGTTGGCCGGCTCCATGTGGTTCTTGTACCTGCTGTACCGCATCCTGAAGCGGCGGGGCTTTGAAATTGAGACCATCGCCTTTTTCCTCACCACCCTCTGTCTCACCATCACCGCCAACGGCATCCCAAAATCGTTGGTGAAGCAGACGGTGTGCTTGGTGCTGGGGCTGGTAGTGTTCTTCTTCATGAGCCTGATGCTGCGCAACCTGGAGCTTGCCAAGTGGTTCCGCTGGCCTGCCGCCGCTTTTTCCATGGCGCTGCTGGCCTTCAATGTCCTCTTCGGCGTCCGGCTGTTCGGCGCGAAGAACTGGGTCTCCATCGGCCCCATCCAGTTCCAGCCGTCGGAGCTGGTGAAGATCGCCTTTATCCTGGTGGGCGCCGCCACTCTGGATCGGATGTTCGCCCGGCGAAACCTCATCTTCACCCTCATCTTCTCCGCCTTCTGCGTGGGCTGTCTGGGTCTCATGAGCGACTTCGGCACGGCGCTCATCTTCTTCGTGGCCTTTTTGGCCATCGCCTTCCTGCGCTCCGGCGACCTGGCTTCCGTGCTGCTCATGACGGCAGCCGCCTTCTTTGGTGGGTATATCATCCTGAAATTCAAGACCTATATCGCCGCCCGGTTCCTCATCTACCGCCACGTGTGGACAGATCCGGCCAACTACGGCTTCCAGCAGACCCGCACCATGTCCGCACTGGCCAGCGGCGGCCTGTTCGGCCGGGGTGTGGGCAACGGGTGGCTGAAAAATGTGGGCGCGGCCAACACCGACTTGGTGTTCGGCGTCATCGCGGAAGAGATGGGACTCATCTTGGCGGTCTGCTGTGTCATCGCCATCCTGCTCCTGGCGCTCTTCGCCGTGAAGGAAGCGGCCACCGCCCGCAGCTCCTTCTACGTCATCGCCGCCTGCTCCACCGCCATGATCTTCGTGGTGCAGGTCATGCTCAACGTCTTCGGCTCCACCGACCTGCTGCCGTTGACCGGCGTCACCTTCCCCTTCGTGTCCTGCGGCGGCAGCAGTATGATCTCCTGTTGGGCGTTGCTGGCCTATATCAAGGCGTCGGACACCAGGCAGAACTCGGCGTTGGCGGTGAAGCTGCCCAAGCGGGTGCGGCACCGCCGTGGAGAGGAACCGCCTCAGGATTCCATGCCGCCCATGGACGAGGCTGACCCCATCATCCCCCAGGATGGGCCTCTCTACACTGACGCGGACGACTGGCAGAGCTACTTTAAATGGGAGGATGATGACGAATGAAAAAGCTCCAACGACGCACCCTCTTCGTGCTCCTGTTCATCCTGGCCTTGGCCGCTGGGACGGTGGTGCTGTGCGCCTTCTACGTGAAGGACGGTGCCCAGTGGGCGTCCTTCTACGGCAATCAGCACGTGTACACCAACGGCCGCATCGCCTCCGGCTCCATCCTGGATCGGAACGGCACGGTGCTCTTTGACTGCGCCGAGGGCAAGTACAGCGACGACAAGACCACCCGCATCTCCACCCTCCACGCCATCGGCGACAAGCAGGGGAACATCAACACGGGGGCGAAAAACCTGTTCGCCGACCAGCTGGTGGGCTTCAGCCTCATCACCGGCACCTCCGGCACCGGCAACAGCATCAACCTGACCCTGGACGCCAACCTGAACAATGCCGCCTACCAGGCCATGGCAGGCCGGAAAGGGGTGGTGGCGCTGTACAACTACAAGACCGGCGAGGTGCTCTGTATGCTCTCCACCCCCTCCTTTGACCCGGCGGACGACGCCGAGGTGGAAAAGGTGGCTGCCGGCGACAGCAACTACGACGGCGCTTATCTGAACCGGTTCCTGTCCGGCACCTACACCCCCGGCTCCACCTTCAAGCTGGTCACCTCCGCCGCCGCGCTGGAGACCCTGCACAATGAAAACAGTTTCTCCTACACCTGCAAGGGTTCCCTGACCCTGAACGGCGAGAAGATCACCTGTCCCAGCGTCCACGGCACCCAGGATTTCGCCACCGCCCTGGCCAATTCCTGCAACGGCGCTTTCGCCACTCTTGCCACCCAGGTGGGCGGCAAAACGCTGGAGAAATACGCCAAGGAGGCCGGTCTGACCTCCAAGGTGAACGTCAACGGCGTCAACTCTGCCGCTGGCACCTTCACCGCCGGCACGTCGGACAACGATGTAGGCTGGTCTGGCGTGGGGCAGTACAAAGATTTGGTGAACCCCTGCGCAGAGCTGACCCTGATGGGCTGCATCGCCCAGGGGGGCAGTGCGGCTACGCCGCGGCTGCTGAAATCGGTCACCAGCTCCAAGGGGCTGCCGGTGGCTCATGTGACCACGGAGACCAGTCAGATCGGCTGGAAGGCGGAGACCTGTGATAAAATCCGCACGATGATGCACAATAATGTGACCAGCAACTACAGCAAGAACCTGGACTTCGGCGGGCTGAACGTGTGCGCCAAGTCCGGTACGGCGGAAGTGGGCGCCAGCAAGCCCCACGCCTGGTTCGTGGGCTTTGTGGAGGACAGCGCCTATCCCTACGCCTTCGTGGTCGTGGTGGAGAACGGCGGCTGGGGCTCCTCGGTGGCTGGCGGCGTGGCGGCCAGCTTGCTCAAAGCCGCTTGCCAGTAAGGAGGCACCCATGAAGGAACAGACTTATCAGCTCATCGCATTGGACATTGATGGGACGCTGCTGAACACCAACAAAGAGATCACCCCGGACACGGAGGCCGCTGTCCACCGTGCTTTTGCGGCGGGCAAAGAGGTGGTGCTGTCCACGGGGCGGAGCTTTGCGGAGCTGGCGGAGATTTTGGACACCTTTCCGGAGATGCGCTACGGCATCTGCGAGAGCGGCGCCCTCATCTTCGACCGGCAGGCAGAGACGCCCATCGCCGTCCACCCCATTGACGTAGAATTAGCGCGGCAGGCGGTGGACATCGCCCGTCCCCGGGATATTTTGATCCACATCTTCCTGAATGGCCGGCCGGTCATCAGTCAGCGCCGGATGGAACAGCTGGCGGATTTTCAAATCCCCTACTTCCAGTCCATGTTTGAGCGCTACTCCCTCCAGGTGCCCGATGGGCCGGACTACTGCCTGAATCAGCCTCACCCGTCCATGGAGAAGATCAACCTGTACCACCACACGGTGGAGGAACGGTCGGAGACGGAGTGGCTTTTGGCGCACCTGCCGTTGTCCATGGTGGACTCGGAGAAGACCTCTCTGGAGCTGTCCGCCGCTGGGGTGGACAAGGGCAAGGGACTGCATGAGCTGTGCCGTCACCTGGGCATCCCCATCGAGGCCACCATCGCCGTCGGGGACAGCTTCAACGACGCCGCTATTTTGAACGCCGCCGGGCTGGCCATCGGCATGGGCAACACGGCGGAACCGGTGCGGAAGCTGTGCGACGTCATCGTCAAGGACTGCGACCATGACGGGGTGGCGGAGGCTATTGAGCGGTATCTGCTGGCCGACGAAACAGAAGATTGACAAACTCCCTGCGGTCCGATAAAATAGGCTCAGGTGAGCATCTACCGGCAGTTAGGCGAAACAGTCTAACTGCCTTTTTCATTCTGACCAAGACATTGATAGGAAAGGAGCAGTTGCATGAATATCACAGTTTATCTTGGCGCCAACGAAGGCAACGATCCCGCTTTGCGTGAGGCGGTTCAGGCACTTGGCACGTGGATCGGGACAAGCGGGAACACCCTGGTCTATGGCGGCTCAAAGACCGGCTTGATGGGTGAGCTGGCCAAGAGTGTTCTGGCGGCTGGCGGGAGAGCGATCGGGGTGGAGCCGCAGTTCTTTATGGATGCGGGGTTCCAATATGATGGGCTGACCGAGCTGATCGTGACCGAAGACATCCCCGCACGCAAGCGCAAGATGATCGAGCTGGGAGAGGCTTTCATCGCCTTTCCGGGCGGTACGGGAACGCTGGAGGAGATCGCAGAAGTCATGTCCGACGTATCCCTCAAGCAGCTGGACGCCCCCTGCATCCTCTACAATCTCAACGGCTACTACGACAGCCTGAAAGCGCTGCTGCAGCACATGATCGAAAAGGGGCTGTCCTCGGAAGACCGGCAAGAGGGGATCTATTTTGCGGATGACCTTGCGCAGGTCAAGGAAATTGTAGAACGTACATAACACATGAAAAAAGACCAGAATTGCACTGCAATTCTGGTCTTTTGCGCTCATCGGACAGGCACAGCCTTTAACGACTCGCCTGTGACCGTGGCCTGCACGGTGCCGGAGGTCAAGTCCAGCACCCGCTTGGCGAACTCCCCTTCCTTCCCTTCCGGCAGGAGGGCTTTGATGGTCACGTCAGCGCCGTACTCGGTATCCGCTACGATGCCGTCCCACAGGGGGATCTCCTGGGTCAGCTTGCCCAGCAGGTTGTAGCCGCAGGGGATGGTCAGCTCCACCCAACGGCGCACCACGGAGACGCCTGCGGCGTTGAGGGTCTCCTTGGCGGTGGTCTGGTAGGCCCGCAGGAGGGGGCCTGCGCCCAGGAGGACGCCGCCGAAGTAACGTGTGACCACGCAGACCACGTCGGTGACCCCCTCCCGGTTGAACACCTCCAGCATAGGCTGTCCAGCGGTGCCCTGAGGCTCGCCGTCGTCGCTGTAGCGGAGGACGCCGTTTTTGAGCAGGTAACACCAGCAGTTGTGGCGGGCGTCGTGGTACTGCTTTTTCATGGCCTCGATGAAGGCACGGGCTTCCTCCTCGCTCTCCACGTGGCGCACCTTGCCCAGGAATCGGGAGCGTTTTTCCACATACTCGGCGTCACCGGGGCCGGTGGGGATATAATATTCGGTCATAAGCACACCTGCTTTCCCGGCTTAGCCGGAGGATTTTTCAACAGATTATACGCTGAGCTTCTCGATGCCCTGCTTCATCCGGGCGATGGACTCTTCCTTGCCCAGGATGTGTGCGATCTCCACCGCGCCGCCGGGGGTGACTGCCTTGCCGGCGATGGCGATGCGGACGGGCCACATGATCTTGGCGTTCTTCACTTCCAGCTCTGCGGCCAGGTCGGTCATGACCGCCTTGATGCCGTCCGGTTCCCAGGGTTCCAGTGCCTCGAAACGGGGCAGGATGGTCTGGAGCATTTCCAGGGAAATCTCGGCGTTGGTCTTGGACTTTTTGTGGGTGTAGAGTGCGATGTCGTAGTCGGGCAGCTTGTCGAAGAAGTCCACCTTTTCCGGGATCTCGTTCATGGTCTCGGTGCGCTGGTGGAGCAGGTCGGCGATCTCGGCCACGTCCACATTGGGGTTCTGGACGGTCTGGCGGATGTAGGGCTCGGCAGCCTTGGCAAATTCCTCCGGGGTCATGGAGCGGATGTAGTGGCTGTTGAAATACTTCAGCTTTTCCATGTCGAAAGCGGAGGGAGATTTGGAGATGCCGTCGATGTCGAACACGCGGATGAGTTCTTCCATGGTGAAGAACTCCTGTTCGGCGATGTCACCCTT
Organism: uncultured Oscillospiraceae bacterium; assembly: GCA_934597165.1. Taxonomy (GTDB): domain Bacteria; phylum Bacillota; class Clostridia; order Oscillospirales; family Oscillospiraceae; genus Onthomonas. The sequence goes on from CAKTQP010000045.1 coordinate 14,355, forward strand.
GGGGCTCCAGCCCAGCAGGGTCACGTAGTTCAGGATGGCGTCGGACAGGTAGCCCATCTTCAGCAGGTCTTCATAGGAGGGGTCGCCGTGACGCTTGGACATCTTGCGGACGGTCTTGGTCTCCGGGTCGGTGATCATGACGGAGGCGCAGTGGACGTAGGTGGGGATGTCCCAGCCGAAGGCCTCGTAGAGCAGGTTGTACTTGGGGGAAGAGGACAGGTATTCGCTGCCTCTGACCACGTGGGTGATGCCCATGAGGTGGTCGTCGATGACGTTGGCGAAGTTATAGGTGGGCAGTCCGTCGGACTTGATCAAAACCTGATCGTCCAGGTCGGCGTTATCCACGGTAACGTCGCCGTATACGGCATCGTGGAAGGTGGTGTGACCGGCGGGGATCTTCTGACGGATGACGTAGGGTTCCCCAGCTGCCAGCTTGGCGTCGATCTCCTCCTGGCTCAGGTGGCTGCAATGACCGTCGTACTTGGCCACTTTGCCCTCGGCGGCAGCGGCTTCTCGCAGCTGTTCCAGTCGCTCCTCAGAGCAGAAGCAGCGATAGGCCAAACCCTTTTCCACCAGCAGCTCGGCGTACTTCTGATAATAGGACATCCGCTCGGTCTGGACATAGGGGCCAACGGGGCCGCCCACGTCGGGGCCTTCGTCGTAGTCCAGGTGGCAGCTCTCCATGGTGCGCTGGATGACGGCCACGGCGTCCTCCACCTTCCGCTTCTGGTCGGTGTCCTCGATGCGCAGGATGAACTTGCCCTGATTGTGGCGGGCGATGAGGTAGGTGTAGAGGGCGGTACGCAGGTTGCCCACGTGCATGTAGCCGGTGGGAGAGGGGGCGAACCGGGTGCGGACTTCGCCCTTGGGGATGCGTGCTTCCATATCTTCAAACCATTGATAATCTAATTTCACGGTAGTTTCCTCCTATTCTTCTACTCCGTTATTCTATTTTTTTCCGCCCACCTTGTCAAGTCTCTCCCGGTCAACCTGCACAAATTCTCCCCCGCTCCCCCACTTTTTCCCCCGTTCCCCTTTCCAAGCAGGGAGAAACTGTTTATAATAGTGGTATTTTCAAACCCAAGCAAGGAGGTTCTCTATGAAACAGGAACTGGAATCCATCCTCTCCTTCGGCGCACAGGCGGTGTCCGGGGAAAAGACCATCTTCGACCAGGCCGCCCTGCGGCATCTGGACCGGCTCATGGAGGGCAACAGCGGCTACAAGACCATCCCCGCCAACCCGGCCGTGCTGAGCCAGGAGCTGCGGGAGGGCACGGCCAAGAACGGCCAGTCTCCCCTGGCGGTCATCGTCTGCTGCAGCGACTCCCGGGTGCCGCCGGAACACATCTTCCACGCGGGCATCGGAGAGCTGTTCATCGTCCGTAACGCGGGCAACCTCATCAGTGATTTCGCCCTGGGCAGCGTGGAATACGCCGTAGAGCACCTGGAGACCCCGCTGGTGGTGGTCATGGGGCACACCGGCTGCGGCGCGGTGGGGACAGCGCTAACCCCGGCACAGGAGAAGGGCGGTCTGGCTGCCATTTTGGCGGAGATTCGGGACGCCATCGCTGGTGAGTCTGACCCCCATCAGGCGGTGCGCAAGAACACCCTCCACGCTCTGGCTACGCTGGGCCGCAGCCCCATTTTGAAGGAGCTGCACCAGGCGGGCAAGGTGGAGTTCGCCGCCGCCATCTATGACATCCACAGTGGGCACGTGGACTTTTTGCAG
>CAKTQP010000046.1 GCA_934597165.1 uncultured Oscillospiraceae bacterium
GCGGCGGAATATCCACAGGGCTGTGCAAAACAGCAGGATGCTGAGCCACTGACTGGTGGACAGGTTGAAAAGGAACCCACGCGCGGCGTCCCCACGCAAAAACTCCAGCCCAAACCGCAACGGTGCATAGCCCAGCAGATAGCACACTACCAACCGTCCAGAGCATTTCCCCTTGCGGAGCAGCCGCAGCAGCAGAAGGAACAGGCCCAGCTCGCACCCAGCCTCCACCAACTGCACCGGGAACCGGCAGACCCCGTTTATCTCCGGCACCAGTGGATTCCCCACCGCAGTAAAACCCCACCGGCAGGGGATGCCATAGCAGCAGCCGCCCAAAAAGCACCCCACCCGCCCGAAAGCGTGGAACAGGGGGATGGCGCAGGCGAAGAGGTCGGTGAGCAGACCGGTCTGGGTGGGGGCAAAGCGTCGGGCGTACCAGTGGACGGACAGGCAAGCGCCTAAAAAACCGCCGTAATAGATGGAACCGCTGAAACAGCGCAGAAACGTGGCTAGGGTAGGATGGGACAACAGCTCCGGCAGGTGGAGCAGACCGTAGAGCAGATGCCCGCCGACCAACAGCCCCACCAGGGCGGAAACCGCTGCCTGGATGACCAGGTAGCTGGGCACACCCTGCCGCCGTCCCAGCCGGACGGCTAGAAAGCCGCTGACCAGCAGCCCCAAAACGGCGCAGAGGCCATAGCTGCCCATGGTGCGGCCGAAGAGGGTGATATATGGCGCCATATCACAGCGCGAACCCGACGCAGGTGACACAGAGGGTGCAGGTGAAGAAGGAGATGGCCGAGATGGTCAGGCCGATGATGGAGAGCACCAGACCGGCGGTGGCTAGGCTGGTGGGCTGTCCTGCCTCCAGGCAGTATTTTTGGCCGTTGGTGGCGCAGATGATCCCCACAATGCCGCAGGCCATGGCCAGGGCGCTGAGGAGATAGGGGAAGCAGAGACAGATGGAGATGATGCCCAGGATGAGGGCGGCAATGGAACAATTTTTCCCTTTTGGATTCATGGTTAAAATCGCCTCGATCGGATTGGAAATAGGGAGATTGCACCCGTATCCTAGCATAAAATTTCATGTTGTGCAAGGGAGAGGGTGATTTTGGAACGAAAAGGCGGATTTTTGCGGGTCTGGGAAAGGGTAGAAGGGATAGGACGGCACTGGAAGCGTTGGAAGGGTTAGAACAAATGTTTTGTTACGAAAGCGGCCTAAATTCTGTGGAAAAACCGGGGTAAAAAGAGCAAAAAGCTGAGGATTACCACTTGCCTTTTTCCAGGAAAAGACGTATACTATTGCTATACTGTGGAGCAAAGTGGAGCAAATGGGAGCGCCCAGCCCCGTCGGTGGAGGGAGTGACAAGATGACCGGCACGTATCTGCACAATCTGGATGCCAAAGGTCGTCTCTTCGTCCCCGCCAACTTCCGGGAGGAATTGGGTACCTGCTTCTATATCGCCGTGGGCGCCAACCGGGAGGCGGATGGTACCCTGTATCAATACCTCAACGTCTATCCCATGCCCGAATGGGGCAGGCTCTGTGAGAAGCTGGCCGCTCTGCCCAGCAGTAAGGCTGCCATCTCGGACACCTTTTTCGCCAACGCGGCCAAGTGTGAGCCGGACAGCCAGAATCGCTTCATGATCCCCAAGAAGCTCCGGGATTACGCCGGCTTGGAGAAGGAGGTTGCCATCGTGGGCAACAACAAGAAAGCGAAGATTTGGAACGCAGAAGTATGGAAGGCCAAGGACGAAGCTGCCCTGAGTGGTGACCGTGTGGCCGATATGATGGATTTGTTGGGGTTCTGATGATGAGTGAATTGACCCATTGCCCGGTCCTGTTGGAGGAATGCATCCAGGGCCTACATATCCGGCCGGAGGGCGTCTACGTAGACGGCACCTTAGGCCGCGCCGGCCACAGCCGGGAGATCGCCAAGCGCCTGACCACCGGACGGCTCATCGCCATCGACCGGGATCAGGCGGCGCTGGATGCCGCTCAGGAACGGTTGGCCCCTTGGATGGATCGGGTGACCCTGGTCCACGGCAACTTCCGGGATATGCCGGACTTGCTCCGGGAGTTGGACATCCCAGCGGTGGACGGCATCCTGCTGGACTTGGGCGTGTCCTCCCCCCAGCTGGATGACCCGGAACGAGGGTTTTCCTATCAGCACGACGCCCCCTTGGACATGCGCATGGATCAGACCCAGCCGCTGACGGCAGCGGTGGTGGTCAATGAGTGGTCGGAGGGACAGCTCAAGGATGTGCTGCGCAACTACGGAGAAGAACGCTACGCCGGCGCCATCGCCGGCGCTATTGTCCGCAGACGGCAGGAGGCGCCCATCGAGACCACCGGTCAGCTGGTGGACGTCATCCGCAGCGCCATGCCCGCTGCCGCCCTGCGGGAGAAGCAGCACCCGGCAAAACGCACCTTCCAGGGCATCCGCATCGCCGTCAACGACGAGCTGGCCGCCGTGTCCGACGTGGTGGCTGGCGCCATCCCACTGCTCAAGCCAGGCGGGAGGCTGTGTGTTATCTCCTTCCACTCCCTGGAGGATCGCATCGTCAAGCAGCAGCTGGCCAAGGCAGCCAAGGGGTGCACCTGCCCGCCGGAGTTCCCGGTGTGCATCTGCGGAAAGAAGCCCCTGATTACATTGAAACCCAGAAAGCCCATCCTGCCCAGTCAGGAGGAGCTGGAACGCAATCCCCGCGCCCGCAGCGCCAAGCTGCGTGTGGCGGAAAAGGTACCAAACTAGTCTGAGATTTTGCAAAGGAGAAAGTCATTATGGCCAATGAGAAAAGACGTCATCAACAAACAACCTACGGCAATGTGGCCTATGACTTGAACTATCAGCGCAACGTGGTTCCCGTCCCTGACGGCGGCGAACCCTCCAGGCAGCCTCAGCCTCGGAAGCATACTCGGACCGGTCAGCGGCAGCGCCGCCGGGTGATGACCCGCCCCAAGGTCAAGCTCCGTCCCAGAGAGGCGGTGGCGCCTTGGGCAGTGGTGGGCTTTGGCCTGGTCACGGTGGCGGCTGTGTTGGTGCTGTTCAGCTATGTCAGACTCAACAACGTGTACGCCAACACCGTTGCCCTTCAGAGTCAGCTCACCACCCTTCAGACGGAGGAGAATACCCTGAAGGCGGAGTATGAAGAGGTGTTCAATCAGGACGTGCTCAGCAAGGCGGTCAAAAAGGCCGGCAACCTGAAGCCGATCACCAGTGACCAGATCGTCTATGTGGAGCTGTCCGACCCGGATAATATCGTTGTCTACGAACAGGAACAGAAGCGCGGCGGTATCGCGGACTTCTTCCAGAGCGTGCGGGACTTTTTTGATTTGGGAAAATCATAATCAAATGTCCGTGCGCATACGGTTCTGTAGCAGTGCCATAAGAGAGAAACAGGGCGTAAGGAAAACCAGTGGCTTTCTTACGCCCTTGTGCCATGAAAGCAGGTGAGAAAATGGGGAACGGCGAAAAGAGGAGAAAACACGGAAAAGACAGAAACTATAAAATACTGAAACGGATCCTGGTCCTGTTGGTCGTCTTCGGCGTTGTCGTCTTCTTGCCCATCGGCTGGAAGCTGTGGGATCTGCAGGTGACCCAGCACGACACCTTGGAGCAGGAGGCCATCGAGCAGCAGACCAGCGAGCTGTCCATCAACGCCCAGCGGGGCACCATTTACGACAGTCAGGGCAATGTGCTGGCCATCAGCTCCACCGTCTATGACGTCATCATCTCCCCCAAAGCCATTGTGGAAAAGCAGGAGGAGCTGGACGGGAAGCTGGAGTCTGCCAAGAAGGCGGGCAAGAGCACCAAGGAGTATGACATCAACGTGCAGGAATTGATCGCCCAAAACCTGGCAAAGCTGTTGGATGGGGTCACCGAGGAGGACGTGGCGAAGAAGTGTACGGACAAGAAGAGTCAGTACAAGAAGATCGCCACCAAGATCGACACGGAGACCGAGGCCGCCGTGCGCAAGTTCATCTCCAAGAACGAGCTGGCGCGCTGCGTCTACCTGACCCCCAACACCAAGCGCTACTACCCCTACTCCAACCTGGCTGCCCAGGTCATCGGCTTCACCAATGACAACGGCGGCGCTTACGGGGTGGAGGCGCAGTATAATACGGAGTTGGCCGGCACCAATGGCCTGGTGGTCACCGCCACCAACGCCCGCGGCACCGACCTGATGAACTTTTTCCAGGATTACTACGACGCCAAGAACGGCGACAGCGTGAAGCTGACCTTGGACGCTACCATCCAGTCCTACTGCGAGAAGTATTTGAAGGAGGGCATCCAGTCCTATGACGTCCGGAAGGGCGGGTTCATCATCGTCATGGACTGCAAGACCGGCGGCATCCTGGGTATGGCCAGCTCGCCGGACTATGACCTGAACGATTACAGCACCGTCATTGACAAGACCCTGTTAAATAAGGTCAAGGGCGGTGAGATGAAGGAGAGCGAAGCACTCAACGAGATGTGGCGGAACAAAGCCCTCAACGACACCTATGAGCCGGGGTCCACCTTCAAATCGGTGGTCCTGGCCGCCGCTTTGGAGGCTGGCACCGTCAGCACCAAGGACAATTTCTATTGCAGCGGCTCGGTGAAGATGGGCAAATGGACCATCAAGTGCTCCAACCGTGCCGGCCACGGCCAGCAGACCCTGGCGGAGGCAGTGGGACACTCCTGTAACCCGGCCTTCATCAAGATCGGCCAGTCCCTGGGCACCGAGAAGTTCTACTCCTACCTGGACGCTTTCGGCTTCACCGACAGCACCGGCATCGACCTGCCGGGGGAGGGGAGCAGCGTCATTTGGGATGAGGGGAACTTCAACACCGTCAACCTGGCCACCGCTTCCTTCGGCCAGCGCTTCACCGTCACGCCGGTACAGCTCATCACTGCCGTCAACGCCGTCGTCAACGGCGGTTACCTGTACACCCCCCACGTGGTGCAGTCCATCACCAACAAGGAAGGCAACACCATCTACGAGGCGGACAACACGCCGGTGCGGCAGGTGGTCAGTGAGAAGACTTCCGCCACTTGTGCGGAGATTTTGGAAGGGGTCGTCAGCAAATACGGTGGTTCCAACGCCTATCAGGCCGGTTACCGCATCGGCGGTAAGACCGGTACCTCGGAGACCCTGGTGAAGGATGAGTACATCACTTCCTTCATCGGCTTTGCACCGGCCAACGACCCTCAGGTCATCGCCCTGGTGGGTTTCCAGGCGCCCAAGGTGAAGAACAAGGGCAGCGACTACACCACCACCGGTTACTACATCTCCGGCGGCAGTCTGGCTGCCCCCATCGCCGGTGAGCTCATCGCCGACGTGCTGGATTACCTGGGCTTTGAGAAGGAGTACACCGCCAACGACCTGACCGGCGCCAGCGTCAGCGTCCCGTCGTTGACTGGCTATAGCTCCAAGCAGGCTCAGGAGGCATTGAACAACAAGGATCTGACCTGCCGCACCGTGGGCAACGGCGACACCGTCACCGCCCAGATCCCCGCAGCAGGGACCACCATCCCCAGCGGCAGCAAGGTCATCCTCTACCTGGGCGAGACGCCCCCCAAGGACACCATCACTATGCCCGACCTGACTGGCATGACCCCAGACCAGGCAAAGGCCGCTTTGAACAACCTGAATCTCTACATGATGGCCACTGGTACGTCCGGCAACTACACCAGCAGCACTGTGGCCTACAAGCAGAGCGTAAAACGGGGCAAAAAGGTGGCACGGGGCACCGTGGTGACCGTATCCTTTACCAACAAAACGGAGGCTGATAATGACCGTGGCGCGCTCCAGCGGTAATACCATCCCATTGACCGTCGTAGCCGGCGGCGCAGGCAAGACCTGCGCGGCGCATTTGATGCGCAGCGTGCTGGAGGCGGGATTGGGGAGAGAATACGGCCTCATCACCACCCGGCACGTCTACCTGAACGGCCAGACTCGGCCGCCCCTGTCCTGGCTCTGCTGGCGGGAGCAGCTGGAGGAGACTCTGGCGGAGATGGCGCAGACCCACTGTGACGGGGTCATCCTGACCCTGCTGCCGGAAGCCCTGACCAGCGCCATGATGGCCGACTTGAACCCCCAGTGCGTGGTGTTCACCGGCGGGGTGGGACGGATGAGCGAGCAGGCGCTGCGCCAGTACCTGACCCGGTGGGGCGACCGTTGTATCTGCAATTTGGACGACCCAACCTTGCGTCAGGCAGTCAAAGCCTGCGGTGGTGTCCGGATGACCTACGCGGAACGGCGTGGGGAGGCGGACCTGAACGCCCGGAACCTGCGGCTGTGCGAGGATCGCATCGAATTTGAAGCCCTCACCGACCAGGCCATCTGCCGGATGCGCCTGCCCATCCCCGGTGGGTTCGGCTTGTACAACGCCCTGGCGGCGTTAGCCTGCGGCCTGAACGCCGGGTTGACCTTGAACGCCATGGCGGACATTCTGCCCCACACCGGTGGTGTCCCCGGCCGGATGGAGCTGCTGCACCTGCCCGGTGACGTGGGGGTGCTCATCGACAGCGCTGCCACGCCGGAGCAGGTGGATAACCTGCTGTTGGCGGCCAACGGGTTGGGGGAGAAACGGAAGATTTTGGTGCTGGGTGCGCCCGGCGACCGGGATCGGAGCCGTCGCCCCTTGCTGGGCGAGGCGGCGTCCCGGGCGGATGTGGTCATCTTGACCGCTGACGACCCTCGCACCGAGCCGGTGGCGGACATCTGCGCTCAAATTCAGGCGGGGATGCCACGGCCAGCTCAGTTCCAGCCTGACCGCAAGGCGGCCATCACCCAGGCGCTGGGGTTGGCGCGGCCGGGGGATCTGGTCATCCTCAGCGGTCGGGGGGACAAACAGACCATGCGTACCCAATCCGGCGTGGTGCCTCTCAATGAGCGGGAAATCGTGATGGAATATGCTTCCCAGATGGGAAATGAGAAAGAAAAAAGAGAGAAAGGACGCCCAGAGACGTCCGAAGGAGCAAAAGATGAGGTATTTGATTAGTTTTCTGGTGGCCTTCGCCGCCTCCGCCTTGATCGGGAGATTCCTGATCCCCTGGCTGCGTGCCCTGAAGGCGGGACAGTCCATCAAAGAGATCGGCCCAGTCTGGCACATGGCCAAGCAGGGCACCCCCACCATGGGCGGTATCATGTTCATCGCCGGTATTTTCATCGCCATCCTGGTCACCGGCTGGAAGGACTTTTCCCAGGGACGGTTCGGCGCCCTGTTTGTCTTCCTGTTCGCCCTGGTCTTTGGCGTCATCGGCTTTTTGGACGACTTTATGAAGGTCAAGTACCACAAGAATGAGGGGCTCACCGCCTCCCAAAAGTTCCTCCTCCAGCTGGCGGCGGCCATCGTTTTCACCGTCCTCCTGCGCTACACCGGCTACCTGACCCCCGACTTGTATATCCCCTTCTTCAACGTCAGCTTCCAGCTGCCCTGGGCGGTGTACATGGTCTTCGCGGCCTTTGTCATCGTGGCTACCGTCAACGCGGTGAACCTGACCGACGGCGTGGATGGCCTGGCCACCGGTGTCACCCTGCCTGTGGCGTTGTTCTACCTGGTGGTCTCCCTCATGTGGAAGGTCACCGATCTGAGCATCTTCGCCGCTGCCCTGGTGGGCGGTCTGTGCGCCTTTTTGATCTATAACTTCCACCCGGCCAAGGTCTTCATGGGCGATACCGGCTCCCTCTTCCTGGGCGGCACCGTGTGCGGCCTGGCCTTTGCCCTGGATATTCCCCTCATCATCGTCCTGGTGGGCATCATCTACCTGCTGGAAACGTTGTCTGACATCATCCAGGTGACCTATTTCAAATTGACCCACGGCAAGCGCATCTTCCGCATGGCGCCCCTCCATCACCACTTCGAGATGGGCGGCTGGAGCGAGGAGAAGCTCTTTACCGTGTTTACCCTGGTGACTCTGGTCTGCTGCGTCCTGGCCTACTTTGGCGTCCTGGGCAAGTGAGCGGGACCGGTCACCCATCCTGACTAGGAAAGAAGGCGCATCCAAATGGCAAGAAAATCCTTCCGGGACTTGACCCGGGCACAGCAGCTGGCACGGGGCCCCATCGACTTGCCCTTCTTGATGCTCACCCTGCTGCTGTTGGCCATCGGCCTGCTCATGCTCCTCTCCGCCTCCTCCTACGCAGCCCTGTACGACCCGGCTGCTGGGTATCAGGTGGAGGATGGTGTGGTGCAGATGGGGGATGCCCTGTACTACTTCAAGCATCAGCTCCTCTATGCCGTCTTAGGCGTAGTCTTCCTCTGGCTGGTGTCCCGGCTGGACTACCAACGCTGGCGTGGCTGGGCGGTGCCCATCCTGTGTGTGGCGGTGGTGCTGTTGGTTTTGGTGCTCACCCCGTTGGGCGTCAATGTCAACGGCGCGACCCGCTGGCTCAAGCTGTTATTATTTGTAGGCCCCACCTATCAGCCCTCTGAGATCGCCAAACTGGGGGTCGTCCTGGTCTTCGCCGCCGGTATGGCCAAGCGGAGGAACCAGGAACCGCGGCTCCGTCGGAAGGATCCCATGTGGAAAAATCAGCTGCGCAGCTTCCTCTACTGGAGCGACCTGGGGGAATTGATCCCCTACGTTGCCGTGCTGGGTGTCATCGCCCTGCTCATGCTGAAGGAGCCCCATATGTCCGGCACCATCCTGGTGCTGGCTGCCGCCGCTGCCATCCTGTTCACCGCTGGCATCAAGCTGGGCTGGTTCGCTCTGGGTGGCGGATTGATGGCCTTTGTCATGGCTATCATCGTCTTCGTGGGCGGTTACAACAGCGACCGTATCAAGACTTGGCAGAACCCCTGGTGGGATCCGGGCGATAAGGGCTATCAGATCGTCCAGTCCCTCTATGCCGTGGCCTCCGGTGGCCTTACCGGTCTGGGCTTCGGCCAGAGCCGGCAGAAATACCTGTACTTACCGGAAGAGCAGAACGACTTCATCTTCGCCATCATCTGCGAGGAGCTGGGGTTCATCGGTGCGGCGCTCATCATCATCCTCTTCGCCCTGCTCATCATCCGGGGCTATTGGCTGGCGCTCCACGCCAGAGACCGGTTCGGCTCCCTGCTCATCGTGGGCATCACCACCCTGCTGGCCGTCCAGGTCTTCCTGAACATGGCCGTGGTGCTCAACGTCATCCCGGCCACCGGCATCTCGCTGCCCTTCTTCAGCTACGGCGGCACTGCCTTGCTCATCCAGCTGGCAGAGATCGGGATCATCCTATCGGTATCCCGGCAGATACCCGCACCGAAGAAGGGGTAAGCGGGGGAGAAAAAGAGACAAATCAGAACGAGGTGTTTTCCCATGAAAATCCTGTTTACCTGCGGCGGCACCGCCGGACACATCAACCCAGCTGTGGCGCTGGCCGGTATGTTCCGGGAGCGGAACCACGCTGACATCCTCTTTGTGGGCGCAGACGGCGGCATGGAACGGCAGCTGGTGCCCAGAGAGGGCTATCCCATCCGCACCGTCACCATCACCAGCTTCCTGCGGAAGCTCAACGGGGCGGGCATCAAGCATAACATAAAGACCCTGCGCAACCTGAGCCGCTCCAAGCGCCAGGCCAAGGACATTTTGGATCAGTTCCAGCCTGACCTGGTGGTGGGCACCGGCGGCTACGCCTCCTTCCCCGTGGTGCGGGAGGCGGCACGGCGGGGCATCCCCACCGCTGTCCATGAGTCCAACGCCCAGCCTGGCCTGACCACCAAGATGCTGTCCAAATACGTGGACATCGTCATGGTGGGCTTTGAGGAGAGCCGGAAGCACTATCCCCACCCGGAACGGGTGGTGGTCACCGGCACCCCCGTCCGCGGCGACTTCTTCCTCCAGACCAAAGCGGAAGCCCGTCAGAAGATGGGGTTCACCGACGACAAGCCGGTGGTGGTCACCAGCTGGGGTTCCCTGGGCGCGCTGGTCATGAACCAGCACATGGTGGATTTCGTGGCGCGGGAGTGCCGGGAGGGACAACCCTTCCATCACATCTACGGTGTGGGGCAGCGCTATCACAGCCGGGTGCTGGAGGCGCTGAAAGAGCGAGGCATCGACCTGGCGGATTACCCCGACGTGGACGTGCGGGAGTACATCTATGATATGCCCGTGGTCATGGACGGGGCGGACGTGATGCTCAGCCGAGCAGGCGCTTCCACCATCTCCGAGATCACCGCCATCGCCTGCCCCAGCATCCTGGTCCCGTCCCCCAACGTGACGGCCAACCATCAGGAGAAGAACGCCCGCGTTCTCTCCGACCGTGGGGCGGCGGTGCTCATGCTGGAACCGGACTGCACCGGCGACAAGCTCTATGAGCAGGTTCAGGCCATGCTGGCCAATCGGAACGGCAGAACTAAGATGAGCCAGGAGCTGAGAGCCATGGCTCACGTGGATGCCAACGAGCGCATCTATGAGACCCTCTGTGGTCTGATGAAAAAGGCGTAACTTTCACACAACGTCCCCTTCCTTCGCATAGGATGGCCTGTGAATCCAGACGAAGCGGAGGAATGGAACGTGAGTGCTTATCTCATTCAAGGCGGCACCCCTCTTTCCGGAGCGGTGGCCGTCCAGGGCGCGAAAAATAGCGTCCTCCCCATTCTGGCGGCCACCATCCTGACCGGTGCCGTCAGTGTCCTACATAACTGCCCCCAACTGACCGATGTAGACGCTTCCGTGGCCATCCTGCGCCACCTGGGCTGCGTGGTCGAGCAGGACGGGGAGACCATCACGGTGGATTCCAGCACCATGCACCGCTGGGACATACCCGACCAGCTCATGCGGGAGATGCGCTCTTCCGTGGTGTTCCTGGGGGCTATCCTGGGACGGATGGGGCAGGCAGAACTGTCCATGCCCGGCGGCTGTGAGCTGGGTCCTAGACCCATCGACCTGCACTTGGCGGCACTGACCGCCATGGGCGGACAGGTGGAGTGTCAGGGTGGCAATCTTCACTGCCGGTGCCACCACCTTCAGGGACGGGAGATCGTCCTGTCCATCCCCAGTGTAGGAGCCACGGAAAACGCCATGCTGGCGGCCTGCTGTGCCGACGGGGTGACGGTGATCTCCAACGCGGCGAGAGAGCCGGAGATCGTGGACTTGGCGGCGTTCTTGTGCAGCGCCGGAGCGGACGTCTCCGGGGCAGGCAGTTCCACCGTGGTCATCCGAGGGAAGCGTCCCTTACACGACACAGAACACACCATCATCGCCGACCGCATCGTGGCGGCCACCTACCTGTCTGCCGTGGCGGCAGCCGGTGGGGAAGTGACCTTGACCGGGGTAGACCGGCGGGCGCTGCTGCCGGTGCTGGAGGTGTACCGGATGGCGGGATGTGAGGTGCATACCCGGCCGGACAGTATCACCATGACCTGTCCGCGACGGCTGAAGGCTGTCCGTCCTGTGCGCACGGCCCCTTATCCGGGCTTTCCCACCGACGCTCAACCGCCGGTGCTGGCAGCGCTGTGCCGGGCACAGGGGACCAGTGTGTTCGTAGAGACCATTTTTGAAAATCGCTTCCGTCACTGCGGCGAGCTGCTGCGGATGGGAGCGGATGTGCGGGTGGAAGGCCGGGTGGCAGTGGTCACCGGGGTCTCCCAGCTGAAAGGAGCGCCCGTCCATGCCCCAGACCTGCGGGGAGGCGCCGCCTTGGTGGTGGCCGCCCTGGGTGCAGAAGGGGAGAGCGTGGTCACCGGTCTGCGTCATATGGACCGGGGTTACGCCGATCTGGCCGGGGATCTGACCTGTTTGGGGGCTCATTTGCAACGGATCCCGTAAAAACCATAGAAATAGATAGGAGGGATAGGATGGCAAGACCACGCAAGCGCAGAAGGCGGCGCGGCCGAGGCGGCGGACGCTTTCTGAGCCTGTATTTGGTGCTGGCAGTGGTGGTGATCGCCGTGGTGATCGTCTTCGGCTGTATTGTCTTCTTCAAAGTGAACCAGTTCGAAGTGGAGGGCAACCAACGGTACTCCACCGAGGAGATCGCCAAAGCGTCCGGGGTGAACATCGGGGATAACCTGTTCTTGGTGAACAAGACCGAGACCGCCCGGAAGCTGCTGGATGAGCTGGCCTATGTGCGCTCGGTGAACATCAAGCGCAAACTGCCGGACACCCTGGTGATCACGGTGGCCGAGACGGACGCTGCCGCCGCCATCCAATCCGGAAAGGAATGGTGGCTGGTCAACGAGGAAGGCAAGGTGCTGGACACCACCAAAAAACCCAAGGAATTTATCCAGGTCACCGGTCTGGAGCTGGTGTCCCCAGAGGTGGGACAGAGTATGTCGGTGAAGAGCGAGGCGGAGTCCATGCGGGACAGTCTCCTCCGGCTGCTCAAGGCCATGAAGGGCCGGGAACTGCTGGCAGATGTGCGCAGCGTGGACTGCACGGACAGCAAGCAGCTGGTGATGGATTATCGGGGGCAGCTGACGGTGAAAATACTGGCAGATGCCGACTTTGACTACCAGGTGAAGATGCTGGAAGCCGTGCTGGAGAAGTATGTGGACGTCAACTGGAGCAAGGATGAGAAGGGGACGTTGGATATGACCTACGCTGACGGACACCCGCACCTGACGAAAAGCAAAAAATCCTGACAGCAGAACGGAAAAGTGGGAAAAAAGGAACAGGAAATATTCCGGAACCTATTGACCTGTTCCCTGTTTCAGTTTACAATAATAAGGTACATTCATTTTGAGTGATTGCTTCGTATGCGAAGAAAATATAGGGGGAAACAAATATGTCCTTTGGATTCGAAACTGAGCCTAACAGCGCAGTAAACATCAAAGTCGTCGGTGTCGGCGGCGGCGGCAACAACGTAGTCAACCGCATGGTGCTCTCCGGCACCAAGGGTGTGGATTTTGTGGCGGTCAACACGGACAAGCAGGCGCTGGACGCCTCCAACGCCACCTTTAAGCTCCAGATCGGCGAGAAGCTGACCCACGGCAAGGGCGCAGGCGCAAAGCCCGACGTAGGTCGGAAGGCAGCCGAGGAAAACCGCAGCCAGCTGTCCAAGGCGCTGGAGAACACCGATATGGTCTTCGTCACCTGTGGTATGGGCGGCGGCACCGGTACCGGCGGCAGCCCCATCGTGGCAGACGTGGCCCGGGAGCTGGGCATCCTCACCGTGGGCGTGGTCACCAAGCCTTTCGCCTTTGAAGGCAAGGTGCGCATGCGCCAGGCCGAGGAAGGCATCATGGAGCTGAAGAACAAGGTGGACGCCTTGGTCATCATCCCCAACGAACGGCTGAAGATGGCTACCGACCAGAAGATCACCCTGGCCAACGCCTTCGAGATCGCCGACGACGTGCTCCGTCAGGCCGTGGAGTCCATCTCCGACCTGATCCAGAAGGTGGGCGTCATCAACCTGGACTTCGCCGACGTGACCTCCGTCATGAAGGACGCGGGTCTCGCTCACATGGGCGTAGGCCGTGCCGCAGGCGAGAACAAGGCCAAGGAAGCTGCCAAGCTGGCCGTCTCCTCCCCGCTGCTGGAGACCTCTATCAATGGCGCCAAGGGCGTGCTCATCAACATCACCAGTGGCAAGGACATCGGCCTGGACGAGGTGGATACCGCTGTCACCCTGGTGCAGCAGGCTGCCCATCCCGAAGCTAACATCATCTTCGGCAGCATTTTTGACGACAACATGGAAGACGAAATGCGGGTCACCGTCATCGCCACCGGCTTTGACGACGCGGACGACGAACCGGATGTGCCCTCCTTCTCCCAGATCAGCAGCCAGGTCACCCAGCAGGAACCGGCTCCCGCACCCATCCCTGAGCCCACCCCTGCACCGGCACCCCAGACGCCCCAGGAGACCTTTTTTCAGACCGTAGAGTTTGATCCCTTCAGCCAGCCGAAGCAGGCTGCGCCCGCTCCGGAACAGCCCAAGCAGGCGCCTGCCAAGAAGGATCCCTTTGACGATCTGATGGAAATGTTCAACCGCAGAAAGTAAGGGTGTCCCGTTACATAGCCTATGAAAAGCACCGGGTCAGAATCCTAGGATTCTGACCCGGTTTTTGTCGTTTGGAAGGGGATACTTGCGTTTTTTACCACTTCCGTGTATCATTGGAATAGAAATCGTTGCCTGTAAGGGCGGGAGGAAACGCAGATGGATCAGTACGAGGCACTGAAATACTACTTTGGTCACAGCCAGTTCCGACAGGGGCAGGAGGCACTCATCGACGCCATCCTGTCCGGCAGAGACGTGCTGGGCATCATGCCCACCGGCGGCGGGAAGTCCCTGTGCTACCAAATCCCCGCCCTGGTGCTGGAGGGCGTCACCGTGGTCATCTCCCCCCTCATCTCCCTCATGAAGGATCAGGTGGCTGCGCTGAGCGAGGCAGGCATCCAGGCTGCCTACCTGAACAGCACCCTCACTGCCCAGCAGATGCAGCTGGTGTACCAGCGCGCCCGGGAAGGGGCGTACCAGCTGCTGTACGTGGCGCCGGAGCGGTTGGATACGGCGGAGTTTTCCGCCCTGATGGAGCAGATCTCCGTGCCTCTGGTGGCAGTGGATGAGGCCCACTGCATCTCCCAGTGGGGGCAGGATTTCCGGCCCAGCTACTTGAACATCGCTGCCTTTGTCCAGCGCCTGCCGCGGCGTCCTGTGGTGGCGGCCTTCACCGCCACCGCTACCCAGGAGGTGCAGGATGACATCGTGCGGCTGCTGGAGCTGCGGGAGCCGCTGCGCATCGTGACCGGGTTCGATCGACCCAACCTGTTCTTTGATGTGCGCCGACCCAAGCAGAAGACGCCTGTCCTGATCCGGCTCATCCAAGAGCGGCAGGACAAGTGCGGCATCGTCTACTGTGCCACCCGTTCTGCCGTGGAACGCCTCTGCAAGAACCTGTGTGCCAAGGGCATCGCCGCCACCCGGTATCACGCGGGGCTGGACGAGGAGGAGCGGCGGCAGAATCAGGACGACTTCCAGTTCGACCGGAAGACGGTCATGGTGGCCACCAACGCCTTCGGCATGGGCATCGACAAGTCCAACGTGGGCTTCGTCATCCACTACCATATGCCCAAGAGCCTGGAGGCCTACTACCAGGAGGCCGGCCGCGCCGGACGGGACGGAGAACCGGCGGACTGTATCCTGCTCTACTCCAACGGGGACGTGGAAACGGCCAAATATCTGATTGAAAATAGCGGCAATGACCTGCTGACCCAGGAGGAACAGGACGACATCCGCCAGCGGGACTATGACCGCCTCAACGCCATGGTCGGCTACTGCAAGACCACCCGGTGCTATCGCAGCTACATCCTGTCCTATTTTGGCCAGAACGCCCCCGCCTCCTGCGGCAACTGCGGGAACTGCAAGGGGGACTACGAGAATCGGGACATCACCGTCCACGCCCAGATGATCCTGTCCTGCGTCCTGCGCATCCGGCAGAGGACGGGCTACTACGTGGGCAAGACCCTGGTGACCCAGACATTGCAGGGGAGCAAGAACCGGCGGGTGCTGGAGCTGGGGCTGGACGAGCTGTCCACTTACGGACTGCTGCCCAAGGCCACAGCGCGAGAGATACGGGACGAGATCGAGTTTTTGGAGCAGGAGGGCTACCTGCGCACCAACCCGGAGCATCAGACCTTGGAGCCGACCAAGAC
>CAKTQP010000047.1 GCA_934597165.1 uncultured Oscillospiraceae bacterium
CTTTCGCCCCAGGAACGCGGCTGTCCAGCTTCCTTGCCCCTCTATTTTACCCTATGACGACGGGAATTGTCAATCTCAGCGATTGAATTACTTTTTGAACCGGTTTATAATAAAACTAACTATGCGCTTGAGGAGGCACAGACCTATGACCTTTGAATCTTACCTGGCGACCCTGCGCGGCAAGCAGGTGGCCGTGATCGGCATCGGCGTGAGCAACATCCCGCTGATCAAGTTGTTTTTGAAAAAAGAAATCGCTGTCACAGCGTGCGATAAATGCGAACGAGAAGCCTATGACAACCAGCCCCTGCTCCTGGAACTGGAGGCGTTGGGCGCCACCCTGCACATGGGTGCGGGCTACCTGGACGACCTGACCCAGGACGTCATCTTCCGTTCTCCCGGCATCCGGCCGGACATCCCCGCCTTTGAGCAGGCCAAGGCCAACGGTGCCGTTATCACCTCGGAGATGGAAGTGTTCTTCCACGTCTGCCCCTGCAAGACCATCGCCGTGACCGGCTCCGACGGCAAGACCACCACCACCACCATCATCGCCAAGCTCCTGGAAGCGGCAGGCTACCACGTCCACCTGGGCGGCAACATCGGCCGCCCCCTCCTGCCGGACATCGAGTCCATCCAGCCCGACGACCTGGCGGTGTTGGAGCTGTCCTCCTTCCAGCTGATGACCATGGACACCAGCGCGGACATCGCCGTGGTCACCAACCTGGCACCCAACCACCTGGACGTCCACAAGGGGATGGAGGAGTATATCGTGGCCAAAAAGAACATCTTTTTGTATCAGAACGCCCAGCAGAAGGTGGTCCTGAACCGGGACAACGACATCACCTATTCCTTCGTCCCTGAAGCAAACGGGCAGGTCACCCTGTTCTCCCGCCAGAACCCCTTGGACGAGGGCGTTGTCCTGGAAAATGGTGTCATCTGCGTGAAAAAGGATGGAAATACCCGAAAAGTCCTGCCGGTAGCGGACATTTTGCTGCCTGGCGTTCACAACATTGAAAATTACGAGGCGGCCATCGGCGCCGTAGACGGCCTGGTGCCTGACGAGACCATCCGCAAGTTCGCCGCCACTTTCGGCGGCGTGGAGCACCGCATCGAGCTGGTGCGGGAGCTGCACGGGGTCAAATACTATAACGACTCCATCGCCTCCAGCCCCAGCCGCACCATGGCCGGCCTGCGCAGTTTTAGCCAGAAGGTCATCCTCATCGCCGGCGGCTACGACAAGCACATCCCCTATGACGTTCTCGGCCCCGACCTGGTGGCACACGTGAAGGCCATGGTGCTCACCGGCGCCACCGCCCCCAAGATTCAGGCGGCGGCAGAGCAGGCACCCGGCTACGACCCTCAGGCGCTGCCCATCTACACCATCGACGATTTCGCCGACGCCGTCCACAAGGCGGTGGAGCTGGCTCAGCCTGGCGATGTGGTCATCCTGTCCCCGGCCAGTGCCAGCTTTGACAAGTTCAAGAACTTCATGGTCCGCGGCGACACCTTCAAAGAGCTGATCCGCGCCCTGCCGGACTGAGGATGAGAGAACATGAAAGCGTTACTAGAGACATTATGCCAGGCCAATGCTCCCACCGGCTTTGAAGAACCGGCGGTAGAGGTGGCCAAACGCCTGCTGACCCCGCTGGTAGATGAGGTCTACACCGACCGCATCGGCAGCGTGGTGGGCGTGAAGCGCTGCGGCAAGGAGAACGCCCGGCGGGTGCTGCTGGACGCCCATCTGGACGAGGTGGGGTTCATCGTCATGGGACACGACGAGGGCTTTTTGCGCATCGCGCCCCTGGGCGGCATCGACCCTAGGATTCTGCCCGACCGGGAGCTGACCATCTTGACCGATCCGCCCCGCTTTGGCGTGGTGGCCACCAAACCGCCCCACGTGATGGCGGCAGGGGAGGGGAACAAGGCCATCCCCATCGCTGACCTGCGGGTGGACGTGGGTTTGTCCCAGGAGAAGGCGGTGAAAGAGATTCCCGTGGGGACACCGGTGGTGTTCCGCGAGGGTTGCTACGCCCTGGGGGACGACCGGATGACCGGCAAGACGATGGACGACCGGAGCTGCTTTGCCATCCTGCTGGAGACCCTGAAGCTGCTCCAAAAAACGGAGTTAAATGTGGACGTCTACGTGCTCGGTTCCTGCCGGGAGGAGACCAACAGCGCCGGTGCCATGACCGCCGTTTACGACATCCAGCCGGATTTGGCGGTCGCAGTGGACGTGACCTTTGGCAAGGCGCCGGACATCCAGTCCGACGACAGCTTCGACCTGGGCGGCGGGCCCACCATCGGTATCGGCCCCAATATGTCCCACTGGATGGCGGAACGGCTGGAGGAAACAGCGAAAAAACTGGAGATTCCCTATCAGCTGGAGATCATCCCCGGCAACAGCGGCACCAACGGCTGGGAGATCCAAGTCGCCCGGGAGGGCATCCCCACCGCCGTGGTCTCCCTGCCCCTGAACTATATGCACACCCCGCTGGAAGTGGTGTCCCTGACCGACATGAAACGCTGCGCCCGGCTGTTGGCCGGCTTCGTGGCAGAGCTGGGAGAGGAGGGAATGGAATGCTTGATCTGACCCGGAAATTGTGCGCCCTCCCCGGTGTGTCCAGCCGGGAAGAGGCAGTGCGGGAGTTCATCGCCCAGGCCATCCGACCCTACGTGAAGTGGATGAAGGTGGACGCCATGGGCAACCTGATCGCCTTCAAGGAGGGAAAAAAGCACACCGGCTCCAAGCTCCTGCTGGACGCCCACATGGACGAGGTAGGGGTCATGGTCACCGGCTACACGGAGCAGGGCTGCCTGCGCTTTGCCTTCGTGGGCGGCGTGGATCGTCGGGTGGTCATCGGCAAACGGGTTCATCTGGGAAAAGAGCGCATTTTGGGCGTTTTCGGCATGAAACCCATCCATCAGACCACCAAAGAGGAACGGAATGCCGTGCCCAAAGTGGAAGAATTGTACATCGACATTGGGGCCAAAGACAAAGCGGAAGCCCAGGCCAAGGTGAAGCTGGGGGAAGTGGGCGTCTTTGACGGCGAGACCCTGCTCTTCGGCGACGGCTTCCTGAAAGGCAAGGCCATCGACGACCGGGCGGGCTGTGCGGCCATGATAAAGCTGGCTCAGGAGGAGCTGCCCATGGACGTGACCTTCGTGTTCTCCACCCAGGAGGAAGTGGGCACCCGTGGGGCCTTCGCCAGCGCCTTTTCCGTGAAGCCGGAGATCGCCTTGGTGCTGGAAGCCACCACCGCCGCCGACCTGCCCGGCACCCCCAGTGGGAAACGAGTCTGCGCGCCAGGTAAGGGGGTCGTCATCCCCTACATGGACGGTGGTACCATCTACGACCGCGGCCTGTTCTGCCAGCTGCGGGAACTGGCGGAAGCCAACGGCATCCCCTGGCAGACCAAAGAGTATCTGTCCGGCGGCACCAACGGCCGCACCTACCAGCGCAGCCGGGCAGGCGTCCGGGTGGCCGGTTTGGCCATCGCCACCCGTTACCTGCACGCCCCCACCAGCGTGGCCGCTGTGGCAGACTTGGAGGGGATGCTGCAACTGGCACGGTTATTCATCGGGAACATCGCGGAGGAGAGCTGACAGATATGAAGAACTTATTGGAAACCTTGACCTGTGCCCACGGCGTGTCCGGGGACGAGAGCGCCATCCGCGCCACCATCCGCCAGGCGGCGGAGCCCTACGCCGACGACATCACCGAGGACGCTTTGGGTAACCTCATCGTCCACCAGAAGGGCGCGGGCAAAAAGATCATGCTGGCCGCCCACATGGACAGCGTGGGCGTCATCGTTACCCACATCGAGAAGAGCGGCTTCCTGCGTTTCGGAGCCATCGGCGGGCTGGAAGCCAAGGCGCTGTATCAGACCATGGTGCGGTTCCAGAATGGCACAGTGGGCGTCATCGCCGTGGAAGAGAGCAAAGAGGAGAAGGAGTTCAAGCTGGCCGACCTCTACATCGACATCGGCGCAAAGGACCGAGACGAGGCCAAGACCATGGTCACGGTGGGGGACACAGCGGCTTTCGCCGGTGCCCTGTCCGGCAACGGAAACCGGGTCATGGGGCCGTATCTGGACAATCGGGCGGGCTGCGCGGTGCTGCTGGAGGCCATGAAACAGACCCAGCACCCGGCCAACGACCTCTATTACGTCTTCACCACCCAGGAAGAGGTGGGGATGCGTGGGGCGAAGCCTGCCGCTTGGGCGGTGGACCCGGAGTATGCCCTGGCGGTGGACGTGACCTGTCCGGACGACCAGCCTGGCGCCCTCCATGAGGCCACCACCAAGATCGGCGGCGGTGCGGCCATCAAGATTATGGATCACTCGGTGCTCTGTCATCGTGACGTGGTGGCCAAGCTGCGGCAGCTGGCGGAAGAGAAAAACATCCCCGCCCAGGACGACCTGTTGAAGGTGGGCGGCACCGATGCCGGCGTCATCCACGTCAGTCGGGGCGGCGTCCGCACCGGCGGCGTGTCCATCCCCTGCCGGTATACCCACAGCCAGACCGAGCTCATCGACCTGGCGGATTTGGAAGCCTGCGTGAAGCTGGTGCAGGCATTTTGTGAAAGTGAGTTTGAATCAGAATGAATGAGAATAAGCATCCCCTGGGGCTGTCCCAGCGGGTTTTAGACATGGCACGGCAGGCGGAAGCGGACATCCGCGGACAGTTCGCCCACATCGACGCCGTGGCGGAATACAACAGCCAGAAGGTGCTGGCCGCCTTCCAGAACCACCGGGTGGCAGAAGCCCACTTCGCCGGCACCACCGGCTACGGCTACGATGACCTGGGACGGGACACCCTGGATCAAATCTACGCCGAAATCTTCGGCACCGAGGACGCCCTAGTGCGCATCCAGTTCGTCAACGGCACCCACACCATCGCCTCCGCCCTGTACGGGGCATTGAAGCCCGGAGACACCCTCCTGTCCGCTGTAGGCGCACCCTACGACACTCTGCTCAGCGTCATCGGCGTCACCGGGGAGGAGCCGGGGAGCCTGAAGGAATACGGCATCGGCTACCGTCAGGTGGACGTGACCGCGGACGACCTGCCGGACAAGGCGGGGCTGGCACAGGCGGTGCAGGCACCGGACGTGAAGGTGGTGCTCATCCAGCGCTCCAAGGGCTATTCCACCCGGGCGTCCCTGTCCGTGGCGGAGATCGGCGAGCTGATCGCCGTCGTAAAGGAGCAACGTCCTGACGTCACTGTCATCGTGGACAACTGCTACGGCGAGTTCGTGGAGACCATGGAACCCACCCAGGTGGGGGCGGACTTGATCGTAGGCAGCCTCATCAAGAACCCCGGCGGCGGGTTGGCCCCTACCGGCGGCTATCTGGCCGGTCGGCACGACCTGGTGGAAGCGGCCGCCAAGCGGCTCACCGTCCCCGGCATCGGTCGGGAGTGCGGCTCCACCTTGGGCAACAACCGCCTACTCTATCAGGGGTTGTTCCTGGCTCCCCACACCGTGGCACAGGCGGTCAAGACCGCCGTGTTCAACGCTCGCATGATGGAGCTGCTGGGCTACCAGACCGAACCCCGTTCCGACCAGGAGCGCCACGACATCATCCAGATGGTGAGCCTGGAACGGCCGGAGCTGGTGGAGAAATACTGCAAGGGCATCCAGTCCGGCTCCCCTGTGGACAGCTATGTGACCCCGGTGCCCTGGGATATGCCCGGCTACGACTGCCAGGTCATCATGGCGGCCGGTGCCTTCATCCAGGGCGCGTCCATCGAGCTGTCTGCGGACGCCCCCATGCGTCCCCCGTACACCGTCTATATGCAGGGCGGCCTGACCTACGAGTCCGGCAAGACCGGCGTTTTGCTGGCGGTGGAGGAGTTGCTGAAGGGATAACCGGACAGAATAGAAATGAGACCGGCCTTTCCTGCATACAGTGGCAGGGGAGGCGATGGGATGCGTGGATACCGAAGGCGGCGTCATCGAGCGCCCTGGAGCAGACGGCGGAAGCGGTGCTGTGTGCTCCTGGTCTGTCTGGTGCTGGTGGTGGGCGTCATCTTGCGCCTGGACTACAAGCTCCGACCAGCCATCTTAGAGATTGCCATGTCCGACTTGGAAACAGTGGTCAACGACGCCATCGACCAGGTCTGCATCCAGGACGCGGCAGACGGGGAGATCGCCTATAGCAAGCTCGTCCAGCTGCAATATGACCAGAACGGCAAGCTGCAAGGGCTGACCACTGACATGGCCGCCCTCAATGTCCTGCGAGCGGATATGACCCGTGCCATTGGTCAGGCGTTGGGGGAGGTGGAGGAACAGCCCATCCAGGTGCCCTTGGGGACTGCCTGGGGCATCACGTTGTTCTCCGATTTGGGCCCCAACATCCCGGTGCAGGTGCTGAGCCTAGAGAGCATCGCCGGGTACTTTGAGAGCAGTTTCACCTCCGCCGGAATCAACCAGACCAGGCATCAGATTCAGATGGTGCTCACCGTCCAGGTGGTGCTCCTGCTGCCCGGTGGCACCTATGACCGGACGTTCACCAACAAGATCGCTGTGGCGGAGTCCATCCTCATGGGGGATGTCCCGTCTCATTACAGTTATTTCAGCCAATTTGACACGGCCCGCGAGGCCGCTGACGCCCAACGAGATTACAGCGCAGAATGAAGAGGAAACACTATGGACGTACCATCCAAAATGGAAGCATTGCGGGACTTGCTCAACCAGTGGGGACACCTGTACTACGTGCTGGATGCCCCCACCGTGCCCGATTACGAATATGACCAAAAGCTCCGGGAGTTGGAGGAATTGGAGGCGGAACACCCGGAGTATATCACCCCCGATTCCCCCACCCAGCGGGTGGGCGGTGAGGCGTTGAAAGCCTTTCAGCCGGTGACCCACGAGGTGCCCCTGCAATCCTTGCAGGACGTGTTCGCCCCAGAGGAACTGACCGCCTTTGACACCCGCATCCGGGAGACCACGCCGGAGATGGAGTATATCGTGGAACCGAAAGTGGACGGCCTGTCTGTGGCGCTGGAGTACGTGGACGGCCTGTTCGTCCGTGGCGCCACCCGCGGCGACGGGCAGACCGGCGAGGACGTGACCGAGAACCTGCGTACCGTCCGCTCCATCCCCATGAAGCTGGACAACGCTCCCCACCGGCTCATCGTACGAGGGGAGTGCTATATGTCCCGCAAGACCTTCCAGCGCCTGAACGAAGAGCGAGCGGCCAGAGAAGAACCGCTGCTGGCCAATCCCCGCAACGCCGCCGCCGGTTCGCTCCGTCAGCTGGACCCGAAAATTGCCGCCCAGCGGCGTCTGGACTGCGTCATCTTCAACATCCAGCTCACCGACGGGGAACCCTTCCAGACCGACGCTCAGCAGTTGGACTATTTGGAAAAGCTCCGCTTCCGGGTCATCCCCCGTGCCGTCTTGTCCGACCCTGCCCAGGTGCAGGCGGAGATCGACCGGCTGGGACGGGAGCGCTACGACTTCCCCTATGAGATGGACGGGGCAGTGGTGAAGGTCAACGACCTGAGCCAGCGGGAGCTGTTCGGCAGCACCGCCAAATTCCCCCGCTGGGCAGTGGCGTGGAAGTACCCGCCGGAGCAGAAACCGGCCAAGGTGCTGGACATCGTGGTGCAGGTGGGGCGAACCGGTGTCCTGACCCCCAAGGCGGTCACCGAACCGGTGCAGCTGGCCGGCACCACCGTCACCAACGCCACTCTCCACAACCAGGATTTCATCACCGAGAAGGACGTGCGCATCGGCGACACTGTCCTATTGCAAAAGGCCGGCGAGATCATCCCCCAGGTGGTCAGCGTGGACTTCTCCAAGCGTCCCCCGGACGCCGTGCCCTATCACCTGCCGGAGGTCTGTCCCGTCTGCGGCTCGCCGGTCGTGCGGGACGAGGACGGTGTGGCCCTGCGCTGCACCGGGGCGGAATGTCCCGCACAGCTGGTGCGCAACCTGGTGCATTTCGCCAGCCGGGACTGCATGGACATCGAAGGGCTTGGCCCTGCCGTGGTGCGGGCGCTGGTGAAGAACGACCTCATCCGCACGCCAGGGGATCTGTACCACCTGAACGCCGAAGAGGTGGCCAAGCTGGATCGGATGGGGGAGAAGTCGGCGGAGAACCTCATCGCCGCCATCGAGAAGTCCAAACAGCAGGATCTGTCCCGCCTCATCAGCGCCTTTGGCATCCGTCAGGTGGGCACCCGCGGCGCCCAGGTGCTGGCGGAGCGGTTCCGCAACCTGGACGCCCTCATGGCAGCGGACGAGGAGACCTTGACCGAGGTGCCCGATGTGGGGGCAATCACCGCCCACTGCCTGGTGGAGTGGTTCCAGAACCCTCAGTCTCAGCACCTGGTGGAGACCCTCCGGGCGGCGGGCGTGAACATGGAATGTCAGACGGAACCCACCAGCGGCATCTTCGACGGCATGACCTTCGTGCTCACCGGCACCCTGACCCAATTCACCCGCAGCGAGGCGAAAAAACGCATCGAAGCCCTGGGCGGAAAGGTGTCCGGCAGCGTTTCCAAGAAGACCACCTACGTGGTGGCAGGGGAAGCGGCAGGCAGCAAACTGACCAA
Source organism: uncultured Oscillospiraceae bacterium (assembly GCA_934597165.1). GTDB lineage: Bacteria > Bacillota > Clostridia > Oscillospirales > Oscillospiraceae > Onthomonas. The sequence goes on from CAKTQP010000047.1 coordinate 8,557, forward strand.
AGCGGAGAGCTTGGGCATCCCGGTGCTCAGCGAGGAGGCGTTTTTACAGCTGTTGAAGGGTTGAAAAAGGAAGATACTTCAAGAAATGGGAGAGAACCAGGAGAAATCCAGCCGTGGGAAAAATTCGCGGGCAAAAAAATGGTTAAATCTTTGACAATTCTCTTTACAACTGATTAGCAAAAGATTATAATAAAAACAGTTATATTAAATGGATTTATGTAGATATTTGCAAACGGCGGTGTTCGTATTCGCTAACTCCCATTTTCCTTTGGTTATTTCGCCAATACACCGGAGAAATCTGGAAAACGTGGATGCGCCCCCGTGGCAGGCGATCTATGTAGTATAACCATGTTGAATAAGAAGACAGCTTCTTTTTCATAATTCTCACAGGGTCTGCGCCCGTGAGAGGACTTATGTAACTAAAAATTTGTGAGGAGGAAAATTTTAAGTTATGTTTCGTATCGTAAAAAAAGAAGTCCTTAGTCCGAAGATCACTCTGTTGGAGATTGAGGCACCTTACATTGCTCGCAAAGCACAGCCCGGCCAGTTCATCATCTTCCGTATTGATGAAAAGGGCGAACGCTGCCCCCTGACCATCGGCGGTTATGACCGTGAAAAGGGCACCATCACCATCATCTTCCAGCGCGCTGGCCTGACCACCATGGCTCTGGCAGCAATGGAAGAGGGCGACGCTCTGATGGATCTGGTTGGTCCTCTGGGTCTGCCCACCGAGATGGAAGGCGTCAAGAAGGCTTGCGTCGTGGGCGGCGGCGTCGGCTGCGCTATCGCATATCCCATCGCAAACGGCCTGAACGATGCAGGCGTTGAAACCGACGTCATCATCGGCTTCCGTTCCAAGGATTTCGTCATCCTGGAAGACGGCTTCAAGGCTGCTGCCCGCAATCTGTACCTGCTGACCGAAGACGGCTCTCAGGGCGAACAGGGCAAGGTTATCGACAAGCTCCAGGAAGTCCTGGAAGGTGGCGAAAAGTATGACAAGATCTACACCCTGGGTCCTGTGCCCATGATGAAGGCTGTCTATGAAACTGCAAAGCCCTTCGGCGTGGAAACCATCGTTTCCCTGTGCCCCCTGATGGTGGACGGCACTGGTATGTGCGGTTGCTGCCGTGTTACCGTTGGCGGCGAAATGAAGTTCGCTTGCGTTGACGGCCCCGACTTCAACGGCGCTGACGTCGATTTCGACGAACTGATCAACCGTCTGGCTACCTTTAAGACCGAAGAAGAAGAAAAGAAAGACCACGCTTGCCGCTTTGAAAAGCTCGGCAAAGACCTGATTAAGTAAGGAAGAAAGGAGACGCATTATTATGCCGAATATGAGCCCGAAAAAGAACCCGATGCCTTCTCAGGATCCCCACGTTCGTAACAAGAACTACCTGGAAGTTGCTACTGGTTATACTGTAGAAATGGCACAGGACGAAGCTGCCCGCTGCCTGAACTGCAAGCATATGCCCTGCGTATCTGGCTGCCCCGTTAACGTCAAGATCCCCGACTTCATCGCTAAGATCGTGGAAGGCGATTTTGAAGGTGCTTACCAGGTTATCTCCTCCACCAACGCTCTGCCCGCAATCTCCGGTCGTGTCTGTCCTCAGGAGAACCAGTGCGAAAGCAAGTGCGTCCGTGGCATCAAGACCGAGCCCGTGGGCATCGGTCGTCTGGAACGTTTCGTCGCTGACTGGCATCGTGAGAACGTGGAAGACAAGATCGAAAAGCCCGTTTCCAACGGCAAGAAGGTCGCTGTCGCCGGTTCTGGCCCCTCCAGCCTGACCTGTGCTGCTGACCTGGCAAAGCTGGGTTATGAAGTCACCGTTTTCGAGGCATTCCATGTCGCTGGTGGCGTTCTGGTTTATGGTATCCCCGAATTCCGTCTGCCCAAGGCAATCGTGGCTGGCGAAGTCGAAAAGCTGAAGAAGCTGGGCGTTACCGTCATGACCGACATCCTGATCGGCAAGACCATCTCCATCGACGAACTGTTCGATGAATACGGCTTTGACGCAGTATTCGTGGGCACCGGCGCTGGCCTGCCCATGTTCATGAAGATCCCCGGCGAAGGTCTGGATGGCGTTTACTCCGCTAACGAATACCTGACCCGTCTGAACCTGATGAAGGCTTACGATCCCGAATACGATACTCCTATTACTAAGGGCAACGCTGTCGCTATCGTTGGCGGCGGTAACGTGGCAATGGACGCCAGCCGTTGGGCAAAGCGTCTGGGTGCTGAGCATGTCTATGTCGTCTATCGTCGTGGCATGGAAGAACTGCCTGCTCGTAAGGAAGAAGTCGAACACGCAATCGAGGAAGAAATCGAATTCAAGACTCTGTGCAACCCCGTTGCAGTCGTCGAAGACGAAAAGAACCCCGGTCATGTCGGCGCAATCCGCTGCATCAAGATGGAACTGGGCGAACCCGACGCTTCTGGCCGTCGTTCCCCCAAGGCTGTCCCCGGCAGCGAATTCGACCTGCCTGTTGACACCGTCATCATGTCCTTGGGCACCAGCCCCAACCCCCTGATCCGCTCCACCACTCCTGGTCTGGAAGCAAACCGCAAGGGTTGCCTGCTGGTCGGTGAGGACGAAGTCACCACCACCCGCGAAGGCGTCTTCGCAGGCGGCGACGCTGTTACTGGCGCTGCTACCGTTATCCTGGCAATGGGCGCCGGCAAGAAGGCCGCTGCTGCCATCGATAAGTATCTGCAGAACAAGTAATCTGACTGCGTTACATCATTCATAAATTGTCTGCTCATCAGGCAGTTTGAATCACCGAACTAAAACGGCATAGCCCTCGTGGCTATGCCGTTTTCCTTTCATTTGTTAGAGATAGTGGAATATTGAGGAGTGAGAGGATGACACTAAATTTTGGGCGAGCCAACGAGACCTACCGTGTGGAAGCCCTGGACCTGCCGTCGAAGGTGGCCAAGCGGTTAGAGGCGCTTGGGATGGTTCGGGAGACGGAAGTGGAAGTGATGCGCGTCAAACCGAGGGGAGCCATGATCGTCAAAGTGCGCGGCACGCGCTTTGCCATCGGCCAGGGCATTTCCTCCCATATCCATATAAGGGGGGATTGACATGGCAAAGGATATTACCATTGCATTTATGGGGAACCCCAACTGCGGGAAAACAACCCTGTTCAACGCCTACACCGGCGCCAATCTGAAGGTGGCCAACTGGCCAGGCGTCACCGTGGAACGAGTGGAAGGCGCCATTCGGGACCACGATATGAACCTGCGCTTGGTGGATCTGCCCGGCACCTACAGCCTGACCTCTTACACTATGGAGGAGCAGGTGTCCCGCCAGTTTGTCATGGGGGACGAGGTGGACATGATCATCAACGTGGTGGACGCATCGTCCTTGGAGCGCAGCCTGTATTTGACTTTGCAGCTGCTGGAGATCGGCAAACCGGTGGTGGTGGCGCTGAATATGATGGACATCGTCCATAAACGGGGGATGGAGATCGACCTGCACCGCCTGCCGGAAATGTTGGGCGTGCCCACCATTCCCGTCTCCGGCCGCAGCCGTACCGGCCTGCAAACCCTCATGCACACAGCAGCCCACCACGCCCAGAGCGTGAAGCCGGACAAGCTCATCCATAACCACGGAGACCACGGTCTAGAGGACAAGCACGACCAGTACGCCATGGTGTACAGCGAGCTGCTGGAGCGCAAGATCGACTTGCTCAGCGAACGGCTGGACAAGCGTTACCCTGACATTCAAAATACCCGTTGGGTTGCCATCAAACTGTTGGAGCAGGATACCGAAGTGATGGAAACGTATCCTTTGGACTGCGCGGACATTTTGGATCGCAGCTATGAGACGGAGATCATCAACGAAAAATACGCCTTTATCGAAGAAATGATCCATGAAGTCCTCTTTCGTCACGAGGAGAAGGAGGAGATGACCGACCGGGTGGATCGCATCCTGACCCACCGTTGGTTTGGCTTGCCCATCTTCCTGTGTATCATGGCCTTCGTGTTCTTCCTGACGTTTTTCCTGGGCGACCGCCTCAGCGACGGGTTCCAAGCCGTGCTGACGGCGCTGTCCAACGGAACCACCCACCTGCTGCAAATCTTGCACGTGTCCGACGTAGTCATCGCCCTGGTGGTGGATGGCGTCATCGCCGGCGTGGGCGGAATCTTGACTTTTTTACCCAATATCTTTGTCCTCTTCCTGGCCTTGGCGCTGCTGGAGGACAGCGGTTACATGGCCCGCGTGGCCTACGTGATGGACGGCATCATGGGGAAATTGGGGCTGTCCGGACGGGCGTTCTTGCCCATGGTGCTGGGATTCGGGTGCAGTGTCCCGGCCATCATGGCCTCCCGTGTGTTGGAAAACCCCAGAGACCGGTATAAGACCATGCTGGTCACCCCGTTCATGTCCTGTAGTGCCCGGCTGCCCATCTATGTGCTCTTCGCCAGCATCTTCTTTGGTAAGTACAAGATGTTCGTAGCCTACTCCCTTTACCTCATCGGTATCGTAGTGGCGCTGCTGGTCATGCTGGTGCTGCACATGGGCGATAAACACCACGAGCCCAACGACCTGCTCATCGAGCTGCCTGAGTACAAGGCACCCAGCGCCCGCACGGTGGCCATCTACGTGTGGGAGAAGGTGAAGGACTACCTGACCAAGGCGGGTACCACCATCTTTGTGGCGTCCATCATCATGTGGCTCATCCTGAACTTCGGCCCAGGCGGCTACACCACCGAGATGAGCCAGAGCTTCGGCGCTCTGTTGGGCAAGTGGCTCGTGCCCTTCTTCGCTCCCATCGGCCTGGGCTTCTGGCAGATCGCAGTGGCCTTGATCGCCGGTATCTCCGCCAAAGAGGTGGTGGTCTCCAGTACCGCTGTCCTGTTCGGCATCAATAACATCAACTCCACCCAGGGGATGCACGCCCTCAGCGGCGTACTCCAGGGCATGGGCTTCGGCGCGCTGAACGCCTACTGCCTCATGATCTTCTGCCTGCTCTACGTCCCCTGCATCGCCACCCTGGCTACCATCCACAAGGAGTCCAGGAGCTGGAAGTGGACGGGCCTGACCATCCTGTTCCAGATGGCCACCGCTTGGGTGCTGACCTTTGTGGTGTATCAGGTGGGGTTGTTGATTTAAGCAAACGGAACAAAAGAAATGCGAAAGAATCTGTGGATTCTTTCGCATTTTTTCATGGGGTTAGTCTAGTGTTTCGTACTTGTCTAGGGAGATTTTTGCTGCTTTTGCGATGTCTGTAATGATACGAAGCTGTTGCGTGGAACAGCGCTCCACCAGTTCGGCCATCTCTTGGCAGGCAATGGTTCGACCAGAAGGAGTTTGACACAGTAGATCGTCGGTCTGCACGCCCAACGCATTTGCCAGCGAAACAAAGACCGGGAGGCTGAGCTTGGTGTTGCCGGTTTCGATGTGGCTCATGTGGGGAACGGAGATGCCGACCAGCTCCGCCAGTTGTTCCTGGGAAAGTCCGTGTGCCTTTCGATACTTCCGAATCTGTTGTCCAATCTTGTAATAGTCCATAAAATCACCTATGTGGTTTATTTTTACTTGAATTGTATAGGCATATGCGGTATAATGTCATAAATTGTATAGGCTATTTTATATCTATATAAGTTAAGCGATGAAAAAGAGAGGAGAACAAAATGAGTAAGATGAAGAAATGCGACACCTGTGGCGCGGAGATCGCAGAGAGTGCCAAGCGATGCCCGGCCTGCGGGGCGAAGAATAAGAAACCCATCTACAAGCGCGTGTGGTTTTGGGTTTGTGTGGTGCTCGTCGTGCTTGGTGTCGTTGGTGGCAGCATGGGCAGTGGTGGAAACACAAATACGAATCCTGTCGATGGGGCAACGTCAGGGAAGACGACGAGAGAGGCGCTGCCTGAGGATGACCCGTTCCAGGGAGCTTGTGGGATCAAAGCCTCCGCAAGCATGGGTGAGTCGGTCATCGGCTTCCCGGAGCTGACGGTTTCGATTGCCAACACAACAGAGAAAGAAATTTCGGCCATTCAGTTTTATGCCATCCCTTATGATGTCTACGGCGATGAGATCACAGGGTGGACCAGTCAGAAAAATCTCTACACGGACGAGCCCATCAAGGCAGGAGCATCTGCCAAGGTGAACTACCAGTTGATCGAAGAGAGTGTCAAGACAGTGAAACTGTACGTTTACAGTGTCTACTACGCTGATGGAACGGAATGGGGCGATAAGGACGCTTTCAAGTCGGAGATTTTGGAAAAGGGTGTACCCATCAACGTAACAGAATAACAGGACGTGGAACCTCGCAGATATGTCATCTGCGAGGTTCCTTTTGATCTGGCCGGAAACAAAATACATAAGATGGTATTGTGTTGCGGGAAAGAATCCAGTACAATAGAATATACTGTATGAAAACAGAAAGGGGAGGTGAGCGCTATGGTCGCGACCATCCTCATCGCCGCAGCGCTGGTGGGTTACAGTGTTTTTGTGGTCGTCCGGAAGGTGCAGCGGAGAAAAAACGGCTGCGGCGGTTGCTGCGGCTGTGGCAAGGGAAGCTGCCAAAAGAACAAAAAACTTTGAATTGGTATTGCGCTGGAAGGCGGTATCTGATACAATTAAATTGACTTTTATGCACGGAATACAGGAGGTGCGCAAGTATGGGAAAATATTTTGGTACGGATGGATTCCGCGGTGAAGCCAATGTGAACCTGATGCCGGAACACGCCTATCGGGTGGGCCGCTTCTTAGGCTGGTACTTCCGGAAGGAAGGCCAGGAGTGTCGGATCATCATCGGCAAGGATACCCGCCGTTCCGGCTATATGCTGGAGTACGCCCTGTCCGCCGGCGTGACCGCCTCTGGCGCCAACGCTTACCTGCTCCACGTGACCACCACTCCCAGCGTGTCCTATATCGCCCGGTCGGAACGGTTCGACTGCGGCATCATGATCTCCGCCAGCCACAACCCCTTCTACGACAACGGCATCAAGCTGCTCAACGGCAAAGGGGAGAAGATGGAGCAGAGC
>CAKTQP010000048.1 GCA_934597165.1 uncultured Oscillospiraceae bacterium
GGCTACACCCACCTGCAGCGGGCGCAGCCCACCACCTTCGCCCACTACATGATGGCCTACGCCAATATGTTCCGCCGAGACGTGACCCGTCTGGAGGACTGCCTGGAACGGCTGGATGAATGCCCCCTGGGCGCTGGCGCACTGGCTACCTCTACCTACCCCGTCGATCGTCAGATGACCGCAAAGCTCCTGGGCTTTGCCAAGCCCACGGAAAACTCCATGGACTCCGTCTCTGACCGTGACTACGCCATCGAATTCCTCTCCGCCTGCTCCATCCTGATGATGCACCTGTCTCGGTTCGCTGAGGAGATCATCCTGTGGTGCAGCTGGGAGTTCAAATACGCTGACCTAGACGATGCCTATTCCACCGGCTCCTCCATCATGCCCCAGAAGAAGAATCCGGACGTGGCCGAGCTGGTGCGCGGCAAGACCGGCCGTGTGTACGGCGATCTGATGACCCTGCTGACCGTCATGAAGGCGCTGCCGCTGGCCTACAACAAGGATATGCAGGAGGACAAGGAACCGGTCTTTGACGCCATCGACACGGTGGAAATGTGCCTGCCCGTCTTCGGCGCCATGCTCCAGACCCTGACCATCCGGCCCAAGAACATGGCCAAGGCTGCCGCCGGCGGCTTCATCAACGCCACCGACTGCGCCGACTACCTGGTCAAGAAGGGGATGCCCTTCCGGGAAGCCTACATGATCGTCGGCCGTCTGGTGAATATGTGCATCCGCTCCGGCGAGAACCTGGAGACCCTGACCCTGCGGGACTTCCGCGCCATCAGCGACCTGTTCGACTCCGACGTGTACGAAGCGCTGGAACTGAAGCACTGCGTCCACGAACGGAAGGTCTACGGCGGCCCCAGCAAGGACGACGTGACCCGTCAGATCCAGTACATCAAAGACTTTGTGGCTGACCATCGCTGAGCCGCTTTTGGGAAAAGAGATGACATATCATGAAACCTACCATTTACATTGACGGCCAAGCGGGTACCACCGGCCTGCAAATCTACCAGCGTCTGGGCGACCGGGACGACATCACCCTGCTGTCCATCGACCCGGCCAAGCGGAAGGACCCGGCGGAGCGGAAGAAGATGCTCAACGCCGCCGACCTGGTCTTCCTGTGCCTGCCGGACGCCGCTTCTGTGGAGGCGGTCTCCCTGATTGACAATCCCAACGTGCGGGTCATCGACGCCTCCACGGCACACCGCACCAATCCGGCCTGGACGTACGGCTTCTCCGAGCTGTCCGCCGCCCAGAAGGACGCCATCCGCGCCACCAAGCGCCTGGCGAACCCCGGCTGCCACGCCACCGGGTTCATCTCCTCCACCGCGCCCCTGGTGCAGGCGGGCATTATCCCCGCTGACTACCCCATGACCTGCTACTCCCTCACCGGCTACTCCGGCGGCGGTAAGGGCATGATCGCGGAGTATGAGGCAGAAGAACCTCCCGTGGCCTTCTCCTCTCCCCGTATCTACGGCCTGACCCTGAACCACAAGCACCTGCCGGAAATGCAGGCTGTGTGCGGTCTGGATTTTGCGCCTGTGTTCTGCCCCATCGTGGACAACTACTACAAGGGCATGGCCACCACTATTATGCTGCAAAACCGCCTGCTCCCCGGCAAGCCCACAGCAGAGAACGTCTGGGAAGCCCTGAAGGCCCACTATGACGGCTGCGCTCTGGTCTCCGTGGCAGAGCTGGGCTACGACCAGTCCATGATCGCCGCCAACACCATGGCAGGCAAGGACAGCTTGCAGCTCATCGTCTGCGGCGGCGAGGATCGCACCACCGTCACCGCCCTGTTCGACAACCTGGGCAAGGGCGCGTCCGGCGCTGCTGTGCAGAACATGAACCTGATGCTGGGCTTCGACGAAGTGGCTGGCCTGGCTCTGTAATTTGACTTTCCGACACCGACTTCCATACAAAGGAGATTTCCATATGAAAAAGATTTCCGGCGGCGTCTGCGCCGCGAAGGGTTTCACTGCCGCTGGCATCCACGCCGGCGTGAAGGCTGGCAGCAGCCCCGAGAAAAACGACCTGGCGCTGATCCTCTCCGACTGTGAGTGTGCCGCCGCCGCTACCTTTACCAACAACCGGGTGAAAGCTGCACCCGTCTACACCACCATGAACCACCTGGAGAACGGCATCCTCCACGGCATCATCGTCAACTCCGGCAACGCCAACGCCTGCGCCCCCAACGGCCCCGAACACGCGGAAGCCATGTGCGCCGCCGTGGCCGCCGTCACCGGCCGTCAGGCTGAGGACTTCGCCGTGGCATCCACCGGTGTCATCGGCGTGGAGCTGAACATCAAGGCCATCCAGGACAGCGTCCCCGCGCTGGCCTCTGCCCTGAGCATCGGCGGTTCCAACGCCGCTGCGGAAGCCATCATGACCACCGACACCGTCATGAAGGAGATCGCCATCGAGACCACCATCGGCGGCAAGATCGTCCGCCTGGGCGCCATCTGCAAGGGTGCCGGCATGATCTGCCCCAACATGGGCACCATGCTCTGCTTCATCACCTCTGACTGCGCCATCACCTCCGATATGCTCTTCTCCGCCCTCCACGAGGTGGTGCCCCGCACCTTCAACCGCGTGACTGTGGACGGCGACACCTCCACCAACGACGCCTGCGTCGTCCTCTGCAACGGCAACGCCGGCAACCCCCTCATCGACTGGAAGGATGACAACTACAACATCTTCAAGGACGCCCTGATGTACGTCTGCACCTACATGGCTCGTGCCATCGCCGCCGACGGCGAAGGCGCCAGCCACCTGCTCACCTGCACTGTCAGCGGCTCCCGCAGCGAAGAGGCGGCAGAACGTCTGGCCAAGGCCGTGGTCGGCTCCAACCTGGTCAAGGCCGCTATGTTCGGCGCAGACGCCAACTGGGGTCGTGTCCTGTGCGCCATGGGCTACTCCAGAGCGCCCTTCCGTCCCGACCGAGTGGACGCCTCCTTCTACTCCAGCGCTGGCAAGATCCAGGTCTGCAAGGACGGCTCCGCCGTGGAGTTCGACGAAGACCTGGCCAAGAAAATTTTGTCCGAGCACGAAGTGAGCATCATCATCAACGTCAACGAAGGCGACTACACCGCCACCTGCTGGGGCTGCGACCTGACCTATGACTACGTGCGCATCAACGGCGACTATCGTACCTGATAACCCAAAAAATCTTTTCCGGAGAGCGAGTGTGACCCAGATTGTCCAATGATTACCTCACCCGCGCCCAAACACTCATTGAGGCGCTTCCCTATATCCAAAAATACAACGGCAAGATCGTCGTCATCAAGTACGGCGGCAACGCCATGATCTCCGAAGAGCTGCGCGAAGCGGTGATGAGCGACATCATTCTGCTCTCCCTGGTGGGCGTCCACGTGGTGGTCGTCCACGGCGGCGGCCCGGAGATCTCCGCCATGCTGAAGAAGATCGGCAAGGAATCCAAATTCGTAGACGGCCTGCGTTACACCGATGAAGAGACCATGGACGTGGTGCAGGACGTGCTGTGCGGCAAGGTGAACAAAAACCTGGTGGCCGCTCTGAACCGGATGGGCGGCAAGGCCATCGGCCTGTGCGGCTTGGACGGGGCACTGTTCGAGGCACGGGTGAAGAACCCCAAGTACGGCCTGGTGGGCGAGATCTGCAAGGTCAACCCCGGCATCATCTACAACTGCCTGGAGAACGGCTACATCCCGGTGGTCTCCACCGTAGGCTACGGCGTGGACGCGGAGTGTTCTTACAACATCAACGCCGACACCGCCGCCGCCGAGCTGGCCATCGCTCTGGGGTCGGAGAACCTCATCCTGCTCACCGACGTCCGCGGCCTGCTGCGGGACCCTAAGGATGAGAGCACCCTCATCCCCCTGCTGCCCATCGACGGCGTGCCCGCCCTGAAGCAGGACGGCACCATCTCCGGCGGCATGATCCCCAAGGTGGACTGCTGCGTCCGTGCCATCGAGCAGGGCGTCCAGCGGACGTTCATCCTGGATGGCCGTATCCCCCACTCCATCCTCATCGAAATGCTCACCAACCAGGGCATCGGCACCATGCTGCTGTAACCAATTCCAACTGACTGAGAAATGAGAGGTACCCCATGACCTTTGAAGAATTAAAAGCGTTAGATCATCAGTATACCATGCAGACCTACGGCCGGTTTGACGTAGCGCTGGACCACGGCAAGGGCGCGACCCTGTACGGCCTGGAGGGCGAGATCTACACCGATTTCGCCAGCGGCATCGGTGTCGCCAGCCTGGGCTACGGTCACCCCGCCTGGGTGAAGGCGGTCAGCGAGCAGGCACAGAAGCTCCAGCACGCCTCCAACCTGTTCTACACCGAGCCTTACGCCAAAGTAGCCGAAAAGCTGTGCAAGCGCACCGGCATGGCCTCCGTCTTCTTCGCCAACGGCGGCGGCGAGGCCAACGAGGGCATCATCAAGCTGGCCAGAAAGTACAGCTTTGACAAGTACGGCATGGGTCGCTCCACCATCATCACCCTCCACAACTCCTTCCACGGCCGCACCATCACCACCCTGCAGGCCACCGGTCAGGACGTGTTCCATCAGTACTTCTTCCCCTTCACCGAGGGCTTCCGCTACGCCGACGCCAACGACCTGGACTCCGTCAAGGCACAGGCAGACGACACCACCTGCGCCGTCATGCTGGAGCTCATCCAGGGCGAGGGCGGCGTGCTGCCCCTGGACAAGGACTTCATCCAGGCGCTGGCCGCTTGGTGCAAGGAGAACGACTACCTGCTGCTGGTGGACGAGGTGCAGACCGGCGTCGGCCGGACGGGCAGCCTGTTCTGCTTCCAGCAGTATGACATCCAGCCCGACGCTGTGACCTTCGCCAAGGGCATCGCCGGCGGTCTGCCCATGGCAGGCGTCATGTGCAACGAAAAGTGCCGCACCGTCCTGGGGCCGGGCACCCACGCCACCACCTTTGGCGGCAACCCCATCGCCGCTGCCGGCGCCAACGTGGTGCTGGACGAGCTGGACGACGCCATGCTGGCGGAAGTGACCAAAAAGGGCGAGTATCTGAAGAGCGCCATCGCCGCCTTTGACTCCCCCTACGTGGACACCGTCCGTGGCATGGGCCTCATGGTGGGCATCGTCCTGAAGGAGGGCGTAGATCGCTCCGCCCTGGTCAAAGCCCTGTACGACCACAACCTGCTTGTGCTCACCGCCGGTCCCAAGACCATCCGTCTGCTGCCGCCGCTGGTCATCAGCCAGGAGGAGATGGACACCGGCCTGGCCGCACTGAAGGACGTGCTGGTACCGTAATCCCTTTTCTACAGACCGCAAGGGTCAGCTGTATTTGCGCAGCTGACCCTTTTTTCTTTCCCGTAGACATCTTATAAAAACTGTCTATAAAACGTATTTTTCCTATGAATGACCGTATTTTTCCCTTGCTTTTTTCCGCATTTAGGGTACAATAAAAGTTGAATCTTTTATTATGAGAAGCGAGGTAACCCTTATGACAACCATTGATATTATCTCCGGCTTTTTGGGCGCTGGGAAGACCACGTTGATCAAAAAACTGCTGGCGGAATCCTTCTCCGGCCAGAAGATCGTTCTGATTGAAAATGAATTCGGCGAGATCGGCATCGACGGCGGTTTCCTCAAGGACGCCGGTATCCAGGTCACCGAGATGAACTCCGGCTGCATCTGCTGTTCCCTGGTAGGCGACTTCGGCCAGGCCCTGCGGAAGGTGCTGGAACAGTACCACCCCGACCGCATCCTCATCGAGCCCTCCGGCGTCGGCAAGCTCTCTGACGTAGCCAAGGCCATCGGCGACGTGGCCAAGGAATGCGAAATGCAGTTGGGCAGCGCGGTGACCGTGGTCAACGCCAAGAAGTGCAAGATGTACATGAAGAACTTTGGTGAGTTCTTCAACGACCAGATCGAGCACGCTGGCACCGTCATCCTCAGCCGCACCCAGGACATGAAGGAGGAAAAGCTCCAAGAAGTCATCGCCCTGGTGAAGGAGAAGAACCCCCACGCCGTCATCGTCACCACCCCCTGGGACGAGCTGACCGGCGACCAGATCTTGTCCGCCATGGCCGGCGGCACCTCCCTGGCAGAAGAGCTGATGGCACAGCTCCACGAGGAGCATAAGCACGAGCACCACCATCACCACGAGGATGGCTGCTGCTGCCACGATCATGAGCATGAACACGAACATCATCATGAACATGAGCATGAGCATCATCATGACCATGACCATTGCTGCCATGACCACGACCATGAACATGAGCACCATCATGAGCATGACCATGAGCACGAGCATCATCACGACCATGACCACTGCTGCCATGACCACGAGCATGAGCACGAACACCACTACGACGAGCACGGCGTGTGCAGCTGCGGCCACCACCATCACGGCCACGACGCCGACGAGGTGTTCACCTCCTGGGGCATGGAATCCCCCAAGAAGTTCGCCGAAGCGGAGATCAAGACCGCTCTGGAAGCGCTGGACACCGGCGCCTACGGCGCTGTCCTCCGTGCCAAGGGCATCGTCCCCTGCACCGACGGCAGCTGGCTGCACTTTGACATGGTGCCCGGCGAGATCGAGATCCGCCGTGGCTCTGCTGACTACACCGGCCGCCTGTGCGTCATCGGTTCTCAGCTGAAGGAAGGGGACATTCAGACCCTGTTCCAGCTTTGATGATTTCCCCCTCTGCCGTCCACCTGGACGGCAGAGGATTCCTATGAGGAGGTAGCCCCATATGGCTCAAAAACCCATTCCTGTCTATCTGATCTGCGGTTTTTTGGACGCAGGCAAGACCAATTTCATCGCCCCCATGCTCACCGGCGAGGAGTTCACCGAAGACGAACGGACGCTGCTGGTGGTGTGCGAAGAGGGCGAGGAAGAATTTGACGAAGCGGCTCTGGGCAAGCACAACGTGCGTCCGGTCTATCTGGACGGCAAAGAGGAGCTGACCCAGGAAAACCTGCTGTCCTTTGAGAAGGAATATCGCCCCACCCAGGTGGTGGTGGAGTACAACGGTATGTGGCAGCTGGGGGAACTGGCCCCTGCCCTGCCCAAGCACTGGACCCTCTATCAGATCGTCACCGTGGTGGATGCCACCACCTTTGACAGCTATGCCAAGAACATGGCGAGCCTGATGATGGAGCAGCTGCGAGAGGCAGACCTGATCGTCTTCAACCGCTGCACCGACCAGCTGGTGGAACAGCTGCGGCAGCGCAACCTGAAAATGCTCAACCGCCGGGCGGAGATGTATCTGGAATACAACGACGACCGGATGGAAAACTACGACAACGGCCTGTGCCCCTTCGATCTGGACGTGCCCGTGCTGGAGCTGAGCGACGACGACTACGGCTTCTGGTACACCGACTGCATGGACAACCCCCAGCGCTACGAGGGCATGACGGTGAAATTCCGCGGCATCGTGGCACAGTCCCCCAAGTTCCCCCGCAATATGTACGCGGTCGGCCGGTTCGCCATGGTCTGCTGCGCCGAAGACACCGCTTTCTTGGGGATGCTCTGCTCCGGACCGGAACAGAAGCAGCTCAAGACCCGGGACTGGGTGGAAGTGACCGCTCAGGTGCGCATCAAAAACCTCAAAGTTTTGGGCGGCGAAGGCCCCGTCCTCTACACCACTCAAGTCACCCCCTGCCAGGCTCCCAAGGATGACCTGATCTACTTCTAAACGATCCTTTGGAAAGTTTGTGAATTATTTTACGAAATCTTTTCGTTAAAAAGTTGACAATCTCGCAAAAGAAGATTAGAATAGAAGCAGGATAATTTGGCTAAAGGAGCAACACAACACACGATGAAAAAACGCAAGGTTTCCAATGCCGTCATCCGCCGCTTACCACGCTACTATCAGACCCTGGATCACCTGTATAAGGAAGGCCACGTTCGCATCTCCTCCTCTGCCCTGGGCAATTACATGGGAGTCACCGCTTCCCAGATCCGCCAGGACTTGAGCTGTTTTGGTGAGTTCGGCCAGCAGGGTTACGGTTATACTATCCCCGATCTGCGCAAGGAGATTTCCGAGATCTTGGGCATGAACAAGGGCTACCGCGCCGTCCTCTTGGGCGCCGGCAACCTGGGACGTGCCCTGATCAAAAACTTCCCCTTTCACGACAGCGGCTTTGAATTGCTGACCGCCTTTGATACCGACCCGGCCATCATCGGCACAGCGATCAACGGCATCCCAGTCCTCCCCCTCTCGGAACTGGATTCTTTTGTGGCTGAACATGAGATCAGCGTTGGCATCCTCACCGTCCCCATGCACGCCGCCCACGACCTGGCAGAGCGTCTGGTCGCAGCTGGCGTGAAGGGCATCTGGAACTTCACCAACACCGAGATCGACATTCAATCTCAGCACGTAACGGTAGAGAGCATTCACTTTGCCGATTCCCTTCTCACCCTCAGCTATCTGATCTCCAACCCGACCTTGGAGAAATGAGCGCATAGAGAAACGTCCAACGGTATCACGTTGGACGTTTCTCTTTTTGCCTTGCACCCTTTTGGGGCAGTGACATAGGATGAAATGAAGCCCGGTGCTTCCGGGTGGAACCAAACATTCTAACTTTTGAGGAGGCTATTTTATGTGTTGTAATAATGGTTGGGGCGGCAATTGTCTGTGGATCATCATCCTGATCATCATCCTCTTCTGCTGTGGCGGCTGCGGCGGCGGTTGTGGCTGTGGCGGCGGCTGTGGCGGCTGTGGCAATGGCTGCGGTTGCGACAATGGCTGTGGCTGCGGCTGCTGATCTCCCCTGACCTAGGCGGAGGGCAGACCACCCTTCCATAAAGAAAGTACACGGTCTCCGTGCTGACCCCTTTGCCCTTACCCTCTGAACAGAGCAACCTCCGTATGATCTCGGTCATGCGGAGGTCTTTTTTGTCTCAAACAGGATTGACAAATGGACGTCCCACGCTTATAATTACCACAGTTAATTATCTATGATAACTATATGGAGGGACAAGCCCATGAATATCCCCATGATGAAAGCCCTGCTCAACGCCTGCTATCAGGCCAAGCGTGTCCACGAACTGCTTCCGGCGCTCCCCAACGGCGTCACCTCCTCTTATATCCAGTACCTGGACAAGATAGAGGACCTGGAACAGCAAGGGATACGCGCAAAAGTGTCCGACATCAGCCGCCTGCTGAACATCCCCCGCCCCGGCGTGACGCGGACGGTGAAGGAAATGGTGGAGCGTGGGTACCTGACAAAAACCACGTCGGACAAGGACGGCCGCATCACCTATCTCACCATCACAGAAGCCGGGAGAGCGCTGTCCCAAACCTACAACACCCAGTTCTTCTCCAAACTCGCGCCGCTCCTGGCGGATATTTCGGAGGAGGACGCCCAATGCACCATCCGCACCATCGAAAAACTGCATCAGGTCATGTCGGAAAGGAGGATCACCCTTGAATAACGATTTTACCCATGGCAGCATTTTGAAGAAGCTGTCCTTGTTTATGCTCCCCATCCTAGGCGCTCTGATTTTGCAGGCGGCTTACGGCGCTGTTGACCTGCTGGTGGTGGGACAGTTCGGCTCCACCACCGGGATCTCCGCCGTTTCCACCGGCAGTCAGGTGCTGAACCTGGTCACCTTCGTGGTCACCCAGCTCGCCACCGGTGTCACCGTCCTCATCGCGCGGTACCTGGGGGAAAAGCGTCCGGAGCAGATCGGCCAAGTCCTGGGCGGAGCCACTGTTGTGTTCGCCATCCTCTCTGTGGGGATGTTCCTCCTGTTGGTGGGCTTTCCCCGCCCCATCTCTGTCCTGATGCAAGCGCCGGAGGAAGCCATCGACCTGACCACCAGCTATGTGCGCATCTGCGGCGGCGGTATCTTCTTCATCGTGGCCTATAACCTGCTCTCCGCCATCTTCCGCGGCCTTGGCGACAGCCGGTCGCCGCTGCTCTTCGTGCTGGTGGCCTGCGTGGTCAACATCGTGGGAGACCTTATCCTGGTGGCTGGGTTCGGAATGGACGCCGCCGGTGCGGCCATCGCAACGGTGCTGGCGCAGGCAGTCAGCGTGGTGTTCGCGGTGGTGCTGCTGTTCAAAAAGAAGCTGCCGTTTACCATCACCCGAAAAGATTTCCGCCTCAATCCCCAGTGCAACCTGTTTCTGCGCATCGGTCTGCCTCTGGCTCTGCAGGAGTGTCTGACGCAGCTGTCCTTCTTGGCGCTCTGCGCCTTCATCAACCGTTTGGGACTGATCGCCTCCTCCGGTTACGGCGTCGCCTGTAAAATTGTCAACTTCGCCATGCTCATCCCCAGCGCACTGATGCAGTCCATGTCCTCCTTCGTGGCCCAGAACGTGGGCGCAGGCAACCACAAGCGCGCCAAACAATCCATGCTGACGGGGATCGGCATCGGTCTGGCCTTCGGGTGCGTTATGTTCGTGCTCGTCCTGTTCAAAGGGGATCTGCTGGCCGGTATCTTCTCTCCTGATGCAGAGGTGGTGCAAAAGGGCTTTGAGTACCTGAAGGGTTTTGCGCCGGAGACCATCGTGACTGCCATCCTGTTCAGTATGCTCGGCTACTTCAACGGCAACAATCAGACCCTGTGGGTCATGATCCAGAGCCTCATCCAGACCCTTTTGGTGCGCCTGCCCCTGGCGTATTTCATGAGCATCCAGCCCAACGCCAGCCTGACCAAGATCGGCCTGGCCGCGCCGGTATCCACCATCGTGGGGATCGTTCTGAACGTTGGGTTCTATCTCTATTGGAACCGCAAACGCCAAAACGCCCTTTCTGCCACCCCGACCCACTAAGTTTCAGCATCATCCTGCACCGGACGCCCGTTCCCCAAAGACCGCGCCGCCCAGGATGAGCAAGATGCCCACCAGCTGCACCGGCGAGATGACCTCCCGAAGGATGACCATGGAAAAGACCACGGCGGAGATGGGTTCCAGGTAGCCGCAGATGGCCACCGTGTGGGCGGGCAGGGCGCCGATGGTGGAGAAGTAGCAGTAGCAGCCCACGCCGGTGTTCAGCAGCCCCAGCCACAGGATAAAGGGCCAGTCCCCAACGGGAATATCCATGGCCAGACCACCGCGAGACACCACAAATATCACCACCGTCACCAGAGCGAACCCCATCTGGAGCAGGGCGTTCTCCATGCCCATGATATGCTTGGATAGCTTGTTAGAGATGACCATGATGGCATAGGTCACCGCCGACAGTCCCGCACACACCAGCCCCCACAGGCTGCCGCCTGCCGCTGCCGTCTGCCCGCTGATGAGACAAGCCCCCATCATGGCCAGCGCCAGCGCCAGCCCCTTCTGCCAGGTCAACCGCTCCTGGAAGAACAGAGGGGCGGTGACGATGACCAGGATGGGGCCGCAGTAGTTGATGATCATGCCCAGGCTGACCCCAATTTGGTCGTAAGCCTCAAAGAGGAGCATCCAATCTGCCCCCATGGCCACGCCGGAGAGTGCCAGAAAAGCACAGTCCCGTTTGTGTTGCCGCACGGTGAGCCGGTGCCCGGTGGCAAAATAGAGCACCGCCAGGAGGGCGAAGCCCAACAGGGTGCGCAGCAGGACGATCTGCTGGCTGGTCAGGTGGATGTAGCTGGCGGCTACGCCGTTGGAGCCGAACAAGATCAGCCCAAAAATGTAGGTCCAAAACGCTTTTTTCACGGAAATCTCCCTCTATTCGCTTGCAAAATATACAGTATCAGCTTATCATAAAGAGGTACATGAGAAAAGCGACTGTTTCGCATCAGCTCCATGCGAAATCCAGATAGAAAGAGGACACCATGAACGCCAACCTACTGAAATACCTGGCCTTCCTGAAGACGGTGGAATACGGCAGCTTCACCCGTGCGGCGGAGGCGCTGAACTACTCCCAATCGGGCATCAGCCGGATGATACACGACCTGGAGCAGGAGTGGAACCTGATCCTGCTCACCCGAAGCCGCTCCGGCGTCTACCTGACGGCGGAAGGGACCCAGCTGCTGCCCTATATCAAAACCCTGTGCGGGCAGTTCACCCAGCTGCAAAGCAAGGTGGACGAGCTGAACGGCCTGCAATCCGGCCTCATCCGCATCGGTACCTTCTCCAGCGTGGCCACCCACTGGCTGCCCAACATCATCCGCGCCTTTCAGAAGGATTACCCCAACATCGACTACGAGCTGTTATTGGGCGACTATACGGAGATCGAGCAGTGGCTGTTGGAGGGTCGCGTGGACTGCGGATTCCTGCGCCTGCCCACCCATCCGGAGCTGGAGACCATTTTCCTAGAACGGGACAACCTGCGGGCCATCCTGCCCCCGGAGCACCCGCTAGCCGCGCTGGAACAGGTGCCTCTGGCAGCCCTCTGTGACGACCCGTTTCTGATGCTGGTGAAGGAGCGGAACACGGAATTCGCCCAGCTTTTCGTCCAGCACGGCCTGACGCCCAACGTCCACTTCTCTGCCTGGGACGACTACGCCATCATGTCCATGGTGGAGAACGGCCTGGGAATCAGCGTCCTGCCGGAGCTGATCCTGCGCCGCGCCCCCTACCGCATCATCACCCGCCCCCTGGACGTCCCCGCCTACCGGGACATCGCGCTGGCGCTGCGGGACAAAGAAACCGCTTCATTGGCGGTGAAGCGGTTTTTGGAGTATTTGAAGTTTCGCTGACAGAAAAACCACCGGGATATGGGCGGTGACTTAGGAAAACATTGAAGCAAGGAACGGCATAGCTTAACGGCTATGCCGTTCTTTGCTCTTTTTTACTTGTGTTGCGGGCATTTTCGATTGCCCGTGTGAAATCAAATGCACCGATGAAGTTATAGACGATGGTGATTTCCCGCGTTCTGAATTTCTTGTCAACATGGGAAACTTCGATCCTGTCAAGGAAAGCACGGAGAACAGCCGCGTCAAGCTCCTGCAAATCCGTGTACTTCTTCACAGCAGCGATAAACGCCTTGACATTGGTTTTCTGCTGCTCCTGCTGCTTCACTTCTGCCATTGATTTCAGGTTGCTTTGTTCCAACTCGTAGTCATGGGACATTTTAATAAACCGTTCGTCTGACAGTTTTCCAATCACGTTGTCCTCATACAGTCGGGAGATAATGCGGTCAAGCTCGGCAATCCGCGTGTCTGCCTCTGCCAGCGTTTCACGCTTCCGAACAAACTCTGCATCTCTGTCCGCATATCGCTCTCGGCTGCGTCCTGAATGAACTCCGCTTCATGTTCTGAAACATAGGAGATCGCTTCCCGCAGATTTCGCAGAACGATTTCATACAGCACAACATTCCCACGTGGAGATAATCGCGCCCGAAACGGCTCATGTCCTTTACGATGACACGCTTGATCCGCCCTGCCCTGATGTCGGCAAGCATACGCTGGAAGCCCGGACGGTTGAAGTTTGTGCCGGAATAACCGTCATCCTCGTCATAATGGCGGTAAGCGGTAATCCCGTGATCCTTGCAGTAGCGTTCCAGAATCTTCTTCTGGAAAGGGATTTGTCAAGGATAAACTCCCCTAAGCAACACCTCTGGACGCAATATGCAACTAAAAGATACGCTATGAATTTCCACTTATCCACAGAGCATGACTTTGGCGGAGAACACGCCATTTTGATAGGAAAACGTACTTGCACCACCGGTTTTTTCTGCAATATGGTGGACTGACTGGATGCCGATACCGTTTCCATTTCGCTTGGACGAGCGGAACACGCCGTCTTTTTCTTTGACTTTGCCGTCAAACGTGTTTTCAACCTCAAT